>JBGSPX010000059.1:0-299276 GCA_041738345.1 Proteocatella sp.
TCTTCCTCTTATATCCATAGTAACTTCTTCTTCTCTTGGAAAAGCCGTTCCTATAGTTTTCTTAATTTCTTCTGCAGTACGCTCTCCAATAAGCATAGAGTGATTTTTTCTCATATATCTTATTATCGCTTCATCAAAAGTATCTCCCGCTACTTTTATTGAAGTGCTCTCTACTATTCCACCAAGTGAAATAACTGCGATATCCGTAGTTCCACCACCAATATCTACAACCATACATCCATTTGGCTTAGAAATTTCTATGCCAGCACCTATAGCGGCTGCGATTGGTTCTTCTATTAAAAATACCTCTCTTGCACCAGCTTCCATAGTTGCATCTATAACTGCTCTTTTTTCAACTTCTGTTACGCCTGAAGGCACACATACCATTATCTTCGGCTTAAAGAATTTAAACATACTCACGCCGCCAGTTATTTTTTCTATAAAATATTTAAGCATTTTTTCTGTAACTTGATAATCAGATATAACCCCTTCTCTAAGTGGTCTTATCGCTACTATACTTCCTGGAGTTCTTCCAAGCATAAGTCTAGCTTCTTCTCCTACAGCAAGTACATTGCCTGTAGTTGTATCTATCGCAACCACAGAAGGTTCGTTTAATACTATTCCTTTATTTTTAACATACACAAGCACCGATGCGGTTCCCAAATCAATACCTATTTCAGGTGTCATTATTTACCTCCTAATACAATCTTTCTAAACTAAATACTCTCTTCAACCTTGTAAATTTCTGCGCCAAGCATAGATAGTTTTCCAACTAAATCTACATAGCCTCGCTCTATATGATAAATATTCTTTACAATAGTTTCGCCTTCTGCTACAAGTCCACTTATAACAAGTGCCGCTCCAGCTCTTAAATCTGTCGCCATCACTTCTGAACCTGTGAGTTTTTCCTTACCTTGAACTATTGCAGATTTTCCATTTATTTCAATATCTGCACCCATTCTTATAAGTTCTGGTACATTCATAAATCTATTTTCAAACACAGTTTCCGTTATAGTAGATTTTCCATTTGCAATACAAAGCATTGCCATAAACTGAGACTGCATATCTGTTGGAAATCCTGGGTGAGGAAGTGTTTTTATATTAGTCGGTTGAATTTCTGCTGGGCCTATAACTCTTACTCCATTTTCAAATTCCTCAACAATACATCCCACTTCTATTAGTTTTGCTACTACAGGTTTGATATGATCTATTATAACATTATCAATATAAACATCTCCTTTTGTCATAGCTGCTGCCACCATATATGTGCCTGCCTCTATTCTATCAGGAATAACTGTATGCTCTACTGCTTCAAGTTTATCTACACCAGTTATTTTTATAGTATTCGTTCCTGCCCCTCTTACCTTAGCTCCCATTTTATTTAAAAAGTTTGCTAAATCTACTATTTCAGGCTCTTCTGCTGCATTTTCTATTGTTGTAGTTCCCTTAGCAAGGACTGCTGCCATCATTATATTCTCAGTAGCACCTACCGAAGGAAAGTCCAAATAGACTTTGCCGCCTAATAACTCTTCAGATACTGCTTCTACATATCCATGTTCTGAATTTACTTTTGCACCAAGTGCCTTAAAACCTTTTAGATGTAAATCTATTGGTCTTGTTCCTATTGCACAGCCTCCTGGCATAGAAATTTTTGCATTTTTGTATCTTGCAAGTAGAGAACCCATAACTAAAAAGGATGCTCTCATTTTATTTACAAGATGGTATGGCGCCTCTGTATCTTTTATCTCTGTAGCATCTACTACAAGTGTATCTCCATCATACTGTACTTTTGCCCCTAAATATCTTAGAAGATCAGACATAACATTTACATCTCTAAGATTAGGTACACTCTTTATAACCGAAACCCCATCAACTAAAAGTGTTGCTGCAATAATTGGAAGTACTGCATTCTTCGCTCCACTAACCTTTACGGTACCTTTTAGAGGTTTACTCTCCTTAACAACTATATATGCCAAAAATTTCATTCCTTTCAAAATTATTTATTATAAAACTATATCGAAAAAATCACTTTATATCTAAAGTATAAATTAATACTCACAGTAAATAAGTATATCATATTATTATTAATATTAAAATGATTTTTACATATTTCTCTCATTATTATTTGTCTATTTTTAATTTTCCTGCTTAGAATTTTCCAAAGCTTGTTTTTCAAGTCTAAAATCCATATATTGGTTGAGCATAATACTTATTATTTTGAAAAGTGGAACTGCAAAAAGCATTCCTAGCATTCCAAAAAATCCACCACCAATAAGAATTGATAAAATTATATAAAATGGTGATATGCCTACCTTATCTCCTAAAATTTTAGGACCGATTATATTTCCATCTACTTGTTGAAGGATGAGAATAAATACCGCCACCCAAAATGCTTTTATTGGACTAACAAATAATGTTATTAACACTGCTGGAAAAGCTCCTATAAATGGTCCAAAGTATGGAATCATATTTGTAACTCCGACTATAAGACTTAATAAAAGTGCATAAGGCGCTTTCATAAGCGTAAATCCTATAAATGCAATTATCCCAATAATAAATGAATCTATTGCCTTTCCTACAAAAAAGTTTAACAATACCTCATTACATAATTGAAAAAATTTAATTATTTTTTGAGACTTTACTTCACCAAACATAGATTTTATGAATTTTCTACTGCTCTTAGCAAAGCTTTCCTTTTCGTTAAGAATATACACAGACACAATTATCCCTACTATAAATTTTAGTAGACCTGACGTTATCCCAATGATTTTAGTAAGCACACCATTTATAGTTAAATTTAGAAATTCAAAAATCATAGTAGAAATTCCTGATATATTTGTTTTTATATAATCTTCAAGATTAAGCTTATCGATAAGTGAAAAAGTTAGTAAAGTATTATCAAACCAGGATTGAAGTGCATTCATATAATCTGGAAGATATTTTATAATATCAAAAAGATTTTGTAATATTATTGGAGTTACAATCGTAATAAATAGTCCAATAAAACCAAAAAATACTATATAGCAAATTCCCATTGCTGGAAATCGCTTAAGCTTTTTCTTCGTTTCTAATTTTACTAAAAGAGGATTTAAAATATATGCAATTGCAAATCCCCAGAAAAATGGAATTAATATACTGAAAAGATGATTAAAATTTTCAAAAAACCAAGTATAATTTTCTATTCCTCTATAAAGAATCAGTACTATGAATGCTATAAAAATGAAATTTGAATTTTTTCTGATTTTATCTACCACGGACGCCTCCTAATTAATACACTTCGTATTAATATATAATTAATTTTCATTTCCCTCTAGACTAAGTGCCGCTTCTACCATTATAGCACATTCTATTCTTTTTTTCTGCATTTCGCATCCAAGTTTATACGGTTTTTTTACATCATTATTGAAGTTATAAGCATTCGCATGACAGCCTCCCGAACAGTAAAATTTTGCCCAACAGACTTTACAATCTTCCTTAGTTTCTACATTGCAACCATGGAACTTACCCACAATTTCTTTTGGGAATGAAATTTGCTCATCAAATAGACTTCCCATTTTAAAATCTTCATTTCCTACAAATTGATGACATGGATATATATCTCCATCTGGAGTTATCGCTAAATATTCCAGTCCTGCTCCACATCCTGAAATTCGCTTTATTGCACAAGGCCCACCACTTAAATCTATCATGAAGTGGAAAAATTTGAAATCTTTATCCTGTTTTCTTATTTCAAGATAGTCTTTTGCAAAACTCTCATATTCATTATTAACAAGCGCCACATCTTCTTCTCTTAAAGCATATATATTTTCATTGTGGTCTACAACAGGTTCCATAGAAGTAAGTTCAAACCCTAAATCTCTAAAATGAAGTACATCTTTTCCAAAGTCCATATTATGTCTTGTGAAAGTTCCTCTTATATAATAAAACTTGTCCTTGTCTCTTTCTTTTATAAGCTTTTGGAACTTAGGTACAATTACATCATAACTTCCCTTGTCATTTAATGTAGGTCTCATATTGTCATTTACTTCTTTTCTTCCATCAAGACTTAACACTACATTGTGCATAGTATCATTTATATATTTTATTTTTTCATCATCCAAAAGCACTCCATTTGTAGTTATAGTAAATCTAAACAGCTTATTATGCTTAGCCGCCTGCTCATTACCATACTCTACAAGCTGCTTTACGACTTCAAAATTTAATAGCGGCTCTCCTCCAAAGAAATCGACTTCAAGATTCTTACGGTTTCCTGAATTTGCTATAAGATAATCAAGCGAACGCTTTCCTACTTCAAAGCTCATAAGCCCCTTTGGCCCATTAAAATCACCTTGAGACGCAAAACAGTATTTGCATTTCAGATTACAATCATGTGCCATATGAAGACACATCGCCTTAACTATAGGTTTTCTATCTAAAAAAGTCTTTGTACTTGGGAAAATATCGTCCGAATAAAGTACACCCTCTTTTTCAAGTTCGTTAAGTTCCTCAAATGCTGTACTTATATCTTCAGCTGCATATTTTTTACAAAGATTTTCCTGTATGACAGCTATACCGTTTTCGTAATAATCCATAACATCATATGCAATATCATCTACAAGATGCACTGACCCTGAGTTTACATCTAATAAAAAATTGTAGCCATTTTGTTTAAATTTGTGTACTAATTTCATTTTTTTCTCCTAAATCTTTATCTATATTCTGTGGTTAACCTAAATTGTCACGTTATTTTTTAATATCCCTAATATAATATTATATAACAAATCTCCAAAGTATAATACAAATTTTATAGAAAAATTTTATTAAATTTGTTATAATAAAGCTAAAATTTAAACTTAGAATTGAGGAAAAAAATGATATTATCAGGCAAAGGCTGTGAACTGATGATTCCTGAATGTGAATTAAAGGATTTAAAAGAAATTGAACGCAGCATAATAAAAAAATACCGTAAACACCTATGGTCTCCCTTTATGAGAGCTATAAGAGATTTTAAAATGATAGAGCCTAATGATAAAATTGCCGTAACCGTATCTGGTGGAAAAGACAGTCTTATCATGGCAAAACTTTTTCAAGAACTTCACAGACATACCGAAATTCCATTTAGCCTAGAATTTATAGCTATGAATCCAGGATTTTATGACATAAACAAAAACCAACTTATAGAAAACTGTAAACATCTTGAAATTCCAATCCACCTATTTGAAACTAATATATTTGAAGTTGCTGAAAAAGTAGCTCAAGAATCTCCCTGCTACATGTGTGCTAAAATGCGAAGAGGTGCGCTTTATAATAAAGCCGAAGAACTGGGCTGTAACAAAATGGCGCTTGGCCACCACTATGATGATGTCATCGAAACCATAATGATGAATATGCTCTATGCCGGAAGTTTCAAGACTATGATGCCTAAATTAAAATCCACTAATTTTTCAAAAATGGAAATCATAAGACCACTTTATTATATACGAGAAGATGCTATAAAGCGTTACACTAAAAATAATGGAATTCTAGCTATGAACTGTGGTTGTGCCGTATCTGCAGGTAAAATAGCTTCGACTAGATATGAAATAAAAGATTTAATAGAGAATTTGAAAAAGACTAATCCGAATGTAGAAAAATCTATATTTAAATCTGCTCAAAATATAAATTTAGATGCCTGTATAGCATGGCAACGAAATGACCAAAAAGAAAGTTTTTTAGATTTTTATTAATATATTTTTATGCAAGTTAAATTAAATTTTTGATTAGAATTTGAAAAATGTGTTATAATTAATATATACATTCGAATACCCATTGAGGAAGGAGTTTATTATGTCAAAACTAATAATAGCCATAGTTCACAACGATGACGTACACAAACTTAGAATATCTCTAATTGAAAATGATTTTAGAGTAACTAAGCTATCCACAAGCGGTGGATTCCTAAAATCCGAAAACTCCACACTTTTAATAGGTGTTGAAGAAGAAAAACTTCAAGAAGCGCTTGATGTTATAACCAACATCTGTAAAACAAGAAGTGAGCTTGTTGCATCACCAATATCTGAATTTTTTAATGCAGGATCTCATATAGGTCTTCCGCTTGAAGTTACAGTTGGTGGCGCTACAATTTTTGTAATTGATGTAGATCAATTTATAAAAGTATAGTTTTTCAAAATAAAAATATACTTTCAAAAAAACTATTGACAAACAAAAAATAGAAGTGTAATATTATAAAAAACTAAATTATCTAAAAATTTTAAAAGCGTCGACAAGAAATAGTAGATATAATTATTCTTCGCAGAGAGATTCTGTTTGGTGAAAAGAATCAAGAAAATTATGTTGAACACATCTTTGAGCTATTCATCGAAAGTATTTTACAAGTAGGTTGAATCGGTATTTGCATCCGTTACCATGTGCTAGGGTATCTTTATACTTATGTATTTACGTACCTGAAGAGATTGATATCGTGAGGTATCAGTGAATAAAGGTGGAACCACGTGAGCATAGCTCTCGTCCTTTGACAGTAGTCATAGGATGAGGGCTTTTTTAATACCAAAAATTAAAACTAATTTTAAAAAAGAAAAGGAGAAATTAAAATGAAAAAACTAATTGCACTTACACTCGTTGTTTTAACAGCACTTACATTATTTACAGGTTGCAAAGGTAACTCAGCTACCAGCGAAGACTCTTGGAAAGAGCTTGAAGAAAAAGGTTATTTTGTAATGGGATTAGATGATACCTTTGCCCCAATGGGATTTAGAGATAACAATGGCGACCTTACAGGCTTTGACGTAGATTTAGCAAATGAAGTTTCAAAAAGAATTGGTCTTGAAGTCAAGATGCAACCGATAGACTGGTCTATGAAAGAAACTGAACTAAACGCTAAAAATATAGATGTAATTTGGAATGGTTACACGATAACTGAAGCTAGAAAAGAAAAAGTAAACTTTACTACCCCTTATCTAAATAATAAACAAATAATTGTAACGCTTGCTGATAGCCCTGTAACTTCTAAAGCTGACTTAAAAGATAAAACTGTAGCTGTACAAAAAGAATCCAGTGCTTACGATGCAGTTATGTCTGATACTGAATTTACTTCTAGCATAAAAGATGCACAGCCAGTTCAATTTGATACCAACAATGAAGCTTTTATGGATTTAGAAGCCAAAAGAACTGATGCGATTGTAGTAGATGAAGTGCTTGCAAGATACTATATGAAACTTAGAAGCGAAGTAAGCTACAAGGTACTTGAAGATAACTTTGGCGAAGAAGAATATGGCATAGGTGTTAGAAAATCTGATGCAATACTTTTGGAAAAAATAAATACTGCGCTTGCTGAAATGCAAAATGATGGTAAATACGAAGAAATAAGAAATAAATGGTTCTCAGAAAATTAATATAATCAATCAGGAGGAAAAATGGAGATAATAATGCAGCTTATGCCATCGATGATGGACGGCCTAAAGACAACTTTGATACTTTCAGTGGTAACCCTTTTACTTTCACTTCCACTTTCAGTAATAACCGCACTGTTAAGAATACACGCAATAAAGCCTATACGCTCTCTCGTATCTATTTATATATATGTTATGAGAGGTACTCCACTGCTTCTACAACTTATGTTCATATTTTTTGGACTTCCATATATGAATATCGTACTAGAAAGAGAAAGTGCCGCGATGCTTGCCTTTGTCCTTAACTACACCGCATATTTTGCTGAAATCGTAAGAGGTGGCCTTCAAAGCATAGATAAAGGCCAATATGAAGCTGCAAAAATTCTTGGAATGAATAAAAAAAATACATTTTTTAAAATAATTCTTCCCCAAGTTATAAAAAACATTCTTCCTGCGATGGGTAACGAAACTATTACTTTAATAAAAGATACCTCACTTGTATATATCCTTGGTCTAGGAGATTTATTAAGAGCTGGAAAAATAGCAGCAAACACAATGTCTTCTATGATTCCCTTTATGCTCGTAGGCATAATTTATCTTATAGTTATAGCAGTGCTTACAAAAACCTTTGTGCTGCTTGAAAAACACTTTGCATACTACGAATAAATTATACACTTAACTATAAATAAATATGGAGGATAATATGTTAGAGGTAAAAAATTTAAATAAAACGTTTGGAAGCCTAAATGTACTAAACGATGTGTCCCTAAAGGCCTATGAAGGAGAAATCCTATGTATCCGCGGAGAATCAGGTGCAGGAAAAACTACACTGATAAGATGTATCTGCAATCTAGAAACCTATGATAGCGGCGAAATCATAATTGATTCTCAAAATAAAGAAAATTTTTCACAGGAAAAAGTGGGCCTTGTATTTCAAAGCTTTAATCTGTTCCCACATATGAATATTCTGGATAATCTTACCGTTTCTCCAATTACTCAAAAGCTAATGAGTAAAGAAGAGGCTGAAAAAAAATCCATAGAACTTCTTACAAAGCTTGGAATAGAAACTAAACTCAAAAACTATCCATTTGAACTTTCAGGCGGACAAAAACAAAGAGTTGCAATCGCAAGAGCCTGCATGCTAAACCCCAAGGTACTGTGTTTTGACGAACCGACATCCGCCCTTGACAGTAAAACCACGCAGGGCATAGTAGGTATTCTAAAAAACCTTGCCTCAGAAGGAATGTGCATAGTAATAATATCTCATGACAATGAATTCTGTGATATGGTTTCCGATAGACAGCTTCTTATGGAAAGCGGTAAATTAATAGAAATGTAGCTATTTTTGAGATTAAAATTACAAGCAAAAAAAGATATCCTCTTAATATTTATTTCGGAGTATATCTTTTTTTGTATTTATAATTATTCACTTTTTAAATCCAATACTTTACAAAATTGGTGAGAATAATCTGCAAGTGTTCTCTATAAATCTTCTCCCTACTGATTTTTTAAGATACACTTCTGGATCCAAAAGTTCACAGTTAGCTATATCTCTTTCATACATTTCATAAAGCTGTTTTACCGACTCATCATCATAAATAAGTGCATTTATTTCTGCATTTATTTTAAAACTTCTTACGTCCATATTCGCAGTGCCTACACTTGCAAACTCATGGTCTACCATCATTACTTTTGAATGGATAAAACCTTTTTTATAAAAATAGATTTTTGCTCCAAGCTCTGCAATTTCTCCAATATAAGAGTGTGATGCATTGTATACTACAAAATGGTCTGGAATTCCAGGGAACATTATTCTTACATCCACCCCAGAAAGTACTGCCGATTTTATAGCTGTAACAAGTGATTCATCAGGTACAAAATACGGCGACTGAATATATACCGATTTTTTCGCATGGGTTATATTATAAAAATATGACTGATAGATTGTCGGCTGCTCTGAATCTGTAGAAGATGCTGCAATCTGCACAACACTGTTTCCCTTAGGCTCGATATACATATGGAAATATTCTTTTTTAAACACCGCTTCACCCGTACGGTGAAACCAGTCTTGAAGAAATATCATTTGAAGCATAATAACTACATTGCCTTCAAATCTAAGATGTGTATCTCTCCAAAATCCAAATTTAGGATCTCCATGCACATACTCATCGCCAATATTTATGCCCCCTACATATCCAATTTTCCCATCTATAATTACAATCTTTCTATGATTTCTGTAATTTATATTTCTGTAATAAAGCACCTTATCTTGCATAAAGGCTTTAACCTCTATTCCTGCCTTTCTCATACTGCTTATAAACTTTCTTTTGGTAAGTAGTAGCGGATAACAGCCTACTGGATCATACATAACCTTTACTGCAACGCCCGCCTTAGCTCTTTCTATAAGTGCTTCTCTTATCTTATTGCCTATCTCATCATCCTTTATAATGTAGTATTCCATATGAATATGATGCTTGGCTTTTTTTATATCATTTAGTAAGCTTTCAAATTTTGCTACCCCTTCATCAAAAAGCGTCATCTTATTTCCCATAGTAATTGGCGTATTCCCGGAATTTAAAAGCAGTCTTATAGCTTGCTTATCTTCCTCATTAAAGAAATCATCACTCTCTTCGCAGTCAAGCCATGCCTTTTGCTCTTCTATCAAATTCAAAAGGTCATATGCTTCTCTAGAGCTATCCGATTTTATAAGCGCCTGTTTCATTTCTTTAATTTTTTTACTGCTTCGCCTTCTAAGATTTTCTCCAAATATAAAATACATTACAAGTCCAATACCAGGAAGTAAAATTAATAGTAGTAGCCAAATCATTGTACTTGCTGGGTTTCGTCTTTCAAAGAAAATTACAAATCCAATAGAAATAAGTGTAAAGACAAACCAAAACGCCGCCCCCGTCATGAATTGAAACATCGATAAACTCATAAATTCTCCCCTCTCGCCTAAAACTATTTACCTAATTTATGCTCCCTTGCATAATAAAATAGATATTGCTGTGCAAACCCTGCCTGATTTCCAAAAACATCAAGCCCTCTAGCTTTTATTTTCTTTAAATTTTTTTCTGGCTCATCCATATAATATTCATTCATAATTTTTATAACCCAAGTATCTACCGGAAATGCCTGTTCATGTGAAAATGCAAACAGCAGTATGCAGTCCGCGACTTTTGGGCCTACCCCACTTAATTTCATAAGTTCTTTGTGTGCATCTTCATAACTCATATTAGCAAGCGCTTCTATGTCCACTTCACTGTTTAAAAGCATATTTGCCGTAGTTTTTATATATGAAGCTCTAAACCCAACCTTAATTGCTGCTAAATCCTCATCTGAAATATTTGCTACATCTTCAATACTAGGAAAAGCATATCTTTTTTCCCCTCTAAACTCCCCTATTTCTTTTCCACAGTACTGACTTAATAAATTCACAGAACGTTTTATTCTAGGAATCTGATTATTAGCCGATATTATAAAAGAAATAATCATTTCAAACGCATCCTGCTTCAGAATTCTTAGTCCATTTCCAAACTCAGTTGCTCTCTTAAGATTTTCATCTAGCGTCGAAAGCTCTTTTCTTAAAGCTACATAATCTCTTCCAAAATCAAAATATTCCTGCCATATATCATAAAATTCCTGCACAGTAGTATTTTCTAAAATAACTTCATCTGCATTTTTGCTTACATTTATAACTTTGCCCTTAGCAACTATAGTATAGGAGCCATCATCTTCCTTCACCCATCTAAAACACTGACCATTTTCAAAAATATGCTTTGGTTCAAACTCCAGCACATTTTTTAATATTACCGAACGATTTTTTTCAAAAATTTCCATAGCTCCTCCTAAATCTTCATTTTCTAAAATTATACTACATAAGTCAAAAATCTGCTATAATTAAACCATATATAAATGATTATTAAAGGAGAAACTCATGGAAAATTATCAAGCTATATTAAGCTCTACGTTAGAAAAAATAAAACCTATAAATCAAGATTACATAAAACTTGCACAAAAAAGACAAAACAATCTCACCAAACCTCCCGGCTCTCTTGGAAAACTCGAAGAAATAAGTATAAGACTTGCTGGAATATACCAAAAAGAATTTTATGAAACCAATCCCAAAGTAGTAATAACTTATGGTGGTGACCACGGCATATACGAAGAAGGTATAAGTCAGCAGCCTCAAGCAATAACCGCTATGCATTTCCCAAACTATGTAAAAGGCACCTGCGCCATAGGAATTCTTTCAAGTTTTCATAAAAGTGATGTAGTTGGTGTAGATGTGGGTATAAATACAGACGAGCCTTTAGAAGGCATCATTAATCGAAAAATAAGAAAAGGTACCTCAAACTTTGCAAAAGGCCCTGCTATGACTCGCAGCGAAGCTATCCAATCATTAGCTATAGGTATTGAACTAGCTGAAGAATATATCCAAAAAGGATATAAAGTTATAGGGCTTGGAGAAATGGGCATCTGTAATACTTCTCCAAGTAGTGCAATTATTTCAGTCCTTTCTCAAAAAGACCCAAATGAGGTAACAGGACTTGGTGCTGGTACTCCAAGTTCAGGACTTCAGCATAAAATAGATACTATACGAAAAGGAATTGAACTTAACCATCCTGATAGAACTGATGCTATAGATGTTCTCTCAAAAGTTGGCGGATTTGAAATAGGTGCTATTGCAGGCACAATTTTAGGCTGTGCCTCAAATTCAATTCCAGTCGTGCTTGATGGTTTTATATCATATGCAGCTGCACTGCTTGCTCAAATTCTATGTCCACTTTCAGTGGAATATATGATAGCCTCTCACAAATCTTCAGAACCCGCATCAGCTCTAGCACTTGAAATGCTTGGACTAAAAGCTCCACTTGATATGGATATGAGACTTGGCGAAGGTAGTGGCGCTGTACTTATGTTTCATATAATAGATGCCGCTAACAACGTATATACTCATATGCATACCTTTGAAGATTCTGCTGTCCCAGATACAGGTCTAGATACTTCACTAAATCTATAACTTTATCAAACTAAATTTACTCAAGCTATTAAAAACAATAATATAAAATTTGAAAGGGGATTTATTATGACTTCAAACAAAACATACAAAGACCAGTACAAATTATGGCTTGAATCATCCATAATAGATGCACAAACAAAATCAGAATTACGCGCAATAACTGATGAAACTGAAATCGAAGACCGCTTTTATCAAGATTTAGAATTTGGAACTGCTGGTCTTAGAGGTAAAATTGGTGCTGGCACAAATAGAATGAATGAATATATAATCGCAAGAGCTACTGACGCTTTTGCTAAAGTTATAAAATCACAGGGCGAAGAATTTGCAAAAAAAGGCGTAGCTATAGCTTATGACTGTAGACTTTTTTCTAAGGAATTTTCCCTTACTGCAGCACTTGTCCTTGCATCTCACGGTATAAAAACCTATCTATTTGATGCCCTAAGACCTACTCCAGAACTTAGTTTTGCTATAAGAAGACTTGGCGCTGCCGGAGGAATCAATGTGACTGCAAGTCACAATCCAAAAAACTACAATGGCTATAAAGTATATTGGCAGGAAGGCAGTCAGATAAAAGACGATATCGCTGACCAAATCCTTGCAGAAATAAATAAAATAAATAGCTTTGAAGAAATAGAATTTTTAGCAAATCGTACAAAATATACTGAAGCATATGCGCTTTCAAATAATCTCCTTGAATATATTGGAAGTGAAATAGATGATGAATTTGTAAAAGAAGTTAAAGCCCAGTCTCTAAATGATGAAGCTCTAAAAAAAGATATAAACATTGTATATACTCCGCTAAACGGTGCCGGAAATATACTTGTTAGAAGAGTACTTGCTGAAAGAGGCTTTGGAAATGTCCACATAGTAAAAGAACAGGAGCTTCCAGACGGCACATTCCCTACAATAGAATATCCAAACCCTGAAGATACTAGAGCGTTTGAGTACTCTCTAAAACTAGGTGAAAAAGTAGCTGCCGACATCCTAATTGCAACCGACCCTGACTGTGACAGAGTTGCTATAATGGTAAAACATAATGGAGAGTATATAGCGCTAAACGGAAACCAAGCTGGAGTTATCTTAATCCACTATATACTATCTCAAATGCATACCCAAAATAAAATAAAACCAAACTCACTTATAGTAAAATCAATAGTAACCGCAGAAATGGGCACACTTATTGCCCAAAAATACGGTGTAGAAATGCAGAGTGTGCTTACAGGCTTTAAAAATATATTTGCAATCCAAAATGCCCTTGATATAACAAAGGATAAACATATGATAATGGGCTATGAAGAGAGCATTGGTTATGCCGTAGGTACTTTCGTAAGAGATAAAGATGCCGTAACTTCAAGCATGATGTTTGCTGAAGCATGTGCATACTATATGACACAGGGAAAAACTCTAATAGATGTGCTTGAAGAATTATATAAAGAATTCGGTTACCATAAAGAAGATACTATCTCCATAGTACAAGAAGGAATTACAGGACAGCAGAAGATAGCTCAGATGATGGAAGAATACAGAAAGCTTTATCCAACTCAGATAGGCGAAATGAAGCTTCTAAAGTACACTGACTACAGAACACAGGAAGAACTAAACCTTGCTACAAAAGAAATTTCAAAAGTATATATTGAAAAGCAAAATGCCGTAAAATTCCAATTTGAATGTGGAAGCTGGTATGCGCTTAGACCATCTGGCACCGAGCCAAAAATCAAAATTTATGTATGTAGCCGTGGCGAAAATGCTGAAAAAGCATCTCAAAAATTAGAAGACCTTAAAACTACGGTTATTTCTGAATTAAATAAAATATAAACAGGGTTATACTAGCTGAACTTAAATAAAACACTTAAATAAAAAAATAGACCGTATTACTACAGTCTATTTTTTTATTTATTTCATCGGTTTATCTTTTTTTATAAGCACATTGAGTGCAAAAATTGGAAGCGCGCCTGCACGCTTTATTCTCCATGGTTCTTTAGCAAGTCTATATGCCCACTCCATACCTGTTTTTTGGTATATCTTTGGAGCACGTTTTACATTCCCAGATATTACATCAAGTGACCCGCCTACGCCCATAAGCAGTCCTACACCTAGTGAATCTTTGTATTCATCTATAAAATATTCCTGATTAGGAGCGCCAAATGCCACAAACAGCATATCCGGTTTTTTTATCTTTATATCTTCAATTACTGCAAGTTCATCTTGATGACCTTTATTTCCAGTATGGAGTCCTTTGAAATATCCATGATGCGTTCCTGCTACCACAAGCTTCGGATATTTCCTTTGAAGTGCTTCTGCGGCCTGCTTTGCTACAGGGTCCTTACCCCCTAAAAGATATATGCTCTTATCATGTTCTGCCGCATACTCTACAAGCTTCACCATAAGATCAATTCCTGTTACTCTCTCTGTTAGCGGCTGTTTCACAAGTTTTGAACCTATTACAAGCCCTATTCCATCAGGAACTACCATACTTGCTTGCTCTATAAAGTCCTTTAAACGAGGCTGCTCATTTGCCTTAACTACAATCTCACTATTTGGCGTAACTATTACAAATGGTTTCTCAGGATTTATTCCATCCGTGGCGCGTTTAAGTGCCGTATTCATATCTACATGGTCTATTCTAATTCCTAAAATTTTCACTTTTTAGTAGCTCCTTTACCATCTTATTATTCTTAAGTGCCTTTTCTTTCATATATTCTGCTGTATCTGAAGTCTTCTCTTTAAGCTCGTCTATATTTTCCATAGCACTTAGAATTTGCTTATAAAGTTCTTGAGCATCTATATCCTTAACATCCATTGGAACTTCTCTTTTCATTTCATTGAATAAGCTATCTACCTTAGGGTCATATGACACTGCTATAGGATATGCATTACATACCGTAGCAAATATAAGCCCATGAAGTCTCATAGAAAGCACTATATCCATATTTACCATAACTGATAAAAACGCTTCTTCCGTCATAAGGTTTTTAAGCACATGAAGTTTGCATGAATCTTGCTGCGTTAAAGAAGTCTTTGCTAATATACGTTCACTTATTTCAAGATCATGAGGAAAATGAAATGGTAAAAGTACAATATTCATATCCTTATCTTTAAAAAGCTCTGCCATCTTTGCAATTTCATCTATTATATTATCTGTACAATCTTTCCATGACCTCATCGATATTCCTAGCGTAAGTTTCTTTGTGTCTACGTTGTTTTGCTCAAGTATATCTTTGCCTACTTGAAAGTCAGGCTTATTTAATGAAAATACAGTATCAGTCGTTACTTCTATATTTTTGGTAACTCCCATAGAAATAAGTTCATTTTTCGAATTTTCATCTCTTACATTTATAATATCCAGCTGATTAAATAGTTTTGCAAGTTTTTTTCTATTGTCCTCGTGAATAACAGGCCCAATACCTTGAGAATATATCATAACTTTTTTCTTGAAAAGTTTTTTAGCTATATAAACTACTGCAAGATAATAAAGCATAGAACGTTTTGAAGTAACATCTTGAAACAAAGAGCCTCCTCCACTTATAAATAAGTCCGCATCCTTAAGTTCTTTGAATAACGAAAAAATGCTCATTCTATCGATAGCTCTTATTCCATTTTTTCTGGCTGTAAATTCAGGATTTGCTGAAAGTGCCACAAGCTCTGCCTCTGGAATTTCACTTTTTATTCCTTTTAGCATTGCATGAAGTATTGCTTCATCACCCACATTGTCAAATCCAAAATAACCTGACAAAAGAATCTTATAACTCATTTAATACACTGCCTTTCCTTCTATTAAGCTGTTTATTAAACTGTGCTTGAATAGCTTCCACTATTAAAATTATAACTATAGCTACTAGCGTTCCCACTATAATTTCTGCCCCAGTTCTATAAAGAGATACAATAAGCGCGGCTTTTGTATGAGAAAAAGTGTTTACTGTATTTACAAGTCCGATACTTGCAAATACCATTAATGGAAATTTAAATTTATGCGCTCTATTAGTATATGCAAAATACATCATAATTATAGTGAATGGGAAACCTACAAATATCGCTTTAGTTCTCGGTCTAGCTGGGAATATAAACTCTAGGAAATTTCTAAGAAGTACCTCTGCCATAGATGGTTCTGCTGCTGAATTTCCTGACCTTGACATAAATATCATCAATATTACTGCAAATATTCCAACTACAGCAATTTGCCAAATCATTATCTTATCTGTGGCTAATCTTAATACATCATTCTTACTAATACCTATCTGTTTATCAGATAAATCTCTTTTGTATCCAAAGTAAGCAATATACATAAGCATTACAATAAGCATTGGAATCATCTGTGAGAATTTTACCCCTGCAAAAGTCTCTATTCCAAGAAGATATCTGCTATGAGTAAGCATTGCTATCTCAAAAAGCACACTTCCCATGCATATAGCTATAACTGATAGAAGTACCCCTTCTGCTTTAACAAAAGCTTTAAGCTTACTTGTATATAGTAATTCTTCATCAATTTTCTTTTGAAGTGATAGTAAATAACAACCTGCCAGCGTAGGAAATGCCATTGCCCCAAGAAGTGCACCTATCTTTTCAACAATGCTAAGCATTATTCCACTACCTAATATCCCTACACTAAATATTGCTCCTATGCAAAGAATTATATACAGATTTCTTTTTTTGATATTTAATAGGTTATCAAGTATCATAAGCCACGCTGCTATTATTCCAATCATTATAGGAATTTTCATAAATCTACTTGTATCAAAAAACTCCATAGTTTTAATTTTAGCTGGCTTCATATCAAGTACTGATAGTCGCTTTTCTAAATTATCAAGTACATTTTTATAAGCCTGAGGGTCTGCTACAAATCTATTTTCCATTACAAAAGGTTTCATAGAAACTACTCTTATATTTCTCGTAGTAATTCCTCTAAACATTATATTTGCAATTTCTTCTCCATTATGATGGAATGGTATTTCATAATCATATTTATTTGTAACAAAATCCCAAGTTAAATATGAGCCCACTGCATCAAAGTCCATAAGCTTAACTAAATCATTTATTCCATCAATCTTCAAATATCCACCTTGAGAACTTGACTCAATAAGCGCTACCGCTATATTGTTATCTTCTAAGAAGTTGCCGAATTTTTCAAATTCTGGGGTAACAAATTTTTTCTTGCCATCTACGGGTTTCTCTTCCTGAATTTTTTTAAATGCCGGATAATCATACCCTAATACTTGATTTCCACTAAATATTATATGACTTGGTTCAATATTATTTTTTTCAACAGTATTTATAAATCTGTCTATAGATTTACCTGCATCTTGGAATTCTGAATAAAATGTAGGAGAAAGAATAACTCCATAACCTGATTTTTTAGATAATGCTATAGCATTTTCATCATATCCAATTCCCACTACTTCAAGCATAGAGCCTGACCACACTGGTGCAGTAACAATCTTTTGTCCATAAGAACCTACCGTTAATACTTGACCCTCTATATAGTCAAGAGAATTACCTTCAATTCTTATAGTATTTTTATCCTCTAAAGTAACATTTCTGTGTGACTTTCTTACATCATTAAACCCATTATATATCCTTTTTATAAGCGCTTCATCTTTAGACTCTACAATCATATCATAGCCTTCCATTCTTGTAGACAAGCTATAATTTGGATTCTGCTTTAAGCTTTGAACCGTATCTTCTTTTATTAGCATATTTTGGATACCAGTTTCTTTCATATCAGCCAAAAGCTGCTCCATGCTTTTACCTTCTTGTGAAGCTACTTTTTCAAGTTCTGAATAATACATATTAACTTCATACGTCTTATAATCTAGTTCTCTATCAAATCTTTGATAAGATAGTATTACTGAAAATACAATACCTATGGCCATAAAAAATGCCAAAACTCTATTTATTTTCATATGTCTTCCTTTCAAATCCTATTTATTTTTGTGCATACGGTAATATTATAACACTATAAATCTATTAATACAACAAAAAACCAGCCGCCTAAGCGACTGGCATATGTACAGAATTACTCTTCATTAAGACCTATACTTATAGCTAATGCTGTATTTACCTTTTTCATAAAATTAGCATCACATCTTCCAATTTTGTCTTTCATCCGTTTTCTGTCAATTGTTCTAACCTGTTCTAATAATAATACTGAATCCTTGACCAAGCCGTAATTCCCCGCTTTAATTTCTATATGAGTGGGCAGCTTCGCCTTATTCATCTGCGAAGTTATAGCGGCGACAATGATGGTCGGCGAATACTTGTTACCTATGTTATTTTGGATAACAAGCACAGGCCTTACTCCACCTTGTTCCGAACCCACGACTGGACTAAGATCCGCATAATAAACTTCGCCTCTCTTAATAATCGCGTTGCTATTCATATTATTTAACCTTGCCGTCAAGACTGAGTTAATCAAGTAAATAGTTTATAGTCTTGCAAATTTCCCCATTTCTTATATATACTCTAGGAATTCTTCTTTGAACCATACATAATATTTCATAATTAATAGTACCCAGTCTTTCAGCTAACCTTTCTACTCGTATTTTTTCATTCTCTGAAAAAATGGTAACCACATCGCCAATTGAAACTGTTTCATCCACAATAAACATACTTTGATCCATACATATGTTTCCCGCCATATTATATAGCTTATCGTTTATTAAAACTTCAGTTTTCATACTCAGCATTCTTGTAAATCCATCAGCATACCCAATAGGCACTGTTGCGATGTACTTGCTTCCATCTTTCACTATATATTTGTGACCATATCCAACACCGCGTCCTTCTTCAAGAAGTTTTACATGAGATACTTTGGTTTTTAAAGCCATCGCAGGTCTTAATGCCACTTTTTGTTTGTCTACTTCATTAGAAGGATAATGTCCATAAAGACTTATCCCTAATCTTACCATATCTAAATGATATTCAGGATACATAATAGTTCCAGCACTATTACATACATGTTTTATATGGAATATTATACCCCTTTCTTCAAGTGAGCTAACAATCATATCATATTTATTATATTGATTATCGGTCTCTTCTCTATCTGTTTCATCTGCCTTTGCAAAATGGGTAAATATCCCACTTAAAATGAGATTAGGAAGTTTGCTTATCTTCTCAATTTCATCAATAGTATCTTGATTGCACTGAAATCCAACTCTAGACATTCCGGTATCAAGCTTTACTTGAATACGTGCTTTTTTACCAAGTTCTACTGCTTTTTTAGAAACTTTTTCAGCCACCTCATAGCTAAATAGAGGAATATCAATTCCCTTATCTATAAACTGTTCATAACAACTTTCTTCTATGTACGCCAAACACATTATTGGGGTTTTTATGCCATGCTTTCTAAGTTCTAAAGCCTCATTTGATGATGATACTCCAAAATAATCACATTTTTCTTCTTCTAAAACTTTTGCCAGTTCTACACTTCCATGGCCATAACCATTTGCCTTTATTATTGCACAAGCCTTAGTCCCTGCCTTAGTAAGTGATTTTAACGCTTTGTAATTATGTACAATACTGTCTAAATTAATTTCTGCCCAAGTCGGCATATAGTTTCCCATAATACACACCTCTTTAATCTTTTCACATTTAGATTCAGCTAGGTCTCCATTACACAAAAAGCCACCGCACAGCTTTGCGCATGCGAAAGACTTAGTTGAATATTCCCTATTCCCAATTTATGTGAAAGTAGTTTGGCATTGTTGTGCAGTCGTACAATGGGCTTTCCGAGCTCATCGTGCAAAATCTCTATGTCTTTTAGCTCAAAACCTTTTATACCCGTTCCTAGTGCTTTAGAAACAGCTTCTTTAGCGCACCAAAAAGCCGCTACAGATTCTGGCTTTAAACCCTTTCCCTCCAAGTAGGCTCTTTCTTCATCTGTAAAAACTCTATAGAGAAATCTATCACTCTTTTTTAATATATCAGAGATTCTATATATCTCTAAAATGTCTGTTCCCACTCCAACTATAGCCATACTAACTCCTCATACTTTATAAGTTATACCCTTTGTCTCAATTTGTCAACCAATCAGGAGACTTGTAATACAAATTTAAAAAAATATACAAAAATCCTAACAAAGCTCCGAATTTCTTACAAGTTTTATAAAGAAATCATTCGCCCCTTCTTCATACTCTATAACATATTCATCAATCATCATCCCTACAAGACTAAGTTCTGTACTTGGAGTCATATCATTTCCCGTAAGTCCCCAATAATATTCTTCTAGTTCATGCGCTCTTGGCGAAGAAAGAAGTTTATTTATTTTGTCTAAACGTCTTTTTACTATAGGTTCTTTTATTTTTGCCCAAAAACTAAGTTCTGTTGAACCCTCATTTATTTCCATATTCATTTTAATATCCGTCGCCTTTAGGCTATAAAAAAAGCAAAGTATCTCATCTACAATTTTTACTACTCTGTGATCGACATGAGTGTTATGCCTCGTCATAAAATCCTCCATAAATATCAATAATCATCTCTAAGTGAAGATGCTATTGGTAATAAACATATTACTACAAGTCCTGCTATAAATCCATTATTATATAAATTTATTCCCGCACTTATACTGCTCAAATTTAGGGTTATACACATATGAATAAATCCTGCTATAATCCCCCACACGACTCCGTAATATCCAGCAAATGGTGCAAGTGCTGTTCCAAATAATATAATAATCATTAATGAATTTGAATTGTGTGGCCATATGTTAAGTACTGATCCAAGTATAGCGCCCAAAGTTATTGGAAATACATTCCTAATGTTAAGTCCAAAACCTGCAAACCCTATAATAGTAAATATTCCTGCTACAAAAGGTCCATTTAATGTACCCGACCATAAAAGTGTAAATACAGTATATATAATACCTATCATACCCATATTTATAAGTGGCAAATGATTTCCATAAAGTACAAAAAAATCGGTAACCAAACGACCACTTTCCTCATTTAATTCAAAAAGTGTCCTTGCTGATTCATCTTTTTTTATAAATCCTACAAAAATCAAACATATACATACAAATATTATCGCAACTGCTAGTTCATTCGTATAGTTTGTTGACCATATATCTCTTCCTGTCATTTCTACGCCAAAAGCTCTAAACATAGAAACAAAAACTATCGCTACAAATCCTCCTGCAAACCCTGAGTTTGTAAGTATAAATCCTTCGTGCATCTTAACACAGTGAGATGCAATAGGAGGCATGACAAATCCAATCATTATCCCAAAAACTGTTGAAAACACAATTGCTGGAAATGTAGGCCCGTCTATAAGCACAAAAACTTGATTTACTGCCGGTGCAAGACTTGTACTTAGGAGCGCAAGTATAATATAATTTCTAAAAGGTTGACGTTTCTTTTTTGAATACAAGTAGGCTCCAAACATTATAGGCCATATATTCAAAATATTTTTTCCAAAAAAAGCAAATCCAAATACTAAAAGTAGCGCTAGATATATTGATCCATTCGGTTTCATATCCATTTTCATAACAATCGCGGTACACATGAGCCCTAAAAGTCCTGCATTTATAAAAGTGGCTCCTATACCCCCTATTGCTAAATAATCAGAAACAAGTACCGAGGGATCAGTAACTATATTGTATAATCCTTGAAGTATTTCCTGAGGAGGTTGTAAAAAACTTCCACAAAGTATAAAAAATGAAAATAGTAAGATTATCCATAAATAATAATATACCAGTCTCTTTTTTTTCATAAAACCCCTTTCATAATAGTAATCTAGCCATTATATAAAGGTAACCTTAATCCGAAAACATCGAACTAAGGCCCCTTTTAAATTAAACCATTTTTAAATTAAAATTAATTATTTTGTTCCAAAAATTCTATCGCCCGCATCTCCAAGACCTGGAACTATATAGCAATTTTCATTAAGTTTCTCATCACATGCTGCAAGATATATATCTACATCAGGATGATGTTTCTGGATGAACTCTACGCCTTCTGGACATCCTACTAAACATATAAGAATTATCTTCTTTGCGCCTCTTTCTTTAAGCATAGTTATAGCTGCCTCAGCTGAACCACCTGTAGCAAGCATTGGGTCTACTACAAAAATTTCTCTTTCCTCAATATCTTGAGGCAGTTTACAGAAATATTCTACAGGCTTATGCGTATGAGGATCTCTATAAAGTCCTATATGGCCAACCTTTGCAGCAGGAATAAGTTCTAGTATTCCTTCAACCATACCAAGTCCAGCTCTAAGTATAGGTACTATTGCAAGTTTTTTCCCTGCGATAACTTTTCCCGTCATTTTAGTAACTGGAGTTTCAATTTCTACATCCTCTAAAGGAAGATCTCTAGTTATTTCATAAACCATTAATGTTCCAACTTCTTTTACAAGCTCTCTAAACGTAAGCGAACCTGTATTTTTATCTCTCATCATAGTCAGCTTGTGCTGAATAAGTGGGTGATCGAAAATTACTACCTTTGACATATTATTCTCCTATTCTATTCTACCTAGATGATTCAATTGCCATAATTTTTGAAACTCTTATTTCATGTCTTCCGCCCTCAAATTCTGAGTCAAGAAATGCATCTACAAGTTCCATCGCAAGTCCAGGACCTACCGTTCTTTCTCCAAGGGCAATCATTTGACAATTATTATGCATTTTTGCCATTCTAGCTGAGAAAGTATCAGATACATTAGCACATCTTATTCCCTCTACCTTATTCGCCGCAAGAGAAATTCCTATTCCAGTTCCACAGATTGCTACTCCATATTCAACCTCTTTGTTTGCAATCGCCATAGCCAGTTTCTTACCATAATCTGGATAATCTACTGATTCTGTAGAGTTTGTACCATAATCAACCACTTCAAAACCTCTCGCCTCAAGATGAAGTTTGATTCTTTCTTTTAAGTTGACTCCGCCGTGGTCTGAACTTACACCTATTTTCATGTTCCCCTCCAAGTTTATTATATATTTGCTGAAGCTTTGATAAGCCTGTTCATTACTGCACATGAAAGCTCATCAAAACTAAAACACTCACAAATTATAAGTTTTACACCTATGTCATCCATAAGTCTAAGACTCGTAAAAATATTTTTAGCTAGTTCACTACTATTTCTACCCAAACTATATGCAAAATTTTCATAAACCGCAATGTTATCTTCTAAACAAAATACTCTTATTTCTTCATCCAAATAAATTCGCTTTCCACTATCATCGGTTTTTTGCTGATATTCTAGAATTATATGCCTTATTTCCTCTGTATCGTAAGCTACTAAAACTTTTGCCTTTGGACTATAATGTCTGTATTTCATACCTGGTGATTTTGGAGCTCGCTTTTGATTTTCAATTATATCCTCAGATAATGCTTTATTTTTTTCAAGAATTTCAGTTAATTTTTGATTAAGGCTTTCAAGCTTTACGCTATCTCCATCTGCTACAACTTCTAATATTTCTCTTTGGCTTATCTTCCCTGGTCTTAAAACCAGTGGAATTTCAGTAGTTAAATCTACTACCGTAGATTCTATACCTATTTCACAATCATCGCTTAAAATTATCATATCTACTCTTTCAGACATCTCTTCAAGTGCGTACTTGCTACTTGTTATTGATGGTCTTCCTGATATGTTTGCAGAAGGACCTGCTATAGGTACTCCTGATTCCTCTATGAGTCTAAGCGCGGCTTTGTGGTCTGGCATTCTTACCGCTACCGTATCAAGTCCACCCGTAGTTGTAAATGGCACAATCGCTTTTTTCTTAAATATAAAAGTTATAGGCCCTGGCCAAAATTTGGCTATTAAAAGTTTTGCGGTTTCATCAATCTCATCAGCTATCTCATAGAGCATTTCTTCACTTGAGATATGCACTATAAGCGGATTATCCGAAGGTCTGCCTTTTGCTTCATATATTTTTTTTGCAGCATCCTCTGAAAGCGCATCTGCGCCAAGGCCATATACGGTTTCCGTGGGGAAAATAACAGTTCCTCCCGCTTTTAAAATCGTAGCTGCTTCCAAAATACTTTTTATATCTTCCTCTTTAAGATTATCTTTGACTACTTTAGCTATTTTTGCACTCATATTAACACCTCTTACAGAGACTGCATTTTATCCGTTTGGTCTGTAGTAATAAGTGCATCTATCATCTCATCCATGTCGCCATTTACAAACTGCTCTAATTTGTAAAGCGTCATATTTATTCTATGATCACTTACTCTTCCTTGTGGATAGTTGTAAGTTCTTATTCTCTCAGATCTATCACCTGTTCCGACTTGACTTCGTCTTTCTTGTGCTACTGCTTTTTGTGATTTTTCTAGTTCTATATCATAAAGTTTCGCTCTTAATATTTTAAATGCTTTTTCTTTATTCTTAAGCTGTGATTTTTCGTCCTGCATAGAGATAACTATTCCTGTAGGCATATGCGTAAGTCTTACTGCTGAGTCTGTAGTATTTACAGACTGTCCACCATTACCTGAAGACCTAAATACGTCAACTCTTACATCATTCATATTAAGCTCTACTTCTACTTCTTCCACCTCTGGTAATACCGCTACTGTAGCTGTAGACGTATGGATTCTTCCACTTGATTCTGTATCAGGCACTCTTTGAACTCTATGAACCCCAGATTCAAACTTAAGTCTAGAATAAGCCCCTTTTCCAGTTATCATAAACACCACTTCTTTATATCCACCTATTCCCGTTTCATTTGAAGAAAGTAGTTCTACTCTCCATCTTCTACTAGATGCATACATTGAGTACATTCTAAAAAGTACCCCTGCAAAAAGTGCCGCTTCATCACCACCAGCGCCCCCTCTTATCTCTACGATAACGTTTTTGTCATCATTAGGATCTTTAGGAAGCATAAGGATTTTAAGCTCCGATTGTATAGTTTCCATAGCTTCTTCTTTTTCTGAAAGCTCCATTTTTGCAAGCTCTCTAAACTCTTCATCTGAAGAAGTTTCTAAAATTTCTTTTGCTGCTTCTATATCTTCTTTCGTTTGCTTGTATTCCCTGTATTTTCCTACGATAGGTTCTAAGTCAGAAACCTCTTTCATAAGTTTCTGCCATGTACTTTGATCTGAAATTATTTCAGGATCTGCTACCCTCATATTCAAATCTTCAAATTTTTCCTCAAGTACTTCCAATTTATCAAACATCTCTTCCCAATCCTTTCTATTTAAAGCCTAGCACTACTCTATCATGTCCTGCAAGGTCTTTTATTATCTCAATTCCTTTATATTTATTTTGCTCAAATATAAATTTTACCGCCTCGGCTTGATCATACCCTATCTCAAAAGCTAAAAACCCATTGTATTTAATAAGTTTATACCCTTCCTCTATTATTCTTTTATAAAAGTAAAGTCCATCCTCAAAGCCATCAAGCGCACTTATTGGTTCAAAATCTTTAACATCTTCCATAAGTTCTTTAATTTCTTCAGTTCTTATATATGGTGGATTAGAGACTATAAAATCATATAGATTTTCTTCATTAGAATCATCATAAAGTTTAAGTGGACTTATGTTTTGAAATACATCTGAATATACAATACTAAACCTTTGATTTATAGTACTCTTTATACCTTGTTTTTGATTTTGTTCATCTGCATATATCGCATTTCTTCTAGCGAGCTCTATCGCTTTAGGATTTATATCCCCTGCAATCATACTCAGATTTGCAAATTTACTCAAAAGACTTATGGAAATAATTCCCGTCCCTACTCCAATTTCAATTGCATTAAGCTTTTTTTCTCGCTGGCAACTATTTGTTGAAATTATTCTTTCAACTGATTCTACTAAAATTTCTGTATCTGGTCTTGGAATAAGCACGCCTTCTTCACAATAAAAATCATACTCTCCAAACGCTCTGTGTCCTAATATATATGCCATCGGCTTATTTTTTACTCGTTCTGAAAAAGCCTGAGCTATTTTGATCAAAATATCTTCTTCCAATTTTTCCTCAGCATTTAGCATTATATAAAGCCTATCATAGCTTGTATATTCTCCTATTATAACATCAGTTTCTAAAGCTGCTATATTATATTCTAATCCTTTTGAAAATAGTAAATTTCTTCCATAATTAGAAAGTTCACCTAAAGTAATACCATACTCTAAATCCAAAACCATACCTTCCTTTACATTAATGTTTCTGGGTCCACTACCATTCCTGTTGTAGGCGATTCTCTCTCTAAAATACCTTCATCTTCAAGTACTGCTTTTAATGAGGCTATTGCTACTTCAAGCTGTGAATCATCTGGTTCTTTTGTCGTTATTTTCTGCATCATAAGCCCCGGCCACACCATAGCTCTTGTAAAAACATTTTGATGTTTCCCTGCAAACCTTATGATTTCATAAGATATTCCTGCCATTAATGGAAATACTGCTATTTTAACTAAACTTCTAAGCCACACATTTCTTATCCCTACAAAACTGAATATAGCTATAGAAATTGCAATTACAACAAACATAAAGTTTGTTCCACATCTAGGATGGAGTCTATCCATTTTCTTCACATTTTCTACTGTAAGATCTAATCCTTTTTCATAAGCAAATATGCTTTTATGTTCTGCACCATGATATTGAAATACACGCTTTATATCTTTAATCTGAGACATAAAAAAAAGATAACCAATAAAGATAGTTAGTTTTATTACCCCTTCTCTAAATGCTACAAGTATAGTTTTATCCGCTGGATTTCCTTTTGCAAAAAAAGTTGGCAATACAATAAACAGCCCTATTGCAATAATTACCGAAAGTACTATCGAAACTGCATTTATAACTTCATCTAATCTATCCCCAAAAACCTTCTTAAGCCATTTATCAAATTTAGATTCCTCTTCCTCCCCAAAACTCTCTGCATAGAGATTCGCTGAGTAAGTTAAATCTTTTCCACCTTCTACCATGGATTCTACAAGCATAAACATACCTCTTACAAATGGTAGTCGTTTAAATTTGGATTTTTCTTTTTCACCTTTAAGTTTTTGTCTTTTTACCTCTATAGTTTCGTCGCCTTTTCTTATAGCTATAGCTTTACTGCTGCCACATTTCATCATAACTCCTTCAATCAGAGCCTGACCGCCTGCCGGTGTTCTTTCTTTATCTTGCCTATACATTCTATTCTCCTATCTGATGGCATTTGCGACATCTTGCTTCATAGCTTTCTGTCGCACCTACAAGTATAACAGGATCATCGTAACGCGCTGGTTTCCCATCGATTATCCTCTGCGTTCTAGTAGCCGGATCTCCACACTTAACACACACAGCCTGCAACTTGTCTATAAATTCAGCTCTTGCCAAAAGCTCAGGAATTACTCCAAAAGGAACTGCCTTAAAATCCATATCAAGCCCCGCACATATAACTCTTATCCCCTGATCTGCGAGTTCTATAACTATATCTATTATCCCCTTTTCAAAAAATTGTACTTCATCAAAACCCACTACTTGAGTATTAGGTGTAATATAATCCTTTATCTTTCCTAAATCATCTATAGCTATGGCCTGAATAGCCACTCCACTATGAGACACCACATCTTCTTGACTGTATCTATTATCTATCGAAGGCTTAAAAACAATCACTTCTTGTTTAGCAATTTTTGCACGTTTTAAACGTCTTATAAGCTCTTCACTCTTCCCTGAATACATAGGGCCTACAACCATTTCTATATATCCATGTCCACTGGGTCTATACATTAAACTTTCCTCCAAGTCATACTTTTCCTAATATATTATATCAGATTATGCCCCTAAAAAAAACTAGAAATTAGTTTTTGCGCAAAAAAAGACACCGGATATCAATCTCCCGTGTCCATTTAATCCAATTTTTATCTGTTGAATTTCTTGTTGAATTTTTCAATTCTTCCGCCTTTTTCTATACTCTTGTTTTGTCCTGTATAGAAAGGATGGCATTGAGAACAAGTTTCTACACGAATCTCATCTTTTGTAGATCCAGCTGTAAATGTATTTCCACAAGCACAGTGTACTTGAATTTCATTATACTTTGGATGAATTCCTTGTTTCATTATTTTCACCTCTTTCTCACGTAAAATCATAATTTAACTCATACATTATATCATACTATAAAAATAAGTTCAATACAATAAAAATTTATTTCATAGCTTTATTTACCGCTTCCATAAACTCTATATTGTCTTTAGTATTTTTCATTACAGAAATGACATCTTCTGCTACTTCTTGCAAGGTTTTGTTTGAAAAATATTTTCTTAATACAATCATAGTTTCCATTTCTTCCTGCGAAAGAAGTAATTCTTCTTTTCTTGTTCCTGATTTGAAGATATCAATTGCTGGATATATTCTTCTTTCTGCGAGCTTTCTATCAAGATGAAGCTCCATATTTCCAGTTCCTTTAAATTCTTCAAATATAACATCGTCCATTCTAGAACCAGTATCTACAAGTGCGGTTGCAATTATAGTAAGCGATCCGCCTTCTCTCATATTTCTTGCTGAGCCAAAAAATTTCTTTGGTCCATAAAGTGCGCCTGGGTCAAGGCCGCCGGAAAGAGTTCTTCCCGTTGGATTTATTGTAAGATTGTAAGCTCTAGAAAGCCTCGTAATACTGTCCATAAGTATCACTACATCTTTTCCATGCTCTACAAGACATTTAGCTCTTGCTAGCACCATCTCTGCTACTTTTATATGGTTCGATGGTTCTTGATCAAAAGTAGAGGCTATAACGTCACAATCTACATATTCCTTTATATCAGTAACCTCTTCTGGTCTTTCATCCACAAGAAGTACAATCAGTTCCACATCACTATTGTTCTTTACTATTGCATTTGCAATACACTTAAGTAGTGTTGTTTTCCCTGCTTTAGGAGGGGCTACAATAAGCCCTCTTTGCCCTTTTCCAACAGGTGCCATAATATCAATTATTCTTGTTGAGATATTCTCTGGATCCATTTCAAGCACAAGCTTTTCCTTTGGATATATCGGGGTAAGTCGGTCGAAATCCCTTCTACTTGCTGCCGTTTCAGGTTTTAAATCATTTATGGATTTAACATAAAGAATCGCTCTAAAACGTTCATTATTTTTAGGCTCTCTAGTTATTCCGCAAACTTTATCTCCCGTCTTCATATTAAATCTTCTTATTTGAGCAGGACTGATATAAACATCATTCTCTGTAGACTGATAGTTTTCCCCTCTCAAAAAACCAAATCCATCGGGAAGTATTTCAAGTACTCCCTCTGCAAGTTGAGCATTTTCATCATTTATAAGATCTTGATATTCCTCTTTTGTATATAAATCTACTCTTTCCGGTTTCATCCACTATTCCTTTTCACGCACTTTATTTGTTTTAAAATTCTAGTTTTTTATGTCTATCTATAAATTCTTTGAGCAGTTCATTTATAGTTGCAGCTCCACCTTCAATATCTGACTCTATATTAAGCGGCATTACAGGTTCATGAAGCGACATTCTAAGCAGACACCAACCATATGAAGTCTTCAACTTTATCCCCTCGTAATTCGGAGTTTCGATTTCAAAAATGCTATGATTCGATGCAAAAGTTCTAAATTCTTCAAGCACATTTTCACCATATGTTCTGAAATTATCATCTTTTATCTTAAGCCTATATTCAACACTTTCCACTGGCTGTTTCAAATCAGAAATAAGTGTTTGAATTTTCTTGCCTTCTTGATGAAGTTTTGACACTTCTATCAAAATTTTGGCAATTAGATACGCTCCATCATCTAGAAAATAATTTTCTTCAAGTGCTGCATGTCCTGAAGTTTCTATAGCAAGATATGATTTTTTATCGTTCTCTTCATTTATTCTTTTTGCCTCATTTATTACATTTTTATAACCTCGTTTAAATCTATGATGCTGCCCACCTCTTGCCGCTATAAATTCAGTAAGCCCTGTAGAGGTTATTGAGTCTGTAACTATAATAGAATCTGGATGCTCTTTTAGTATTATATCAGAAATTAGTGCAATAAGTGCATTTCTATTTATTTCTTTTCCATCATCACTTACAATCGCAGCTCTATCTACATCTGTATCAAAAATTATACCCAAATCCGAGTTGGTTTCAAGCACTGCTTTTGATATAGCTTCCATAGCTTCTTTATTCTCTGGATTTGGTTGATGATTTGGGAACATTCCATCAGGATTTAAAAATTGACTGCCCGAAATATCTGCGCCTAAACTTGCAAGCACCTTTGTTGCAAAAAAACCGCCAGCGCCATTGCCTGCATCCACTGCAATTTTTAGTCCCTCAAGAGGTCTTCCCATTCCAGTTTCTTTCATTATTCTGTATACTAGTACTTTTGAGTAGTCTTCAATAAGATTTTTTTCAATAACTCTCCCAGAATTCTCCTCTATATCTTTTTCAAGTGTCATTTTATAAGCAAATTCAAGAATTTCAGCAATATCTGCTTTTTCAGCTCCTCCTCTTTTTGTAAATATTTTTACTCCATTGTAATAATATGGAAGATGACTAGCCGTTATCATTATTCCACAGGTACAACTATATTCTTCCATAACCGTAGTCATAAACATAGCTGGAGTGGTAGCCATATTGCAGTCAATAACATTTACACCATGCGCTTCAAACTCACTAATCATAGCTTCTCTTATCGCTGGCCCTGATATTCTAGAATCCATTCCTACTGCAATTCTAAATTTATCGCAGGAATTATTTTCTTTCTTCTCAAGCCACTTCAGTATCCCAAGTGAAATCGCTAAAATTCGTTCCTTTGTAAGATTTACTTCTAGTTTATCATTTTCAACTGCAATTCCTCTTATATCTGTACCATTTTGTAATTTCAAAAAGTTTGATAGCATTATAATTCTTTCCCTTCCTAAATGTCACTTACCCCCGACTGTCTATCTTTGTCCGTAAGTCTGCATAAGTTGTTTTAATATATCATTTTTGTCTAATTTATGAGTAGCTTCTACAAAACGAATAGTTCCACTTTTAGATCTCATAACTACAGAATGTGTAGATGCTCCATTATCGCCTAAATAAACTACACCTTTTAGGAAATCTCCAGAAGTTACACCTGTAGCTGCAAAATAAATCTCATCCCCTGATACAAGATCCTCAAGCGTAAGTACTTTATTTATATCTTCATCAGTGAAACCCATCTCGTGGCATCTTTCTACTTCCTGCTCACTCATTGGGCAAAGTCTTCCTTGCATATCGCCTCCTAAGATTTTAACTGCTGCTGCTGCAATTACACCTTCTGGCGCGCCTCCCATACCAAACATTATATCAACCCCTGTATTTTCAAAGCAAGTTGCAATTCCACCTGCTATATCCCCTTCATTAAATACCTTTATTCTTGCACCTGCTTCTCTTATTTCATCAATTATTCCTTGATGACGTTCTCTATCAAGAAGAGTTGCAGTTAACGCCTCCACAGGTTTTCCTAATGCTTTTGCCACACAATTAAGATTTTCTGTAACAGATTTTGTTATGTCTACACATCCCTTAGCTTTTGGTCCCACTATTATTTTTTCCATATAAGTGTCTGGCGCTTTTAACATACACCCTTGTTTAGCCATAGCAATAACTGCAATCGCATTTGGAAGTCCTTTTGCTATAAGTGACGTTCCATCAAGAGGATCTACTGCAATGTCAAAACTTGGTCCATACCCACTTCCAACTTTTTCACCAACATAAAGCATTGGTGCCTCATCAAGCTCACCTTCTCCAATTACGATTTCGCCTTTTATATTGACACTTTCAAAGGCCATCCTCATTCCTTCTACCGCTGCACCATCTGCACCATTCTTGTCGCCTCTTCCCATAAACTTTGCCGATGCAAGTGCTGCTGTTTCAGTAACTCTAACAAGTTCCAATGCTAAATTACGATCATCCATTATAAATCCTCCCAAAATATTAGAAATTAAATTAAAATTGCCAAGTAAATATCATGCCTTTATATTAATAATTCAAACTTCTACAGCGTTTAATAATAAGATATTTTTATAGCTTCTATAACATCCATTCCCTCATAGCCAGTTATGATTACATTTTGTCCTTTTGCCAAATCTCTAGAATCTTGAACTTTGTTTGTTACATAATCATATATTTCAGTTTTTGAAGTCATTATTACTTTCTTAGATTTCCCATCATTATCCTTTATATATAGATAATCTTCTCTTACATTTAAATCTTCTATTATTCCTGTAAATACTTCACCCTTAGTTTGAGAATATAATGTCAAATCTATAACCTCGTTGCTGTTTGCATAAATATCAGCTTCATATCCTACTTTTATATCAGATATACCAACCTTTTTATTTTTCATATACACATACGAGTTTGAATTTAAATTCATTTCTCTTATATCTCCATATTCATCTGAAAATATAATTTTTGCACTAGAACTTGAATTTACAGTCAGTCCTTTTATTATAACATTTTTAAAAGTTCTTTTTACAGTTTTAGATTCAATTTCTGTAATTATAGAATTTTTTACAGTTGCAGTTATATCATCGCCCTCTGTTAAATCACTTATTTTAGCATCCTTTTTATCTTTTATTACATCTGCTCTGCTTGAAATATCATACTCTTCAACTTTACCTTTATCATTTCTTATTTTGATTGAAGAAGATCTCACTGAAACTATTTCTCCATAAAGTGTTTTGTTTACATCAAGCTTGCTAAACGCTTCAATCCCTTTAACAGTGGTGCCATCAGTATAAAGTTTAACTTCATATCCCGTCTTTATATCTTCTGGATAAGCTTGCTTATCATCAAGCGCTACTACTACACCACTCGCCTTATTAGAAAAGCTTAAGATGCTCCCTTTGGTATCTTCTATAGTAACTACTATGTTGTTATCGTCCACACCTATATATTTGATAATACCTTCAACAATTACGCCACTAGGCATAACCACCTTGTTAGAATTGTTGGTGTTATTACTGTTATTATTGGTATTATTATTTGTGTTATTGTTATTATTGTTGGTATTAGTATTGCTGTTTCCGCCTGCAGCCTTAGCCTTTTCACTATTTGGATATGCAAGTGACAGCATCTTTGCAGTTTCACCTCTTGTTACAGGTTTGTTAGGGTAGAATTTTCCAGTAGTTGCTACAATTCCTTTTCTTCCTAAAAGTTCGATGTATGCTATGGCCTGCTTAACTATAGTATTACTATCTTCATATTTAACTACTGCCGCATTACTAAGCTCTGAATTCCAATTAAGTGCTCTTACTAAGTACACACAAAATTCATATCTTAAAGCATCCTTAGGTTTCTTTGTTTTTACATCAACCAGATCTTTAAGGTATGCTTCTCCAAACCAGCTATTTTCAAGTGCAAACACTACAGAATTTCTAGCATATTCAGGTATATTATTTTCAGTTAATTTTTTAGCCCATTTGTCCTTATTTTGAGTATAAGTAGAGCTTACAATTTCAGAAGGATAAAGCCTTGCCATAAATACTATCGCATCAATACGCGAAACTGATGCATTTGGTTTAAATGTACCATTTGAATAACCACTTACTAATCCTTTTGCTGCAATATCATTTACATATACCGCACTCCAATGCGCATTTCCTTTGCTATCTTTAAGATCTGTAAATCCTGTTGCATAAGAAACTACCGTACTCAATGAAAACATTAATGCCACAGCTAGTGATAATATCCTTTTTTTCATAAATTCATACCTCCATTACTAATATACGCTTGCAAATTCATCATATGAAATAGCAGTTATCGCTAAAGTTTTTGATGAATCCGAATTATTCAAAACATAATATGTTATTCCATCATAAGTGGTTTTTTCTAAAGTATAACTTCCACTTAATATGTCCGATTTTACAGTAAGCGAATCGCCACTTATAGTGTAGCTTCCTTTACTGCTTTTCTTAAGCGTTATATTATTTATATCCAAAGTGTTGTCTGCTCTAAACTGAATTACAAATTTTTCTTTATTCATGTTTTGCATAGCCCAGGTTCCATGAACCTTGCTGTTTGAAGTGGCTGTGTCTTTCGATGGAGCTGAAGTTTGTCCAGTTCCCGTACTTCCGCCTTCAGTTGGTTTTTGAGGCTCCGTTGGTTTAGTTGGTTCTACTGGATCTACTGGAAATAATCCTGAACCCAGACTTATATCTACCGTATAATTTGGACTTCCCTGCCATTTGGTTTGCCCTCCCATTTGATTTGCTACAAATGAAAGTGGTACCATCATACTAGTTCCCATTATAACTGGTGGCGCATCCATTTCCACAAGTTGACCATTTACCTTAGCCATTTTATTATTCTTAGTAAGTTCTACTTCTATACCTTCTTTGGTTCCCTTGGCAGTACTTGTTTGTGCATTCCATTTTATATCTTTTTCTGGAACTCCTATCGCTAAAAAGAGAGATTTAAATGGAATCATGACCCTACTTGATGCAGTATCCAAAACCGCAGGATGGCCTACTACCGTCATTTTGGTTCCATCAACAATAACGGTTATATTGTCTTTTGCTTGAGCATTCGTTACCGAAAGTATCCCGCCGCTGAAAAATATTATCCCAGCTGTAAATATACTTAAGAATTTCTTCATTTTAATCTGCCTCCAAATAAAATTTTTAAATTTAATTATTTATAAAACCTAGTCAAACATATACCTCTATATTAACAAATAAATTTAACAATTCCGTAACAAGTGTATTACAAATAACATTACAATTATATCATGTAACTCCTAATAAATCAAAACATAGTCGCATACGATGTATACTTTTATCTAAATCAATTTTAGGTTATCGCGTTAGAATATTTGTAAACTTTTTGTAATTTTTAATCGACAGTAACAATTATTACAAATCTTATATGTGTTGATATAAAGGATTTCTTTATTATTTATTTTGTAGACACCACTTATCGCCTTCTCCGCATTGTAACTATTTTGTAATAAAAAGCTTTTCAAGTAAAATAAAGCGTGATATAATAAGTGATGTTAAGAAAAAGAAATGGAGGAAACGCAAATGATAAAGCTTCAAGCAAGTAGTGTGAAGCACTCAATCTTACGCAGCCCCTATCTATTCATCCTTACATCTTTGCTTTGTCTAATCGGCGGATTATTTTATTATCAGCCTGGTGTTGGCTATGAGATAGTATCAAATGGTGAACATGTGGGTTATGTAAAAACTAGAACGCAAGCAGAGCAAACAGTAAATAGCTTAAATAAACAAATTCGTGATGAAAAAGGTGAAGCCGCAGTATATGACCTCAAAGTTACTTATCAAAAGGGAAAAATGGATAAAAATGAATTCACTGGTGATGATGTAATGAAACAAAACTTTGAGCAATCTTTAGATGTGAAAATGCCGGCATACATCATAAAATCTGACAATAAAGTAGTAATGGCCGTTAAAGATGAAGCAACTGCTCAAAAGGTACTTAATACTGTAAAAGCTCCATATGTTGTAAAATCAGACTCCAACAAAATAATAAATGTTAGAGTCAACTTTATACAAGATGTGGAAGTACTTAAGCTAAACAAGGTTTCAGAGGATAAAATTTTAGAATCTCATGAAGCTTTAGCATCAGTAAACCCAAGTACAAGTGTATCACGTTCTAATCTTTCAAGAAGTTTAGTTCCTAAAACAGATAATGTAACTACATTATTTGATATAAAGACATCTTATCAAGAGATTGGAAAAATACCTGTACAACCAGGAATAAAAAAAGTTGCTGACCCTACAATGAGTAGTGGTAAATCAAAAGTTAAGTCAGAGGGTATAGCAGGAGTTAGAGAAGTAAACCGTTTAGTTACAATGGTAAATGGAAATATCTTAGAAGAAAAAGTTTTAACTCAAAAAGTAATTCAAAAACCAAAAGATACTATTATATTATATGGAACTAAAACTGTAGGTGGTAGTGTTCTTGGTATTGCAAAACAATACATTGGAACTCCTTACAGATGGGGTGGCACAACTCCTAGCGGATTTGACTGTTCTGGATTTACATCTTATGTTTATAGACAACTTGGAGTATCGCTTCCTAGAACATCATTTTCTCAATCAAGAGCAGGAACTACCGTTTCTCGTTCTGAACTTCAACCAGGTGATTTAGTTTATGGACCAGGTCATGTTGGGATATATGTTGGAAATGGATCTTATATCCATGCTCCATCACCAGGACAAAGTGTAAAAATATCACCACTGTCTCAATTTAGAAATTTCTCTCATGGTGTGAGAGTACTATAACAGAATTTTACGATACTAAAATATATAAAATAAAGTGTTGGTTCAATAATGACCAACACTTTTTTAATTTAAATTTTTTTATTTTTTATGTTCTCTATGCGCCCATTGACATCCCTGCAAAATAAGGACTTTCAAATAACAATCTAAGTTGCTTTTGTTGAACTAAAAGTGCATCTAATTTGTTTTTAAGTTCGTCTCTAGATAGCTTAGTATTCTCATAACTATTTTTAGATATCATCCCTAGTTCATACTTCTTATCTAAGGCTTTAATTTGAACATCTAGTTTATCTAACTCTAGTCTCATAGATGCTACATTTTGTTGAAGTTGTTGCAAAGTTGCATAGTTCTTCTCCACATTCATTTTAGCATTCTGCACAGTCTGACTTAAATCTAATTCTGCCACATTTTTTTCATCTCTAGTACTCTTATAATCAAAATCTGGAGCTGAAGGCTGATTCCCTGCTAGATATGAAAGATGTTGGAAATTATATATTTCTGTATAATTTTCAAATGCCACCGATTTATTTTCCACTACATTTTTCTTTGCAAGTATTCCTATATCAAAATTTTCTATATTTCGTTTATAAATTTCTAAATCATTTTTACTCATCGTTACTTCTTTGTATTCCATATTTATTGGAACGATATTGTAATTTTCAGCAATATTAGTCATTCCTGTCGTTTTTTCAAGCTCTGCATAATGTTCTCTAAGCTTTATTTCTTCAAGTGACAATTCACTCTTAAGCGCCTTATTTGCAATTTCTTGCTGTTCCATTTCATTTTGAGATATAAGCCCAAGCCCAAATTGCTTTTTATATAATAATAAATTTTCTTCACCTTGTGCGAGTTTTCTATTTAAAAACTCTATAGACTTAAGTCTCTGCTCTATATTGTTAAATAATCCAGCTACTGTAATTTTTAAATTTTCAGTATCTACAGTCTTTTGTCTAGCGGTTAAATCTCTACTAGTTGTAAGGTTTTTATTATATACTTCCATATTCGCAAGGGTTCCTGATAATATATTCGGATCTTTTATACTGAATAATTTATCGTAATTGTAAAAATTGTCGTCAATCTTGTCTTGAAGGGTTTCATTTTGAAGCTCTGCTGATTTTCTTGCAATACTAGCTTCGACTGATTTTTTTATCGCAGTATCATAATCCAAACTCTTTTTCTCTACTGGGGCTTCGACCTTTGGAGTCATATCAATTTTAGTCGTTGGAATAACCCCTCCAATTGCAAATACCGGATTTGTAGTAAATACCATACTCATAACAAGTGACCCGGCTACTATCTTTTTAACATATTTTTGCTTCATCCTTTTGCTCCTTTTAAATTTTAAGTTTATTATTTTTAATTATATCACAAAATATTAACATTATGTTAAATATGGTTTATAATATATATTGCAGTTTTATATCAATTTTCAATAACATTTAGACAGGAGATTTTATGAACAAAAAAACAGATTTAACGGTAGGCAATATTCCTCAAAAAATAATGATGCTCTCCCTTCCTATATTAGGCACCTCATTTATAAACATGGCTTATAACTTTGTAGATATGATATGCATCGGTAGAATCGGCAGTGGCGCTGTCGCCGCTGTAGGGAGTGCTGGATTTTTAATGTGGTTTGCCCAAGCTTCTTCCTCTATTTCTAGAATTGGAGCTCAAATAACCATTTCACAATCTATAGGAAGAAAAAATTTAGAAGATGCTAAACATTATGCTGAAGCTTCTATATGGCTAAATACTTTCATCGCGCTCATATTTACGCTAATAATAGTATTTTTTAATGCTAACATCATAGGTTTTTTCAGACTTGGAGATGACCTTATAATTTCTCAAGCTAGAACCTATCTCTTTATAGTGGGACTTGCGATGATATTTACCTATGTAAATCCAGTACTTTCCGCAATGTTCAATGCATCTGGCGATAGCAAAACCCCATTTTTATTTAATGCCTGTGGCCTTGTTTTTAATATCGTATTTGATATAATATTAATTTTTGGACTTGGGCCAGTTCCACCAATGGGAGTTATGGGCGCTGCGATAGCAACTGCTTTTGCCCAATTTCTAGTATGGATACTTTTTATATTGCATCTAAAAGATAGTGCTCATCCAAACTTAAAAATAAATATCTTTAAACGTCCTGATTTTTCAAATATAAAAGAAATATTTTCACTTGGATTTCCTACTGCACTTCAAGCGACCCTTTACTGTGTATTTTCAATATTTTTAGCTAGAATAATCTCCAAATTTGGAGCTACTGAAATTGCGGTTCAAAAGGTAGGGTCTCAAATTGAATCTATTGCGTGGATGACTGCGGACGGACTTGCTATTGCAATCTGTGCTTTTATTGGTCAAAACTACGGAAGTAAAAACTATGAAAGAATAGATAAAGGTATAAGAATCATCCTTTCAATATCTCTATTTTTAGGAACTATATCTGCAATTTCGCTAATTTTCTTTAGTGAACCTATATTTAAAATCTTTATCACTGAAGCCTCTGCTACTCAAAGTGGTATAAATTATCTAAAAATACTTGGCTATTCACAAATATTTATGTGTATTGAAATAATAACTATCGGTATGTTTAACGGCTTTGGAGAAACAAGAATTCCCTCAATAATCAGCATAGTATTTACTAGTGCTAGAATTCCTATGGCTCTATTTTTAAGTTCTACATCCTTAGGCGTAAATGGCGTTTGGTGGGCAATAAGTATAAGTAGTATTATAAAAGGTATACTTCTGCCTATATTCTACAAACTCTATAGAAAAAAACTTATTTTTGACTAAGCTTTTATAATTTTATGTTTCAATAATTTTACAGTATAAAAGAACAAAGGATGAGCGTAACCGCATCATCCTTTGTTGTGTTCTCTATTTATTATATATCTATTTTATTAGATTATCTGCTCTTTAAAAAATCGTTAAATCTTCTAATCATAGAAGTTTTAGATTCTACTAGAATATATGAGCAAGGTATTATATAAAGGGTAAGGAATGAAGATATTATCATACCCGCTATTATTGCAGTCGCCATCGGTGCCCAAAGCGCCCCACCTGAAATTGCAAGTGGAATAAGTGATATTACCGTCGTTACCATCCCTATCATTATAGGTCTTGTCTTTACACTACATGCCTCTGCAATAGCCTCTTTTGAGTCTATATCATCATGATTTAAAAGTTTTATATAATCTAGCAAGATTATACCGTTATTTACGACGACTCCCATTAAACTTATTGCACCTAAAAGTGCCATAAATCCAATTGGATATCCCGTAAGCTTTAGACCCCAAATAATCCCTATAAAGGACAGTGGAATAGTTCCCATGATTATAAACGGTTCTCTTAAATCTCCAAACTGCATAACTAGTATAAGGTAAATCATCGCTACTGCTAATATTGACGGAATTATCATAGATGTAAACGCATCATTACGTTCTTCACTATCTCCCCCAAATTCCATAGTATATCCATTTGGAAGTTTAAAATCAGTCATTTTTTCTTGAAGCATCTCAAGCCCCTGCTCTGAATTATATCCATCCTTCATAAACATACCTACAGTTATTGTTCTCTTACCATCTTTTCTTGAAATCTTGTTTAGTGAAGACTCTTTTTCTACCTTAGCTATATCTCTAAGCGCTACATTTTTTCCTGTCATAGAAGAATTAAAGAATATTTCATCTAAAACTTCACTACTACTTTTTTCATTTTCAGGAATCCTTATTACAACAGACATATCGTCATCATCTATATCATCCTGCTTAAATTTAGTAACCTCAAGCCCATTTATTGCCATCCTTACGGTACTTGATATATCATAATTTGTAAGTCCAACTAAGTTAGCTTTTTCCTCATTAACTTTGATATTCAATTTATAAGATTCTAGACCATAATTATCATCTATATTCTTACTTCCAGGAATAGTATACATCATAGTCTTGATTTCATCAGAAAGTCCTTGAAGTACTTTTATATCTGGCCCACTTATTCTAACCTGTGCTGGATAATCTACTGGCATCGCAAGCTCTAATCTTCTTATATTAGCTTTTGCACCTGGAACCTTTTTTTCGATTTCATCTTGAATTGCATTTATTTCACTTTGACTTCCATTTACTATAAGCTGAGCCTTATTACTAGATTTATTATTTGAAGTAAATGTGATGTAATATTGAGGCATTCCATCTCCAACCATAGAAAGCACAGAATCTACACTTTCATGCTCCTCTAAAACTTTAACTACATCTTTTACTATAAGACTTGTCTTTTCTGTAGTACTTCCATCTTGTACCGATATATCAATATAATACTGATCACGCTCTACTGGTGGGAACAATTGTACTCCAAGCGAAGGTATAAGCATACCACTTAACACCAAGGCTACAATTGCTAGCGTTAACATTGATTTTGGCTTTTCAAGTGATGCCAATAAAGTCTTTTTATAAGCTTCATTAAATTTTGCAGTTATTTTACCTAACGAAATATATTTTTCATATTTTTTAAGTTTTTCATGCTTAATCCACGCTTTCTTTTCTTTTTTCGGTGTTACTTTAAGAAAAGTATATCCCATAGCTGGTACAAGCGTAAGCGAAGTTATCAGCGAACCTATAAGTGAAACTGAAACTAGTATCGGAAGTGTACTTACAAACTTACCAGCAGAACCTACCATCATTGCTAGTGGTAAGAACGATGCAATAGTTGTAAGTGTGGATGTAAGTATTGGTATCTTAACCTCATTTACCCCATTTATACATGCGGTTTTCCTATCATAGCCTTTTTCCATATACATGTATATACTATCATTAGCGACAATTCCATTGGCTACAAGCAAACTCAGCGAAATAATCAGTGAAGCAATAGATACTTGATGCAGTGGAATTTCCATAAGCTTCATATATATAAATACAAGTGCTATTATTATTGGAATCGAAGATGATACTACAAATGCACTTCGTACTCCCATCGCAAGAAGTACTACAATTACCACAAGTGCTATCGCAGAAAGTAGATTTTCCTCAAAAAGAGCTATTGCCGTTTCTACAAATGAAGCTTGATCCGTTATAACTTCAAGTTTCATCTCATTATAAAGTTCTTGTTTTTCAAATCTATCTATGATTTTATCAAGTCTTTTTTTGATAGTAACCATATTTTCTTTTTCAGTATATTTTACTCCTATAATAAGAGCTGGATCTTCATTTAAAAGTGCTAATGATTCTGCCTTAGCCTCTTTCGCAGATATCTTCGCAACATTTCTTAAATATATCGGGGTTCCCGTTTGAGAAACTCCTATTATAGTATTTTCAATTTCTTCAATACTGTCATACTCTCCGGACACATGAATTGGTACTTTAATATTGCTAAGTTCAAGATTTCCACTTGGAATGTTTACATTACGTGCCTTCATTGCCTTAACCATAGTTAATGGTGAAATTCCATACTGTTGAACCTTTTGCATATCTATATTTACTTCTATTATCTCATCAATATCTCCATATAAATCTACCGATCTTACGCCTTCATCTTTTTCAAGTTCTTCTTTAAGCTTTTCTCCTACATCTTTAAGATCTTGATTTGTATATTCTGTCGCAGAAAGGGCAAGTAATACGCCGTATGGATCTGTAAAGTCCGTATCGACTTCCGCCTTATAGGCCTCTGCTGGAAGCTGAGTCTGAGCTTTTTCAACTTCTTCCTTCAGTTCATCCCACTTGGCTTCAATTTTATCATCACTCATGTCTTTGAGCTTAACTTTTATAACCCCGATACTATCCATAGCATAACTGTCTGTACGCTTAATATCTGATATTTCTCCAATTTTTTCCTCAAGTGGTTTTATAATAGCCTTTTCAATATCCTCAGGGCTTCCTCCAGGATATATACACTTTATTATTGCTACAGGAGATGAAACGCTTGGATTTTCCTGTCTTTCCATTCCACCATAAAGCATGACTCCTGCTAAAAGTGTGAAAAAGGAAATAAGCATAACGATACTTCTATGAGTTGTACTCCATTTAACCATTCTATTGCTCCTCTACACTTACTTTGTCATTATCATTAAGTTTAAACTGACCTTCCACTACAAGCTTATCACCATCATTTATTCCTGATAAAATCTTTATCTTATCTTTCATTATATCGCCAGTCTCTACAAGTTGTTTTCTAACTGTAGCCGTTTCTTCATTATAAATATATACTACTTCCCCCTCTGGTCTTGAAAGTACACTCGATACTGGAATCAATATACCTTCAACACTCGATACCGGAATATCTACTTTTGCTACCATCCCTGGTTTTATTTCAAACTTAGGGTTTTTAACCTTCACTTTAACTGCAAAGGTTCTAGTAGTAGGGTCTGCACTTGGACTTATTTCACCTACTATTCCATCAAAGCTTTTCTCAAGCCCGTAAAGATATACCTTAACCTTTTGACCAAATTCAATATGCTTTATATCTTGGTCTGAAACTCCAATTTCTACATCTACTACATCTACCTGTCCAATAGCCGCAACAGGATATCCCTGTGCTATAATTTCACCTTCTTCAACTAATTTTTTCATTACAATCCCTTCTATAGGACTGTTTATAGAGGTATCTGAAAGTTTAGTATTAGAAAGTTCAAGTCCTGCTGCCGCTTTTTCAAGCTTAGTTCTTGCTATAGCTTCTGCTTCCAGTGCAAGTTTGTACGTATTTTCATCTGCAGTTTTTTTAGCAGTGATTTCATCAAGCTGAGCTTTTGTAGCTCCACCTGCTTCATATAGCGATTTTACACGTTCATAAGTAGCTTTTGAAAGATCATACTGAGCTTTAGCTTGATTTATCTTTGCCGGTATCTCACTATCTATTTGCATTTTAGCCCCTTCATACTCAGCAGAGGATGCTTGAACCTGAATATTGTACTCATTTTGTTCTACAGAGGCTATCATCTGACCTTTTTTAACAAAAGTGCCCTCATCAAAGTTAGTTTTAGTAACTACTCCTGGAACTTTAAAGGCAACCTTTACAATCTGACTAGGCAGTATGTTTCCACTTAGAGATAATTTATTTTGGTACATATCTCCATATATTTGCTTAACCTCTACCGGCTTTATAATTTCTTCTTCAACTTGTTCTTTCCCACACCCTGATAAAACCATACTTGTAGCCAGCAATACAGTTAATGCTAATACTGACTTTTTTGACTTCATTTTCATTCTAAAATACCTCTTTCTTATTTATAATAGCTATACATTCATTGCCATACCCGCAAAGTATGGGCTTTCAAATAATAATTTCAATTGTTTTTGTTGAACAATAAGTCCATTTAATTTATCCTCTAGTTCTTTTTTACTTATAAGCGCATTTTGATAACTATTTTTGGTTGCCATACCGTATTCATAACTTTTTTCAAGCGTATTAAGCTGAACATTAAGCTTGTCAAGTTCCACTCTCATTATCCCTATATTTTGCTGAAGTTGTTGAAGTACTGCATAATTTTTTTCTACATTTAATTTCGCATTTAGCTTTGTTTGGCTAAGATCAAGTTCCGCTACATTTTTTTCATCTCTAGTACTCTTATAATCAAAGTTTGGAGAAGATGGCTGTCTTCCTGCAAGCCATGATAGGTGCTGATAATTATAAATTTCTACATAGTTGTCATACATAGTCTGCTTGTTTTTTACTGCATTTTCTTTTGCCAAAATGCTAAGGTCAAAATTTTCAATATTTCGCTTATAAATTTCTAAATCAATATCACTCATAGTAAGTTCTTGATACTGCATATCTAATGGCACTAATTCATACTCTTGCTTTATATTCATAATTCCAGTAACCTTCTCAAGTTCTGCATAATACTGTTTAAGTTTTATATCTTTTAACATAAGTTCATTTTTTAGTGCTTTATTTGCAATTTCCGCTTTCTCTAAATCATTTTTAGAAAGCATCCCAAGCTCAAATTGTTTATTGTAAAGAATTACATTTTTTTCACCTTGAGTGAGTTTTTCATTCATAAATTTAATAGAATTAAGCTGATATTCAATATTATTAAATAATCCTGCCACCGTTATTTTGATATTTTCTGAATCCACAGTCTTTTGTCTAAGCATCAAATCTCTACCTGTAGAAAGGTTGTTATTGTAGACTTCTAAATTGGCAAGTGCCCCCGTAAGCATCGCTGGATTCTTTATTTGAAATATACTATCATATTGATAATAATTGTCATCAATCTTATCTTGAAGCGTTTCTCTTTGAAGCTCCGCTGACTTTTGAGTTATACTGTAAGAAACCGCTTTCTTTATAGCAGTTTCATAATCTAAAGTTTTTTTAGGCGCTACTTCTTCTTTCTTTGTCTCTACAAAAACCCTTCCCCCTGGCATACTTGTACTTCCCATAGCATTTACTGGTATCACCATCATGCTAAAAATAAGACTCGCTAGGATAATACTCCATCCTCTTTTTAAACTTACAAACTTCATCTTTCACCTCATAAATTTTATATTTTAAAAAATAAAAAAACGACTGCCCGACTTTCTTAGACAATCGTTCTTAAAACTACCCGTCCAATAAAAATTTCTTAATATATAATCATAGTATTTACTCAAAAATTGATTTTACTGCTATAGCTATCTTTTTAAATATATTTCCAATTCTACCGATAACTGTACCATTATCTTTCTCAGCCGCAGCTTCAAGATCTTTGTTCTGCTTTTCAATATCATCCTTACTTATCTCTTTGGTTCTAAGTATTACTTGAATACTCTCTGGAGTCTTGTTTTGAGCAGATGTAAATGATAATTTAACTGCCTCTGTATCTATATTAAGCATATGATTTTCTTCCTCAGTATACTTATCCCATTCTTCATCAATTAAATCTCTAATCTCATTTTTAGCATTTCTTATCTTAGAAGTCTGCCCAAGCCCTTTAACCGATTTTTGAAGCGCATCCACAAGCCCCTCTATACTTTTTTTAGTTCCTACATCAAGCTGCTCTCCGCTTTTTTGAAGCATTGTTTCTGCTTCCTTTAAAAAAGCATGTGCATTATTTACACTTTCAACAGTGAGCTCAAGCATATCTTTTGCATCTCTTACCGCTTGTACTGCAATTGGTTCATTATCATTTATAACCTTATTTAAATCTACTATTCCATCTATAACTTTTTTAGAAAGCTCTGCAATTTCACTTAACGTTTCATTGAGCGCCTTTGTATTTCCCATAGTGCTCTTCATATCAGACGAATACTGATCCGCAGTAGACTTTAGTCCAGAAGCCGTAGCTCCAACACTCTGGAGTTCTGTCCCTATTTTTTGAATTCCACCTGCAATTTCATCTAGAGGATTACTTGCAACTGCTAAAGAAAGTTTTGTTATACTTTCAGAATCCAAATCCGACTTACTCATACTAGTGTCCAAACTACTTGATGCTTTTTTTAATATAGCAAAATCTTCATTTATAGCTTTTGAGAGTTCATTGTATTCATCTATATTTTTATTTAACATAGATACTGCATTTTTTTCCTCACTACTTCGCTTATGCACAGATGTACTTCTACTTCTTACCGTACTCATGTCATCTACCATATCCTGAAGTTCTCCAAAATTGCCATTTAAATCATCGAGTACTTTTTGAAGCTTTCCTAATTTATACTTAACTTCCTTAGTAGTGTCCACTATTAAGTTCACCTGCTTATTTACATCTACAATGAACTGTTCCTGTGCTTCTAAATGAGGTAGGAACTTTTCAAGTTGAACCGCACTATCACTTAAATTCTGAAGTGTTTTATCCGCCTTATCATAAACTCCTTTTTTTGAAGAACTTACAGTTTCCCTTGCGCCATCTAAATCCTTTAGCCCTTTAGCCGTAGTATCAAGACTGCTCTGCATACTTTCAAGTGTGTCTAACACTACATCAAGACTTGCATCCATAGCTTTTCTTGAATCTTCTATTTTTTCCTTAGTTTCCTTTAAATCCTTTATATCTGTAAGCTGTTCAAGCGTCGCAGGTATCATAAGAATTCCAAAGCCTGGAAATTCAAAATCCTCAGACCCGATTCTTACAATAAATTCATTTTCTTCCCCTGGAAGCCCCATAAATATAACTGCCTTTTTATTTCCTACCGTTTGAAGTTGAGCCCCTGGAGCTTCGACACTCAAATTATCATCCATATCTATCATCGTAGCTACTTGAAGAAGCATATTATTTTTGTAATAAGCCGCAATATTCTTGTTTGGAATCGTCTTGATTTTGATTTCAACAAGCCCATTTGCTCCTGCAAGCTCCTCTGCCCGTTTCTCTACTCCATTGAGCTTATAAGAAACATCGAAGGTCCAAGGAAGCACTGTTTTTTGATTTTGAGGAACTGCTTCAAAATAGAATCTTGCTACATCTTCATCTAGCTTAAATACTACCTTCCCGTTATTTACCTCAGGCTTAACAAAATTGGTCATATTAGTTATCTTTTGATAATTTCCAAAGTCTACTATTTCCTTTGCTCCATTTACACTATAACTTTTGACCACACGAGTTTCCTCAAGTGAACCATAATAGTCCAAATTGACATACATAGATTCATCATGCTTAGGAGAAGGAGGCGCTGCATATACTGCCCCTTGAGAAAAACCCGAAATTACAATACTAAAAACAAGTACATTGGCTGCAAATTTCTTATATGACTTCATCTACATTCCCCTCCAACTCATTATTTTTCTTAGCTGTTCTTCTTCGCTTAATTCTAGCTCTTCTCTCATTTGATCTAGCCTGCTGCCTTTCTATCGGACCATCAAACATTGCAAGCAGTGCTGGCAATAGCGAAAGTACCAGTACCATACTAAATAGTGCCCCTCTTCCGACAAGTCTTCCTATCTGTGATATCCCTTGAATAGTAGAGCTAAAGTAAAGCCCATATCCAACTACCGTAAGAATAGAGCCTGAAGTAAGCACCGAAAGTGCACTTCTGCTTATAGCCGCCTTTGCTGCCTGCTCTGGATTAAGCTTCTGTCTTGACTCAAGATAATGATTAGTTAAAAGTATTGAATAATCTATCGTTGCCCCAAGTTGCAAACAACTAACGATTATATATCCTATATATAGCATAGTAGAGCCTATTATATAAGGAAGTGACATATTAAGATAAATCGCTATTTCTATTGGAATTATAACTATAATAGGAACTAATATTGATTTAAAAGTCACTGCTACTACAATTGCAACCCCTATCATCGAGAGTATACTTACAAAATTATAATCTTTAGTAAGAATATTTTTAATATCAATAGTGGTAGGTGTCATCCCTACAATATATGAATCATCAGGATAATACTGCCTTATTTTAGCTTCAAGCTTCTCACTACACTCAAATGCAAAATCACTTTCTTGAACTGTATTCATAGATATAAGTATTCTTGCATATTTATCGGTTCTCATCTTATCTACAATTTCACTTGGAAGAAAATCTTCAGGAACTCCCGGTGGCAATTCTCCTGAAAGTGATTTCGCATAATTTATAAATTCGAAACTTTCTATATCCTCAGTAAGTTTTTTTTCAAGTACAGGAGAACCATTTGGTACAATCCCTATTACCATATTACTTCTTCCAAACACATCATCTATCACTTTACAATCTTCATACACCTGTGTTCCTGGTCCAGCACCTAATGCATCGTCTCCATAAAGAAAATTGTTCATTCCCTGAGCGACATACGTTGGAATTGTAATAAACAGTGAAACCACTATTATAAGCTTTCTTATTTTATACATCCTATTTCCTAAATGTTCAAAGGATGGCATAAAAGATCTATGGGCATATTTTTCGATACGTGCATTGTATCTTAAAATAAGTGTAGGCATAAGTAGCATTACCGTAGCTAAACTTACAACTATTCCTTTTGTGAGTACAAACCCCACATCCTTTCCCACAGTAAATTTCATAAGCGCAATTGCCAAGAAACCTACAATCGTAGTCGCCCCACTTGCAAGAATCGAGCTAGAAGAATCTTTTATCGCTTTTTCTAGTGCTGTATGAATTTCCATTCCCGCTTCCTTATTAGCTGTAAACATATGTAACAGGAATATAGAATAATCCATAGAAACTGCAAGTTGCAAAATTGCTGCTGTTGCAAAAGTAAAGAATGATATACTCCCAAAAATTATATTACTCCCCATATTAATTATAATCGCTACTCCCATAACCACTATAAAAAGTATAGGTTCAAACCATGAAGTTGTAGTTATTGTAAGTATTGCAAAAATAATTACAAGCGCTATAGTCATTGCCATTGCAATCTCTTTTACTATAGTTTCCTGTCTAGATTTGTTACTTACCGCCGTTCCTGCAAAATATCCCTTATCTCCTACAATTTCATATATTTCATCCAAAGCTTTATGTGTAGTTTTATCTGAATCCCCATCTTCAAATACTACATCAATTAGTGCATTTCCGTCCTTGTAAAACTCGTCTAAATCATCCATTTCCATAACAAAGGGCTGTGCCATATATATATCAGCTGTGGAGTCTACCCCCATAACCATATCTACTCCATCTACCCGAGCAATAGCATCTCTAATATTTTTAGCTTCATATATAGATACATTTTTTAACATTATTCTGGCCATTCCGGGATATCCGAACTCGTCCTCCATAATATCAAGTGCCTGTTTTGATGGTGCAAACCCCGGAAGATACTCACTTAAATCATAATTTACCCCTACAAAGGGATAACCTATTGCGCAAATAAGTAATAACGAAAGAAACCCTTTTTCAATTTTCTTTCCCTCATAGACAATAAAATGAATCACTTTATCAATGCCTAGATTTTTCATCTCCGCCTCCGTTAATAAACATCGTGTTGATTTTTCATCTGTTGTATATTATAATACTATTGTAAATATACTTCAATAAGCAGATAAATTGTTTCTGTTTATTATTCAACACAATTAACATTTATGTCTATTAAGTGTTAATAAAACCTAGGAGAGTGAACTAATGGAGATAAAAGAAGATCGAAGGATAAGAAGAACTAGAAATATATTAAAATCAAGCCTTGCAGAACTTATGAGCGAAAAAGACTTTAAAGATATTACCGTAAAAGATATTGCTGAAAGAGCAGATGTAAATAGAGGCACATTTTACCTTCACTATAAAGATACCTATGACCTTTTAGAAAAAATAGAAGATGAAATCATTCTTGAATTTCAAGCAATGATAGATATGTATCGTCCAAAAATAACTATGACTACACTACTTCCAATATTAGACCCTGTAGCGGACTATATTCTAAAAAATAAAACTATATGCTTTAGCCTATTTGAAAATCAGTCAAATAATAATTTTCTAAACAAATTCAGAAGCTTAATTACTGAAAATGGAACTGCGTTTATATCTGACAAATTTCCAAACTACAACAAAGATATCTATGAATACTATATAACCTTTATAAGCTTTGGAATACTTGGCCAAATAAAACACTGGTCTGAAACCAATTTTAAACTTCCAAAAAAAGACTTAGTAGCCATGGTAGATAAAATAATTACAAGTGCTGCTAACAGTGTACTTTCATAACACAAAAAGACCGTATACACTGAAAATCCAGTCCTATACGGTCTCTTATTATCTGTTTTTACTTAGTCTTCTCTTTCAAAATCTTCGTCTCCGAAAATTTCCCAAAAAGCTTCAGTAACTTTTTCAAACTCTACATCATCTTCTATATTTTGAAGATCTATCTCATCATTTTCAAGCTCTGCATACCTGTAGATAAGTACTCTATCATCATTTTCAGGCACTAAAGCAATATATTCACTACCCTCAACTTCAAATATTCCTATAACCTCACAAGCAACTTCTTCGCCATCTTCAAGTATAAGATTTAGAACTATCGGCTCTTCCTCTTCAAAATCATTTTTAAATTCCATATCGCTCATATGTGTGCCTCCCTAATTTCATTTTAAAATATAACTTTCTACAATTATATCTCAAATAAGCCTTTGAGTAAATACTTTTCTATCTTACAGGACAAATGCCATTTTCACAGCCGTCATTTTCAAGTTCATATTCCTCTTCTTTTGTCTCATATTTACTTATAAGCGATGGTATAAATGGCTTCATTTCTAGCTTACGCTTTTTATACTCTTCTTCAGATATTGATTCATAAGGCATAAGTTCATAGAATGCATCGTTAAGTGGAATAAACGATACTGCTACTATTTTATTCCAGTTATTCCATACAAACTCTTCCACATCTTCCCACTCATCTTCTCTTACATGCACTGTGATAGAACAGTTATGGTCTACATAATTTTCCATAAACATGATATAATTCTCAAGTTGTTCAATAGCTGTTATATCATACTTAGTTCTCCCATCTGGAGCCTTTACTGGAAACTCTACAACCTTAGTTGCTGCAGTTTCCATCTCCTGACCTACCTCTGGAAAAACAGGATATTTCAGTTCTTCGCATACCTTAAGCAGCGGATCACTCGATGAAATCCTAACTCTCCTCACAAAATAAGGCGAATGAGAATAATGTACTCCACTTGAAACTGTAGGAAGCTGTGAAAGTGTCCCTTCAGGCTTTACTGTAGTGACTAAAATCGGTACATTCTGCCCAAGCTCTTTCGCATACTCATCAGCCGCATCTCTTGCCGCTTTTCTAAGCTCTCTTAAGATGTGAGCCTCGTCTTCACGCGTAATTCCCGTAATATTTACCATGTCTTGCCAGCCTGTAAGTGAACACCCTAGAAGTCTATCACGTTTTTGTGTTTTATCCCATTCAGGAAGCTCTAGCTCTAGCATCGTCATTCTATAACCTGCTCTTGCTGAAAGTTTTTGAGCTTTTAAAAGTTCTTCCTTTTGAAGTACTCCATCCTTTACAAAAGCCATCACATTTATAGTAGTCAGGTTGCATACCCCTTTAGAATCTAGAAGTATCTCTCCACATGGATTTACACCTTTCATATTAGGTCTTCTTTGAGATGCTGCCTCATGATTTATAAATCCTGGTTCCCCGGAATATCTCATACGCTCTAATTGCAGATGAAGCTCTTTTCGTGAAGGTTTGCTTGTAAAATAAATTGAATTATTACTCATCTGTCTGTGTGCAATTTCTTGATTTATTTGCCACTTGTTATTTTCAAAAGTATAAAGCTCACTCTTGGCATTTATAGCTTCTTTGTCATTTTGATCAATTATAACCATCTCTGCCGTACGTCTAACTCCACCTACTACGACATTTTCTCCAATTATATTTGCTATATCCATGCAATCTACAGAAGTAAGTCTTACCTTCTTCTGGCTTATGCTGAGCGCTCGTTTTTTGATAACTTTATCTATTTTTCTAAACATATTTTTAAGACTTTCGTGACCACTTGCAGTTCCACCAAATTTTATTAAACGTTCGCCTTTTTCTCTAACGTTAGAATAATCTATAAAAATATTTCTGATGCCTCTATAATTATGCTCTGTAATCAGATCAAAATAGAAAGAAAGTGATTCAATCCAGCCTTCCTTAGAGTCACCTACAATTATTTCACAGCTATCATCCGCAAAAAAATTAAGTGATGTATTCTCAAGTCTTTCAAACTTAAGCTTCGAAGTATAATCTTGATGAATTATAGTATAATCAGTTCTTACCTTAGGCATTCCCGCAACATCTTCATCAAGAACTCTCACACCAACTCCACAGCCAAGCATAAGTAGGTAAAATAAATCTTTAAATGATTTGAACGAATCTATTACTTCAAACGCACAATTAAAGTTTGCTAGAGGATAATTCTTACTTACTTCAGTGTTCCCTATCCAAAAAGTTCTTCCAGATAAAAACTGTCTTAAATTAAATACATTATCATATAATGCTTCTGCTTCTTCTTTTGTCGTAGGAGCAATAGAAGTATTGTATTCCACCGCACGCTTAACCGTTTCATACCAGTACTCACGTCTACCTTCACTATTTAAAAATCTTGAGTAAGTTCTGTAAAATACAAAACTTCCAAGTTCTCCCATAGGTGCCATACTATGTTTATAAGTGCTGATGAAATCTTCAGTCAAATGTGTATTTTCTTCTTTCCTATTTATTCTAGATCTATCTCGTTCCGCTCTATATATTATATAACGCTTTGCGGCATCTTTCCTTATCGAGTCCATAAGTAGCATTTCCACCATATCTTGAATATCCTCGATATGTATGATATCTTGTTCTTTTTCAAACTCTTTCTCTATCTTACTTGCAATTTCTGATGCTAAAATAGTATCTACGCCATCAAGCGTTTCTGCCATAGCTTTTTCTATAGCCCGCTTTATTTTAGATGCATCAAACTCCACCAAGGACTTATTACGTTTTTCTACCTTCATGTTTAAAATTTCCTTTCCGTTGAACATTATTACAAAAGATAACTTTTATGTATTATACCACAATATATTGTGTTCTAAAAGTATTTTATTTCAAAAAACACCATATATTGTGTACCTTTTCATTCCCAACGAGTTCAAGACTTATCCCCTAGTTATGTACAGCTTTTTCCTTTTTACCCCCATTTTCATACAACTTGTTAACACATTGTGCATAACTTATCCATAAGTTGTCCACAATATCCACAATTTTATCCACATGTCAATATTTATAATAGATATTTTTTATAAATTATGATAAAATAAATAAAACATTCAGCGGAGGTAGCCACATGGAAAAAAAGAGAATTGCAGCATTTTTTGATATAGATGGAACTATATTTAGAGATTCACTAATGGTAGCCCACTTTATCAAGATGAGAGAGTTTCAAATTATAGATGACTCCAAATGGCATGTGCAACTTCACATGTCTGGAGAAATATGGAAAAAAAGACGTTCTGACTATGACACTTACCTTGATTCGCTGTCCACAGCATATGTCGATTCATTAACCGGTGTATCTTATGCCGATGTTATGTTTGCCGCAAGACATGTAATCCAAAACCGCGCAGATGAAGTCTATAAATTTACTAAAAATAGAATAAAACATCACAAAAAACATAATCACCTAGTGATATTTATTTCTGGAAGCCCTGATTTTTTGGTAAGACAAATGGCTAAAGTTTGGAAAGCTGATGTCTATAGGGGAAGTGCATATGAATTTTCCCATGGACTGTTTACTGGAAAAATAATCCCTATGTGGGACTCAGTGAGCAAAAAGAATGCAATAAATAATCTTGTAGAAAGCTATAATATAGATTTAGAGAATAGCTTTGCTTATGGAGATACCAACGGAGATTTTAGTATGTTAAAAAGCGTTGGTAATCCTTTTGCTATAAATCCAGCAAGAGAACTGCTCGAAAATATAAAACAAGACCCCGTGCTTAAAGAAAAAGCTACGATTATAATCGAAAGAAAAGACGTAATATATAGAGTTTATCCAGATGTGGATATAGATGTCGATTGAAAAGCAAAACCCCCTTTTTCATTGGATTTAACCTTTGAAAAAGGGGGTTTTTATACTTTAATTAAAATTAGATACTAAGGCCATACTTTATCTGGTTTTATTATTGTCCAGGTTTCTATTCCTGTAGCTTCATCTCTTGTATAGTCATGTGAGTTTGTTGCTTCCATTACATCTTCATAATACCATGCATTTATACTGTTATCTTTCCAATATCTTGCATCTGGTAGTAAGCCTTTTTCACTTACATGTCTATTCAGCACCTTATTTATCAATGCCATAGCTTCAGCTCTTGTTATATAAGCATTTGGTCGGAATGTTCCATCTGGATATCCTCCAATCCATCCTCTTTCTGCCGCTGCATTAATAGTAGCTGCTGCCCAGTGACCTTTAATGTCAGAGAACTTATCTGTTCCTTGATAATTTAAATTATCAAATCTGCTAACTATAGCTGCAAATTCTGCTCTAGTTATCGAACTCCCTGGTTTAAATGAACCATCTGGATATCCTCCAATAATCTTGCCATTTGCTAATGTGGCAATCGGTTTGTTTGACCATCTTGTATTCTTAACATCAGGGAAACCTTGTGTTAAAGTCGTCATGCTATCCCTTAAGTCATCTGTCATAAGACGATAGAATATGGTAGATACCTCTTCACGGCTTATTTTATTTTTTGGTCTAGCCGTGTTGTCTTCATAACCAAATACATATGCAAAATGGTCTATCGATTCAAGACCCGCTGCTAATGGTACTTCTTCTTCAAGAATTTCAACTGGTTCTCCAAAGTATCCATTATCTTTTCCACCTGGCGATGGATTTCCGCCTGGGTTTGTATTATCACCAGGATCTGTCGTGCTGCCACCTGATTTTGAACCATATGCAAATACTACTTCATATTTATTATCTTTTGTAAAATCTAAAGTAATAGTAGTTTGAGGTGTTTGAGCTACTCCATTTATACTTAGAGTGTTAACCCTGTTATATCTTCCATTGTTTACAGATTTTATAGTTAATTTATCAGAAGCATCTGCTTTTGATTGTTCTTTATCATATATAACTAAATCCCCATAAACATGTTTTACTATAAGATCATTTTTTTCATAGTAAACTTTTATAACTTGGCCATCTTTAGTAATATTTGCCAATAACGTTTTGCTCATTGATCCATCATTAAACTGATATCCTTTAAGTTTGTAGTACTCTGGCGCTCTATCAGCAATTGATGTTACCTTATTACTTCTTTTTAAAACTGTATTTTCCGAAACTGAATAAGGTTCTGTTTCTCCATACTTATAGTATTTAACATTGTAGTTCCAAACTTCTTCATTTGGTTCCCAAATAGCTTGCATAATAAGATTTTTTTGACTAAAATCAAAATCTTTATTTGAAACAACTATTTGCTCTCCTACTTTAAATACTTTTGAACTTTCAGTTGATGGCTTCCATCCAACGAATGTATATCCATCTCGCTTTGGCTCAACCTTTGAAACTATAAATTGTTTATTATATCCATCATAGAATATTGTATCGTCACCTTTTGGCATATTAGTCACTTCATCTTGCGATTCAGTCTGATATACCACATAATGGCGATCTATTTCTTTGTATATATTTTTAACATGTACAGTTTCATCTGGGAATTGACCTTGTATTGATGTTAAATCAAAATTAATATTATTATCTCCAGAATTGATAGCTTTTCCATTTACAAATACTTGTTTTCCAGAAACTTTGTAAATATACCCATCATGTTCTTTTATATCTTCATTTGTATAATTAAAGTTAGATTCTGCTTTATTTACATTATAACTATTAGATGATAATGAACTTTCTGGAGTATTAGATCCTTCTTTAAAGTAAATTTCTTCTTGCTGTATTGTAGCATAAGTTTCAAAAACAGCTTCAACTACTTCATCATTCTCGATTGTTCTTGGATGTTCTCCCCAAGCTACAAATTCATATTTTTTGTAAACATTTGGATTAGAATCACTCTTTACTTCTTTTCCTACTGGAGTTTCTGGTTTAGATAAATCCTCCCATTTAGTTCCAGGTTCAACAAATATAACTTTTCCTTCTGAATTAGATTTAGTTGAATCTACCTTGAATGTTACTGTAGGAAGTTTCATATACTGTGCTACATATGTTGCAGTCTCAGTTACTGTTGCTGTCGCATTTGGACTCCAGCCTGTAAACTTGTAGCCTTTTTCTGGCGTTACCTTCGGTGCTTCTGGGAAATTACTTCCTACTAGAATATCTGATACTACTACTTTTCCTTCAGTATTTTGATTTTCTAATGTTCCGTTTGTTCCTTTTGCAAAGGTCACTGTCTTCCAGTCTTCTGCTACTTTTTCATATTGTGCTACATATGTTGCAGTATCAGTTACTGTTGCTGTCGCATTTGGACTCCAGCCTGCGAACTTGTATCCTTTTTCTGCACTTACCTTCGGTGCTTTTGGGAAATTACTTCCTACTAGAATATCTGAAATAACTATTTGGCCATCTCGATCTTCACCTTCTAGTGTCCCATGGTCTCCTTTTGCAAAGGTTACTGTTTTCCAATCTGAATCTACTTTTTCATACTGCGCTATATATACCTTTGTCTCTTCTACTACGTTTGGTAATACTGGACTCCAGCCTGTAAATTTATATCCTTTTTCTACAGTTATTTCTGGTGCCGTTGGAAAGGCTTCTCCTACTAGGGCGTTTTCAACTACTACTTGGCCGTTTGTATTTTGACCTAATAACGTTCCTTTTGAACCCTTATCAAAAGTTATTGTTTTCCAGTCTTCCGCTACTTTTTCATACTGTGCTACATATGTTGCAGTTTCAGTTACTGTTTCTGTTGTACTTGGACTCCAGCCTGTAAACTTGTACCCTTTTTCTGCACTTACCTTCGGTGCTTCTGGGAAATTACTTCCTACTAGAATATCCTCTATTACTACTTTTCCTTCAGCATTTTGATTTTCTAATGTTCCGTTTGTTCCTTTTTCAAAGGTTACTGTTTTCCAGTCTTCTGCTAATTTTTCATATTGTGCTACATATGTTTTAGTCTCAGTTACTGTTTCTGGAATCACTGGACTCCAGCCTGTAAACTTGTATCCTTTTTCTGCGGTTACTTCTGGTACGGTTGGAAAAAGACTTCCTGTCAAGATTTCTGGTAATATTATATTCCCATTAACATCTTGTCCTTTTAGTGTTCCATGTTCACCTTTTGCAAAACTAACTGTTCTCCAGTCAGTCGCTACTTTTTCATATACTGCTGTATAGGTCTTTGTTTCTGTTACTTTATCTGGTAAAGTCTCATTCCAACCTATAAATCTGTAACCTTTTTCTGCATTTACCTTCGGTGCTTCTGGGAAATTGCTTCCTACTAGAATATCCTCTATTACTACTTTTCCTTCAGCATTTTGATTTTCTAATGTTCCGTTTGTTCCTTTTGCAAAGGTTACTGTCTTCCAGTTCTCTGTTGATTTTGTATACTGTGCTACATATATTTGATTTTCAGTTACATTACTTGGTAATGTTGGACTCCAACCTGTAAATTGATACCCTGGATTAGCTATTATTTCTGGTTTTGTTGGAAAAGGACTTCCTGCCAAAATATTATTTATAACTATTTGTCCATTGGTATCTTGATTTTTAAGTTTTCCATGTTCTCCTTTATCAAATATAACTTGATGTACTTTATTTGTAGGTAATTTAGGGACTGATGTACTTATATTATCTTCTGTTACTGGTAATATTTTTTCAGTTCCATCTGAATCAATATAAGTTCCTCTCGCTGTTCCTACTTCATTGGTTGGATAACTTTGACCTGTTTTACGATATTCATCTTTCAATTGTACATATATGTTTAAAATTGCTCCTGATGCTGAAAAATTATCCAAATGCCATGAAAGAGTTTTTCCATTTGTATATTCCACGACTCCAGCACTGGCTTCATATGATATGTTAGTTCCTTGTTTTTGTGCAACTGTAAAATATCTAGTATCAATAGTATCCCAAACGGTTACCCCTGGATTAGCAATAGATTCTCCAATATTATCAAATAAATGATCTAACTCAGAAGAAGTCTGAACATTTTTAAAATATTCTGGTTCACTCGCATAACTAGATAAACGATTAATTGCTCTCCAATCTCTACTAGGATCTAAAGCAAATCCAATAGTATATACCTTCGCTCCTAATCTTTTTATTTCCGAAATCTGATTTTGCCCATTGTAAGTAGAGCCGTCCCAAGGTTCTCCATCACTTAGGAAAACTACATATAATGGTTTCGTTTTATCTGTTCTTGATTCAATAAAAGCTTTCGCTCCTTTTAAACCAGCTGTATAGTTTGTTCCTTTATTCGATTCCCCTGCTTTAGGATCGCTTAATCCATTGACAAGATTCATTATACTATTTCCATCATTTGTAAAATCATGTAAATATTCATCATTCACATTACTATCAAATGCTACAAATGATACTTCACTATTACCATTATTTCCCGAGAATATTTGTCCTAACAGTGTACTTAAAGCACTTTTAGCTGCCTGCCATCTAGTCTCTGTGATTTTCCAAACTTGTTGTGTACAAAATTGTGTTGGGGTAGCCTGTTCAGATGGAATTTCGATAGTATCCACATGGTGACCATCAGAGCACCTCCCCGTATATATAGTCATCCACCTCATTTGTCCATAATTATAATATTGACTATATTTTTTCCATTTTATTTCTTTACCACAATCTGTTAAGGCTTGGGATACAGAATACTCCATACTTCCAGAGTAATCCATTACAACAACTACATCTGCTCCTTTTTTAGGTATAACCACTGGATTACCTTTTGCTTCTAATGTAATTTTTGCTAAACCTGAATCTTGATCAACCCACTCCGCTTTTTTCGTTAATTGCGGATTAATATTTTCTCTGCTTTCAGCTAATACAGTTGAAGGAATAAGCGTTCCAAGCATAGTAGCTATCAATAGCAATGAAAATATTTTCTTAATTCTCATATAGTTCCCCTTTCCCCAATCTTATCTTGTCCATTCATCTGTATCAGTCATTAATGAATCATTATTAACTTCATCTTGTTTCTCATTTAAAAGTACACATTGATATTCTACAACAACTTCATTAACTCCCTCTTTTAAAACTATTGACTCCCCTTGAGTAATCGCTTTTACATCTTCATTCTCGTGAATGTAATCTGATAGATTAACTACATCACCTACATGTAATCCTACCAATTTTTCTTCAAAAACAAATTCATTTTCTTCCCCTTTTATTTTGTTTGTTATAACTAAGCTGCATTCTGCTTTAATTTCCGGTAAAATAGGTGCTAGTGCTACTAGTTGATCCTCAATATCTACAACCTCTCCTATTACCGGTAACTCTGGTGCTACTACTTCTGGTACTACCTCTTCTGGTACTACTACTTCTGGTGCTACTACTTCTGGTGCTACTACTTCTGGTGCTACCACTTCTGGTGCTACTACTTCTGGTGCTACCACTTCTGGTGCTACCACTTCTGGTGCTACCACTTCTGGTACTACCACTTCTGGCGCTACCACTTCTGGTGCTACTACTTCTGGTGCTACCACTTCTGGTGCTGCCACTTCTGGTGCTGCCACTTCTGGCGCTAACGCATTATTCTCTGAAACTGTAATACTTTTTACAGTTTTTACATCACTATTGCCTATTTCTGCAAATGAAATACAATTCGTAATAGTAAACATCAAAGAAATTGCTAAAACCGCACTTACCTTAAACTTCATAAACATCGCTCCTTTTCTCTCTAAATTTACTAGAGAATACAATTTAAATTTTTTGTTTAAATTCCTCAACGAGTAACATAAAAAAGGCTCTACAAAAAAATATATTATATAATATACTTTTCTGTAGAGCCTTATAGAGCTAGAACAATTAATAATTGTTATCTTCAAATGCTATCTACTCATATTAAATTTAAATTTATCTTTTAATTTAAATGTATGTTTCTACAAGCTTAATTTGTCTTGCAGAACAGGATACATCATCTTTTGATAGAATAACATAAATCAAAACAAAAGTAAAGTGACTTATGATTCAAAAGTAAAAATAAATTTATCATAATTCATTTTTGAATTAACATCTATACTTCTTAAAATCATTTTCATATTACAAAGTTCTGAAATTTTGTCTTGAAGGTCTTCCTTCACCGCATTATACAGAAAGTTTCTATTAAAATTAATCATCTTGTAGTCATAACCATATTTTATTAGATTTCTCTCAATTTGTGTAAGTGAATCAATTATTTTTATTTCTACATCTCGACCTTTTATCATTACATCTACTTTTCTAGGCCCTTTACCAAATAATTCTTTCAAATAATTAGTACATAAACTTCGGAACAAACCTTCAATATGTTTCTGTTTATCTTTATCTAATAATATTCCTCTATTATTAATATATTTTTCTGTTTCAAAAAATATATATTTTTTCCCAATTTTTACTATAGAATCCATCAATTCTGGCATTTTTATTGGCTTTATAATATATTTCTCTATCCCTAATTCAACAAGTTCTAAAATGCTTTTCGTATCTTCTACGGAAGTTGTTATAATTATAGGACAGTTTACACCCTTACCTCTAAGTTCTTTGACTAATTGAACTCCTGTCATATCAGGCATTACTAAATCAGTTATTATAATATTAGGTTTATATTCATAAAATTTAGTAATTGCTTCTAATCCATTTTTCGCTGTATATAAGTGTGTAATATTATTTTTTAACTCCTTTGAAATGAACGCTCTTGTAACGTTATCATCTTCTACATACAAGACTATCATATTTTCCAAAACTAGTTGTTCAAATAAATCCATCCTAATATTACTCCCATCAAATAAATTTAATTCGCTCTTAACCGTTTATTTTTTTCTCCATAATCTTTTTATTCACACTATAATTTATAGCATTTTCTGCTGTAATTTTTCCCTCTTTATAAAGATTGTATATGCTACTATCCATCGATATCATATTTTCACCACCAGAAGAAAATATAGCATTATCAATTTGATGAACTTTAGACTCCCTAATCATATTTCGAATGGCACTATTCGCGAACATAACCTCAAAAGCAGGCACAACGCCTCCTCCTATTGCTGGTATTAGCTGCTGTGAAACTATTGCGCGAAGAACCATAGATAGCTGTATCCTTATTTGATACTGCTGATTTTCTGGAAATGCATCAATTATCCTATCTATTGTATTTGATGCTCCAATAGTATGAAGTGTAGATATTACAAAATGTCCTGTTTCTGCTGCTGTTACTGCCGTTTTAATTGTTTCTCCATCTCTCATTTCACCTAGTAATACCATATCTGGTGATTGTCGTAGAGCTGCCATCAACGCCACTACATAACCTGTGGTATCCAACGATATTTCTCTTTGCGTTACAATACTTTTTTTGTGCTTATGTAAATATTCTATTGGGTCTTCTAATGTAATTATATGAAACGCCTTTGTTTGATTTACTCTATCGACGATACACGACAACGTTGTACTTTTCCCACTAGCCGCTGGTCCTGTAACTAATACTAAACCATTGTTAAAATCAGAAATTTCCATTACATTTTCCGGAATATTTAAATTTGTATAATCTGGTAATTCAAGTGCAATTACTCTAATTACTGATGCAAGTGATCCTCTTTGCTTATATGCATTTACTCTAAATCTAGATAGCGTCGGAATCGCAAAAGAAAAATCGTCATCACCTTCGGTTAATAATCTCTCCATATTTCTATCATCAGCAAGTAAATACATCTCTGATATAAAACTAGTTGTATCATGAGGCATAAATATCTCATTATTATACTTAATAATCTGTCCATTTTTTTTAAATGAAACAGGAAGTCCCGCTATAATAAATATATCTGATGCTTCCATTTCAACTGCGGTTTTTAAAATTTCTGTTATATCCATACACACCTCTTCATTAATCTTTCTATCACTAAAATTCTGGTAAATCTAAAAATTGATTACTATCATCAAGCACTGATGTATTTATCTTTTTCCACATAATAATATCATATTCCTTTGTAGTTTTTGAAAGTTCTGCAACTACCTTTAAAACCATATCTTTTTTAATAAAAACACTATATTCAAAAGAAATATTACTCTTATTATCTTTAACCGCAAAATCATCTGCCCCTTTAAATTTATATATGGAATCTGGATTTTTCTTATATTCAGTCAATATGTTTGAAAGAATCGTCTCTGCTTTAGAGTCAGCTTTATAATACATAGTTATATTTTCTGCTGCTTTTTCTGACAAATTATAGTCTCTTAATGCCGACATATATGAAATAACTGCAAATATATTAATACATAATATCACAAAAATCATAAGTAGAGTAGGCCCTCCAATTGGAAGTCCTATTGAATTAAATTTTTTATCCATTTGCCCCACCTTCTTGCCTAGCTATTGATATATCTAAATTATATATATTGCGGTCTCCATCTATATCTGAAAAATCTATATTTGAAAAAATAATCGAATCTTTAAGACTCTGTTTAACTGTCATTTTATAATTACCTAATGATTTTTCACAGACATTAAACTCTTTATCAAAATAAACCACAATTTCATTTTTATTTTTTTGAATTCCATAATATTTAACTATACTATCGACATTTCCCCTGTCATGTTTAAGAAGTTGTGCTGCATTTTCAGCTTGTATACATGCATTTGTTAGTACAAAGCTTTTTTCGCTAAGTTTTTGACTTTTAAAAAATATATTTACACAAGTCGTTATAGTTAATAATATTATTAGTACTACTGCCATTAACTCCATAAGAAAAATTCCAGATTTATTTTTTTTTGCTTTGCCCATAAATTCCCCTACAAATTAATTTAAAATAATAACTGAACATAATTTTCCATCAGGATTTTTGATTTTTACATCGATTAATCCTGGTTCTATCTGTTTTGGTTCAAAAAAAGAAATATTGGTAATTATAGTTCCTGCATCCGCTTCAAGGTCTGAATTTTTTTCAGTAAATAATTCCATTAAATATCCATCATAAATATATACTTTAGTTACATATTTTATCCCATCTATCTCTTCTTCAAAAAACAAAGCTTTATTATTGTTAAACTCTCCTACAGAAATTCTGCCTTTTTCTTGAAAAAATTTTGCCTTATTGGATATATAAAGTAGACTGGTTCTCATGTAAAAGTTTTCTTCTGTACTCTGATTCACTTTTTGCTGAGTTCTAGCTCCTACAAATAACATTCCTAACAACGAAATAGCGCAAATTAAAAAAACACACAGCACAAAAAAAACATCAATACCATGTTTATTTTTAGTCTTCAACATGCGATTCCTCGCTTTCTGTCACAAAAATATCTGGCATTAAATTAGCTCCAATAAGTTCATAGTGAACTTCAAATCTTTTTTCATTATAACTTAGTCCATAGTTTTTTTGTAGATAATCTAAATCTTGAGGATATTGTCCTTCGATTGCATAACACTGAACAGCCATCTTTCTTACTGAATCTGCAAGAATATTACATGATTTTTCAAAATTTGTACTTTCCATTTTATAAAAACTCAATATGAAAAATATTACTATACCCGCTAACACAAGTATAGTGGTCAGCCATCCATATGATTTTCCCCTATTATGAAATAACATTGAAGCTTACCTCTCTATCCTAGAGTTGACATAATACCTAAAAGAGGCATCATGACAATTAATAAAATCATCCCCACAAATACTGACATGGTAATCACTATAGCAGGTTCTATAGCTGATACAGTTGCTTCTATTTTTTTTTGTGCTTCATCATTATACCGTCTTGCCACAAACTTCATCGCTTCTTCTACGCTTCCACTTTTAAATCCCGTATTTATTAGTCCAGCATTCATTCCATCAAAAATACCTTCATCTCTCAAAACATCTGGAAAAGACTCTCCTTTTTCCATTCTAAGCTTTGATGACTTTATCTTTTCTTTCATAAATTTATACTCCACTAGATTTTCTGCCAAATCCATAGCATAACCTATCTCTATTCCACTAGAAAATGCTAGTACCATAACCGATGTAAATCTAGCCTTTGCAATTGACATCAATATTTTACTCTTTTCAATCATACTATCATTTAAAAATAAGATTTTTTTATTTGGATATTTTCTTTTCTGTATCACAATTAACGCTGAAATTAGTATAACAATTGAAAGTAACGCTGCTAAAATTATACTTATGAATTTTCCAGCTTTAGTTATAATAATTACTGACGACGGAATCCCGCTTCCTAGCTCATAATAAATTTGGCTAAACATTGGAAGTACTTTTAATGATAATACTAATAATATTATTGTCATCATAACAGCCATTATAAATGGATATATCACTGCCGATTTAAGTGTAGATGTTAATTCATTTTTAGATTCATAGTAAATATTTAATTCATTCAGTATATCCTCTAATTTTCCTGTTTTCTCTCCAATAAGAACCATATTTATAACATAATCAGGAAAACAGCCACACTCTATAAGTGCATCATGAAATGTCATCCCCATAGAAATAGCATCATGAATTTCTTTTATGATCCCTTTTTCAGAATAAGAACGCTCTTCCTCAGCCATTATAAACAGGCCTTCTTCCAGAAGCATACCTGCTTTAAGTAGCATTGATATTTCCATACAAAACGAAGAAATCTCTATATCATTTAGAATTTTTTTACTCATAATACTCCCCATTAATATGCATATTTTGCAGAATATTTTTTCTCATCCATTTTAAAATCAGCCTTTTTACTAGTCGAAGCCATTGTAGGATCCATCATCGTCCATGATTTTCCATCAAAATAAATTACATTTTCAATCCAACCTTCTTCTTTACTATAAACACTTATCCATGCATGATACTGAGTTCCTGCATATCCAACCATTAGTTTTGTAGGCACATTTTGACTTCTTAACATAGCCGCCATAACGGCAGAGTAATCTAGACATATTCCTTTTTTAGTTTCTAAAGTCGAATCTATATTACATACATATCCAGATTTTACGCTACTCGCTTTTGCATAATCATAAGATAACGTTTTGACCACATAATCATACACACCTTTTACTTTTTTCATCGTATCCGGTTCTTTTCCAACTAATTTTTCAGCAAGAGAAACTACTGCCGAATTTTTGTTAAACCATACATATTGGTTCGGATACAAAAATGGTCCTAGATTATCCGTTAAACTAACCTTAGCTGTCGTTCCATTTGCAGTCACATATTTTGTGCCACCAATACCTTCATAAACAGTAATTTTATACGTACCGTTCCCTTCCGTTATTGGAAAAACTTCATATTGATTTTTTTGAAATATATTATAAGTGTATGTTGAACCATCCATTTTCTTTATGGTGATTTTTATGGTTCCACTACTGCTTCCTATATATTTTGCCATTACATATCCATCGTTTATGTTTGAAATATCAATGACCGCTTTATCGTTCTCAATAGTGTTCGTTTCTTTTGCTATTGGCATTTTTATACTACTTGCAAAAATTATAAGCTGACTACTAAAAATAAGACTCAATGATATTATTCCTATAAAAATTATTTTCAAATTAGATTTTTTACTTAAAAACATAATTTCAACTCCAATCTATATATGCATTTTACCAATACAAAAACCTATTTATACTCTATCATATTCAATCAAAATGTCAATATTATTGTTATACGTACCCTTTCGTTACCATATTTAAATTTTTTTTATTTTATACCCCTCTTTTTCCAATCAAATTTACATATTATATATCAAACACAGAGAAAGGAGGAAATCATATGGCAAATGCTACCGCTCTAAAAATGGTATATGTGCTTGAAATGAATGGTGACAAAGAAATCACCAAAAGTAAAACTATTTCAGACCTAAATACCACAGCGACTAATGAGCAAGTGCTAGGTCTTGCAAATGCAATCCTAAAACTTCAACAAAAACAGGCTCACATTTCGAGAATCGATGCCCAAAATCTAGCCGCCTAAAAAGCGCTAAAAACTAAAAGAAAGGAGGAAATCACATGGAAAATGTAAAAATACTAATCCTTAACTTTAAAAAATCCAACGGAAACGCTTTTTCATTCAACGTACCATACCCAAAAGATGACGTTTCTGCCGCTGACATAAAGTCCCTTGCCGATTTTATGATAAAAAACAATATGATGCAATTTTCAAAGGATGTCAAACTTGCATCCTTTGAAAAAGCAGTTATGCAAGAAGTAAGCAAAACACCAGTAAACCTAGAAGCTTAGACCTCTAGCTTATGGTAAAAATTAAAATCCTACATTATTTAACACTTCCAAGTGTACTTAATAATGTAGGATTTTTTTGTATCAATAAATAAAAATTTTTTTTCTAAACAAACATAAGCAGACTAAGTGCCATAACAACCATTCCTGAAATAAGTCCATATATCGCAATATGATGCTCGCCATATCTTTCAGCAGTAGGAAGTAGCTCATCTAACGATATATACACCATAATCCCTGCCACAGCTGCAAATATAATCCCAAACATAGAATCATTAAAAAACTTATACAGTAAGAAAAATCCTACTACTGCGCCTACAGGCTCTGAAAGCCCTGAAAGAAAAGAAATTCTAAACGCTTTTCTTCTATCTCCTGTAGCATAAAAAATAGGTACCGATACTGCAATTCCTTCTGGAATATTATGAATAGCAATCGCTACCGCTATACTTATACCTAGAGCAGGGTCTTGAAGCGCCCCTGTAAATGTAGCCAGTCCCTCGGGAAAGTTGTGAATCGCAATCGCTAGCGCCGAAAACATTCCCATTCTAAGAAGATTCTTATCATTAGCTTCTTTGATTTCCGCTTCAGTCTTTACTATGTGAGAATCTTCCGAACTTCCCATATCACTTACATCGTGAATCTCATGAGGGTTTTCTCCTTCAGGAACGAGCTTATCTATTATGGCAATTAGTGCAACTCCTGCAAAAAAAGCAATTGTCGTAATCCAATATCCTTTAGATTCGCCATAAACAAGCGTTAAAGAGGCTTTAGCTTTTGGAAAAATCTCAATCGTAGATACATAAATCATTACTCCTGCTGAAAACCCTAGTGCCGCCGATAAAAACTTATGATTCGTCTGTTTTGTATAAAATGCAAGTGCCGAACCAATTCCAGTAGAAAGTCCTGCAAATATGGTAAGTGCAAATGCAAAAATAATATCATTAAGTTCAAAAGTCATTATAATTACCTCCTGTTGCAAATTTTTATTTCTATATATTTATGTCCAATTTTAGTTAATTATAACATATCTTATTAAGTATTAGTATCATTTATGGTATAATTACCTTATTAATGTATAAGGAGACCTCCCATGTATGAAAAAGTATTCGATCAAGATATCCAGAAAAAAATGGATGATTTCTTTCTTCAAAATTTAGCCTCTCATGGAACAATCAAAACCTTTGAAAAAGGCGAGATAATAAGCCAAGACGATTTAGACTATATTTACGTGCTCTTAGACGGCAAACTAAATCAAATAATGCATTCTAAGGAAGGCGACGAAATTATATTCTTTAGAATAATGGAAGGCAATATATTTGGCGAAATGGCATTTTTTGAAAAAACCAATACCTTTGCTGTAAACAAAGCCCTTTCAAAAGGAAAATTTGCAGTTGTTCACCGAGAATTTGTAGAAGCCAAACTTAAAGAAGACCCTGAAATCTATAACTATTTTTTAATCAGCATAATAAGAAAATTCAGAGCAGTGATGTTTGAGCTTTCAAACTTTCATTTCAACGATTCAATCGGTAGACTTGCTGATTTTATTATAAGACTCTATTACACTGAACCCGAACAGCCCCAAAATCATATAAGCATCATCCTCACCCACGAAGAAATTGCAAATAGATTAGGCCTTAATCGTATCACCGTAACCCATGGAATGAAACGTTTCAAAGAAGAAGGCCTTATAGATGTACAAAATCGAAAATTAATTATAAAAGATATTGAAGGACTGAAAGCAATCACGAATGTACCATTATAACTAAACTACAGCGAATAAATTGTAATCAATAATCGGAGTTTTCCGATTATTTTTTTTGCATTTTTTATGCTTTGTAGTCTATACAACAGAAAAAACATTTTCATTAGTTTAAAATTAAGCATAGTTAAAAAATAAATTTATGAAAGAGGAAATATGATGAATATCTTAAATCAAAAAATTGAAACAAATTTTGAAGAATATTTAAAAGACCTAAAATCTCTAATAAATATTCCAAGTGTATATACAGAAGACAGTAGTCCTTATCCGTTTGGAAAATCAATCGATGATGCCCTTAAAACTATGCTTTCTATAGCAGAAAAAATAGGATTCACTACATATTATGATGAAGACGGATACTATGGATATGCTGATTATGGTACAGGAACTGAAACTATAGGAATATTAGGCCATTTAGACGTTGTTCCTGCTGGTGATTTAAAGGAATGGAATACTAATCCTTTTGAAGTATCTATAATAGATGGCAAAGCTTACGGAAGAGGCGTTCAAGACGACAAAGGCCCTACCCTAGCTGCAATGTATGCCGTAAAAGCTGTCATCGACAGTGATATAAAACTTAACAAAAAAATACGCTTTATATTTGGAACAGACGAAGAAAGACTTTGGGAGTGCATAAGAAAATATAATGAAAAAGAGCAAACTCCAGACTATGGCTTCACTCCAGATGCAAACTTTCCACTTATATACGCAGAAAAAGGCTTACTACAAGTAGATTTAATTGCTTCAAACGAAAGCGGTATCCTTCTAAAAGGTGGCGATGCTTACAATTCAGTACCATCAAGCATAATGTTTGATGATGAGCATACTGAAGCTATAGCTGAAGAACTTATAAACCTTGGATTCGATTTCAAACAAGAAGAAAATAAACTTACAGTTTTTGGAAAATCAGTACATGCTAAAGATGCTGAAAAAGGTACCAACGCTATTGCAAGACTTCTAATTGCTATGAAACAAGCTGGTATGAATTCAAAAGCTATTGATTTTATAACTAAATATATAAACGAAGATGCCCTAGCACATAATATTTTTGGTAAATGCTTTGACGAAATGTCAGGCAACCTAAAGTTCAACCTAGGTAAAATTGAATTAAATGAAAAAGAAGAAAAACTATTTATAGACATGAGAATTCCAGTAAGCGTAAGCAAAGAATTCGTATTAGAAAAACTAGAAGCCGCAGTAAATGAATTTGGATTTAAAATCCATGAAAATGACTACCTAAGATCTATCTATACTCCGCTTGATTCAAAGCTTGTTAAATCACTTATGGCTGCATATCAAGAAGTGACTGGTGACCTTGAAAGCAAACCTATATCATCAGGTGGGGCAACCTATGCCAGAGCTATGGATAATTGTGTAGCGTTTGGAATGACTTTCCCACATTCAAAAGAGACTGAACATCAACCAAATGAATATGCAGAAATCGAAGATATAAAAAATGCAATGAAAATATATGCTTCTGCTATAATAAAATTAAACCAGTTTTAAATCGGCTCTGCCGTTTTTAAATATATTTAAGAATTTTCAGGAGGAAAAGAAATGAAAAAGACTAAAAAGCGAAGCTTTCCAACGGCCTATACCGTACTTTTTATCGTACTTATATTTGCCGCAATACTTACTTACACAGTACCATCAGGACTGTATGCAAAACTTATTTATAATGAAGACAGCACCAACTTTGTAGTAACTATGCCAGATGGTTCAGAAGCAGAATATCCTGCGACTCAAGATACCCTTGAAGAACTTGGTATCAAAGTAGATGTTGAAAAATTTACAGATGGAAGTATCTACAAACCAGTAGCTATTCCTGGTTCTTATGAACAAATCGAAAGTAACCCTCAAGGCATTATAGACATAATTAAAGCTCCTATTTTAGGAATACATGAATCTATAGATATTATAACATTTGTATTTATAATCGGAGGTATTATTGGTATACTTAATAACAGTGGAGCATTTGATGCTGGTTTTGCCAGTCTTTCAAGAGCTACAAAAGGAAAAGAATATCTGCTTATAGTATTTATAACTTTCCTTATATCACTTGGAGGAACAACATTCGGACTTGCTGAGGAAACCATTGCACTCTACCCTATACTAGTTCCGGTGTTTATGATAGCCGGCTATGACGCTATCGTATGTATAGCCGCACTTTATATGGGTTCATCAATAGGTACAATGTTCTCTACCGTAAACCCATTCTCATCAGTAATCGGTTCAAATGCTGCAGGTATCGCATTTACAAATGGTATTGCATTTAGAATTGTTGGTCTTGTAGTTGCAACTGCTATAACTGCGGTATACATCATAAGATATGCTGAGAAAATAAAGAAAAATCCAGAACTATCACTTATATACTCACAAAAATCTGAAATCGAACAAAAATTCTTACATGCACATGAAGCAAAAGAGATTCCAGAGTTTACAGGTAGAAGAAAACTTATGCTTACAATCTTTACCGCTGCATTTGGTGTAATGATTTGGGGAGTATCAACTCAAGGCTGGTGGTTTACAGAAATGACTGCGCTATTCCTTGGAGTAGGAATTGTAATCTGCTTCCTATCAGGAATGAGCGAAAAAGATGCAGTACAGCATTTCGTAGCAGGTTCTGCTGACCTTGTAGGGGTTGCGCTTACAATAGGAGTTGCAAGAGCCGTAAACCTTATAATGGATAACGGACTTATTTCAGACTCAATTCTTAACTACGCTACAAATGTAGTACAGGGAATGAATGGTGGAATATTTGCAATAATAATGCTTCTAATCTTCTTAGTCCTTGGTTTCTTCATTCCTTCATCATCAGGACTTGCAGTGCTTTCTATGCCTATCATGGCCCCACTTGCAGACACAGTTGGAGTACCAAGAGACGTGGTAGTAAGTGCTTACCAATATGGTCAAGGGCTTATGGCTTTCATAACACCAACAGGACTTATCCTAGTTACCCTATCAATGGTAGATGTAACTTATGACAAATGGCTTAAATTTATAATGCCTCTGATGGGAATAATCGGAGTATTCTCAGCAATAATGCTTATACTTCAAGCCGTACTATAAAATAACACAACTTCAAGGAGGATTCCAACATGGAAAATGTTTGTCAAAGATTTTTAAGATATGCAAAAATAGATACAATGTCAGATCCAAAGTCTGAAGCACTTCCAAGTACACAAATTCAGTTTGATTTAGCACATATACTTGTAGAGGATTTGAAGAAAATAGGTATAGAAGATGCACATGTAGATGAAAACTGCTATGTTATGGGAAGTATCAAGGGCAACTCCCCAAACGCTCCTAAAATAGGCCTTATTGCACATATGGATACAAGCCCAGAATTTTCAGGAAAAGACGTAAAACCTCAAATAATTGAAAACTACGATGGCGGGGATATTACCTTAAACAAAGATTTAGGAATAGTTATGAAAGTATCTGATTTCCCATACCTAAAAGATTTGGCATCACATACCCTCGTAACTACAGATGGAACTACACTTCTTGGGGCAGATGATAAAGCTGGAATTGCAGAAATCATAGCTGTTCTCGAATATTTTATTGAAAACCCAGATGTAAAACATGGCGATATCAAAGTATGTTTTACGCCAGATGAAGAAATCGGAAATGGAACTGCTGGATTTGATGTCAAAAAATTCGACGCAGACTTCGCATATACTTTAGATGGTAGCTTTGAAGGCGAAATTGAATATGAAAATTTCAATGCCGCATCTGCAAAAATTAAAGTAAATGGGGTTAACATACATCCAGGCTCTGCAAAACATAAGATGAAAAACTCTATCCTAATAGCAATGGAGCTTAACTCTCTACTTCCAGCTTTTGATGTACCTCAGTATACAGAAGGCTATGAAGGTTTCTATCACCTTGATGAATTTGCAGGTTCTGTAGAAAATACTACTATGGAATATATAATAAGAGATCATGATATGGATAAATTTAAAGCTAAAAAAGCGTTTATGCAAAAATCATGTGACTTTATAAATGAGAAATATGGTGAAGGTACAGTAGAGCTTGAGCTTTCAGACTCTTACTTTAATATGAAGGAACATATACTTCCGGTTATGCATATTGTAGATTCTGCAATTGCTGCCATGGAAACTGTTGGCGTAACTCCTATAGTAAAAGCTATCAGAGGTGGTACAGATGGCGCAATGCTTTCATATAAAGGGCTTCCTACCCCAAACCTATTCACAGGTGGATTTAACTATCATGGAAAATTTGAAGCTATTTCTGTAAACGTTATGGAAAAAGCAGTTCAAACTGTAATAGAAATTATCAAAGCTTACGCAAAATAGTAATCCTTAAGTAATACACAACCTTAAAATATAAGTAAAAAAATAGCAGACTTCTAAAATATTCAAAAGAATATAGAAAGCCTGCTATTTTTTGTATTAATGATTTAACTTCTTCATCTCTATATTTATCTTTTCCATACCTTCATCAAGCTTTGCTACGGTGTCCGCAGTTTCCTTTAGCGCATCTGTTATATATTCAGGGACTTGACCCAATTTTTTCTTATAATATATCTTATGCTCAAGGCTCGCCCAAAAATCCATAGCTACCGTCCTAACCTGAACTTCTACTAGCACCCGTTCAATTCTATCCGTAAGCGAGATTGGCACCTCAAGCACCAAGTGAAGGCTCTGATAACCATTTGGCTTAGGCATTTCAATATAATCCTTGTAAGAAACCACCTCAATATCAGGCTGCTGCATAAGCATTGCCGCTACACGATAAATATCTCCTCTAAAAGAACAAATTATACGTATCCCTGCAATATCTTGGATATTTTTTCTTACAGACTCTTGCGAAATTTCTACACCTTTACGCTTACACTTATCAATTATGCTCTGCTTATTCTTAAGCCTAGTCTTAACATGCTCAATTGGATTACAATCCTGAGAATGACTTAATTCCTGTCTAAGTATATTGACTCTGGTACTCATCTGCTGAAGTCCAAAGTCATATAATAATAGCAGCTTATCTAAAAACTGCCCCTCTTCCTGAAGCTCAATCTCATTACTCTCCGTCATAGCTACCTCTTTTTCTTAACTTTCCCGCTTTTTTTATTATCTTTTTTAACATCTTTTTTATCATTTATTACTTCACTTAAAATCGGAAGCTTAATTTCAAAGGTAGTGCCTTCCCCTACCTTACTGCTTACATCTATACTTCCCTCATAAATTTCAACAATACGCTTTGCAAGTGGAAGCCCTAGTCCGCTTCCATCTCCAGTGTGAGACATATCCCCTTGATAGAACTGTTCAAATATTCTATCCACAGTAAGCTCATCCATACCTATTCCCGTATCACTTATTATAATCTTTGCAAAAGCTTCCTCAATTTTACTAACAACCTTTATTTCTCCACCCTCAGGCGTAAACTTGATTGCATTTTCCAAAATATTAAGCCATACCTGCTGAAGAAGCTCCTCATTACCACAATAACTTATAGGATCCAGTTCCAAATCAAAATCAATGTCTTTTTTATCCCACTTAGGGCTCAATATCAGTATACACCTTCTAAGCTGCTCATCCAGTGAAAAACTATCCTCCATATCAGGAATCTCTTGATTTTCAAGCCTTGAAAGCTTTAGAAGATTTGAAGAAAGCCGAGAAAGTCTTCCGGTTTCTTCAATTATTATATCTACATACTCATCATACTGCTCATCATCCATGTCTCTATCCTTTAGAAGCTTTGCAAATCCTTGGATAGATGCCATAGGAGTCTTAAACTCATGCGATACATTGCTTATAAAATCCTTGCGCAGAATTTCCATATGCCTAAGCTCTCTTACCATCTTATTGAAATTTTGAGTCAGAATTCCGATTTCATCCTCACTATGAGTTTCCACCTCAATGTCAAAATTTCCTTTTGCTACCTGCTGAGTTGCATCCGTAAGCATAAGAATAGGCCTTACCACACGTCTTACAAGCACCGTAATCATTACCGCCCCAATTAAGATGTAAAATAAGAAAGAATCCCATATCCTATACGCCGTAAGTGAAAACACTGTATTTTGAGGATGAAGCCCTATTTTTATAAGCTGACCATTTATCTTAACCACCATAGGCATACCTTCACGCCTTCCACTTGGAAGATAGACTATATCGCCTTCATGCAGATTTTGAATCAGCTGTTGTTCTTCAATAGTATCAGGCTTAGATACGATTTCTAGCTTATAGGTCGAATTAGAAAGAATATCCATCATATCTTCAATACTCAAATTTTGAGTTTTACTTAGCTTTTCCAGTGAATTTACAATCTCCGTCTGGTCTTTTCTTATTTCAACAAATACACTTGGAGATACCAGCATAGAAACTACTACTGATAACGCAGAGGATACGACAATTATAGATATGAAAAATATAGTTAACTTAACACTTATATTCTTCATATGATTTTCTGAGCCTTATAACCCAGCCCCCTCACCGTTACCAGCTTAAAATCTTCACTTTCTCCAAAATGGTCTCTAAGGCGCTTTATATGAACGTCAACAGTTCTTTCATCCGTATCTATATCCATACCCCAAATTTCATCCATCAACTGCTGCCTTGTAAAAATCTGTCCCGGATAGCTAAGCAATTTAAATAAAAGATAAAATTCTTTTTTCGGAAGTACGATAGTTTCATCCTTAACATGAACTGTGAGCGTGTCCCATTCAAGCCTTGTATTTCCAACTACAAGCTGTCTTTCATTTTGAATTTTAGAACGTCTTAAAAGCGCCGCTACTCTAAGCAGCATCTCATCCATATCTACAGGCTTAACCATATAATCATCAGTTCCTACCGTAAAACCCTTACGCTTGTCATCCATCGTTTCCCTTGCAGTTATCATAAGAATTGGAAGCTCAAAATTTGAGTCCCTAAGCTCTTGAGTAAGCTGATACCCATCTTTTCTTGGCATCATAATATCACAGATAAGAAGATCTATGTGATTTGCTTCTATAATTTCAAGCGCTTCCTCTCCGTCCTTTGCCCCAAGCACCTCATATCCATTTCGCTTAAGTACAGCTTCCATAAGGCGCTGTAAATTTCTATCATCTTCAGCAATCAGTATCCTAAACAAAATTCCACCTCTTTCTATATTTCTAATTAACTGTTACCCATTATAGAAATAAGTTTACCATATCATTGTGAACCAAATATGAACAAATCTAAAAATCCTAAATTATTAGAGCTCATCTGTATCTGTCTAAAGATGTTGCCTCATATATTTTAGGATTTTTTAGTCTTTAACTATTATTTTTAACTATTACTTTTTTCAAAATTCCAAGAATCTCTTACCATATCCTCAATCGTAAGCGCTGTCTTCCAGCCTAGTTCACGCTCTGCCTTTTTTGCATCGGCATAGCATACTGCGATATCGCCAGGTCTTCTAGAAACAATCTCATAAGGTACCTTTATGCCGTTTACCTTTTCAAACGCATGAATAAGTTCTAGTACAGAAGTTCCTTTTCCCGTTCCAAGATTAAAAATATCCACGCCTTTCCCAAGCTTTTCAATCGCTGCAACATGACCCTTAGCCAAATCCACGACATGAATATAATCTCTTACACCTGTTCCATCTACAGTATCATAATCATTTCCAAACACACTTAATTTTTCGCGTTTGCCCTTTGCTACCTGCGTGATAAAAGGCATAAGATTATTAGGAATTCCATTAGGAAGTTCCCCTATCAGTCCACTTTCATGCGCACCTACAGGATTAAAATATCTAAGTAGTGAAACGCCAAACTCAGGATTCACCTTCACCGTATCGATTAGAATCTTTTCACTCATAACCTTAGTTTCACCATAAGGATTTGTAGTTGGAAGAAGCTTCATATCCTCAGAAAAAGGAGATTCATTGTCCCCGTAAACCGTAGCCGAAGATGAAAATACAAAACGCGCTACATTGTACTTAAGACATAATTTAGAAAGTACAATAGTGCTTACAAGATTATTAAAATAATATTCAAGCGGCTTTCCCACAGACTCCCCAACTGCCTTAAGGCCTGCAAAATGAATTACCCCATCAAAACTATATTTTTGAAAAAGTTCTTCAGTCTTTCCTTCATCTGTAACATCTATCTCAAAAAAATCAGGACGTACCCCAGATATTTTTTCAATCTTATCGACTACATCTATCTGACTGTTGCAAAGATTATCTGCAATCACTACCGAATGCCCTGCTTGCAAAAGTTCCACACAAGTGTGAGAACCTATATAGCCCGTACCACCACTTACCAGTATTTTCATAAAAACTCCTTTCTTAGCTATGCTTCTTCTACTATTTTTTTCAGATATTCCAAAAACTCATCTCTTAAATCTTCTCTTCTAAGCGCCGTTTCTACAGTGGCTTCAAGAAAGCCCTGTTTGTTACCGACATCATAACGTCTGCCCTCAAAATCATAAGCATACATATCTTCCTTAAGTGCTAATTCCTTAAGCGCATCTGTCAGCTGAATTTCTCCACCTTTTCCAGGTTTAGTCTCCGCTAAAATATCAAAAATAGCCGGGTTTATAATGTATCTTCCAAGAATAGCCACATTAGAAGGTGCTTCCTCTACCGCTGGCTTTTCGACTAAGTTTTTAACCTTATAAACTCTATCCTCTACCTGAACGCCGTCAACAATCCCATATTTGCAAACATCTTCTTCTTTAACCGTCTGCACTCCAAGTACCGAAGTTTGATATTTATCATAACACTCTATCATCTGCTTAAGACATGGATTTTCATCATTATACACGACATCATCACCTAAAAGCACTGCAAAAGGTTCATTCCCTACAAAAGTTCTAGCACAATATATCGCATGACCAAGCCCTTTAGCTTCTTTTTGGCGAATATAATGAACATCTGCCATATTAGATACCTGTTGCACAAGCTCAAGTAGCTCTGTATTATGCTTCTTCTCAAGTTCCTGCTCAAGCTCGCATGAACGGTCAAAATGGTCTTCAATCGCACGCTTGCTCTTTCCTGTAATTATAAGAATTTCCTCAATTCCGCTCGCAATCGCTTCTTCTATAATATATTGAATCGTCGGTTTATCTACTATTGGTAACATTTCTTTTGGCATCGCCTTAGTTGCAGGCAAAAATCTCGTTCCAAGCCCTGCTGCTGGTATAACCGCTTTTCTAACCTTCATCACTCTATCCATAATTTTCTCCAATCACTAAGTTTTCATACTAAAATTATACTCTAAAAACAGCAAAATATCATCTGATTTTTACTTACAAGTTAGATTTTAAAAATAAATTGTCCGTTTATTGCTAACATTTTGAATAAAATATACTATTTCAGAAATCATTTTTTCTGATACATACTATTAATTTTTTCAATTAGACAGTCAGTTAATATATTACTATAATAAGGTTTGTGCTCTTATAGACATTTTAATATATTAAACGAAAGAAAAATTTATAATAAATATTAAATAGTAACTAAATCAAGAAGGAGAAAGTCCAATGTTTAAGGATGAAATGACCGCCCTAGAGCGAAAAACTGCATACTTTAAAGGCGAAGAAGTAGATAGACTTCCATGCTGCTTAGCATTTGAGGAATCTGCTGCGGTATACGCAGGCCTTACTACTAGAGAATATTATTTCGAGCCCGAAAAGATGCTTGAATCATATAGATATGTAGTAAATGAATTTGGAGTTGAAAGTATTTGTGCCAATGTTACCCTTCGTGGAATTGCAGAAGCCCTTGGAAGTCAAATTTCATATTCAGATTTAGACCCAGCTTACCTAAAAGAACCTGTCTTAAAAGATTATTCAATGCTAGAACATATGGAAGTCGCTGACCCTTATAAAGATGGCCGCCTTCCCATAGTTATAAAAGCAGTCGGTCTTTTGAAAAAAGAAATTGGTCATCTAACATCTATTGGAAGTGGAGTTTCCGACCCATTCAGCGCCTCTGCCTTAGTTCGTGGAACTGATGTAATGATGCGTGATATCAAAAAAAATCCCGATAAAGTATTTAAACTTTTAGATATAGTAACGCAGTCAAACCTTGCCTTTGTAAAAGCACTTTACGAAGAAACTGGTGTAACCTGCTCAATTGGGGGCCCAATCTCCTCAGGAAATCTAATAAGCACCAAAACTTTTGAAGAATTTTCGCTACCATATCTAAAAAAACAAGTAGAGGGCATCTACAAAATCACTGGCGAACATCCCTCAATCCACATATGTGGTAAAACAAATCACCTTTGGCCTCATATGAGAGATTTGAATATTTCAGCATTTAGCCTTGATAACTGCGAAGACCTCGAAGCTGCAAAAAAAGCCCTTGGAGATGTAATGTGCGTGGTTGGAAATGTAGACCCTTCAAGCATCCTCAGATTTGGAAAACCCGAAGATGTAGATTTTGCAGTAAAAGAGTGTATTGAAAAAGCTGCAGATACCCCTTGCGGATATATTGTTGCTACAGGCTGTGATATTCCAAGAGACTGTCCTCCTGAAAATATACATGCGATGGTAAATGCTGTACGTAAATACAGTAAAGGAATTCGAATTGGTCAAAAAAGTTCATTTTTTAATTAAGAAAGAGAATATCTATGATTAAAATTACTAACCTGAAAAAAGTGTTTGGTGAAAATGTAATCCTCAAGGATATAAGTGTGAATATTGAAAAAGGTGATATCTACGGACTTGTTGGCGTAAGTGGTGCCGGAAAATCTACACTTTTACGCTGCATAAACTGCCTCGAATCCAAATTTGAAGGAGAGCTTCTCGTAAACGATGTAGATGTAAAATCCCTAAACGAAACTGAACTTCGAAACTTTCGCCGAAAAATAGGCATGATATTTCAACATTTTTCACTCCTAGAAAGAGCTACGGTATACGAAAATATAGCCTTTCCTATGAAATGCTGGGGATATCCTAAGGAAGAAATAGAAAAAAAAGTAGCTGAATTAATCGACTTAGTAGAGCTAACAGGAAAAGCAAACTGCAAACCAAGACAGCTAAGTGGTGGGCAAAAACAAAGAGTTGCCATTGCAAGAGCCCTTACTATGGACCCAGAAATTCTACTTTGTGACGAAGCGACCTCTGCACTAGATCCAAGCATAACAAACGCAATACTTTTACTACTTCAAAAAATAAATCAAAAGCTTGGCATCACTATAGTAGTAGTAACCCATCAGATGGAGGTTGTCAAAAAAATCTGTAACAAAATGGCGATTCTTCACCAAGGAAAATTAGAAACTACAGGCAAAGTAGAAGATATATTTCTAGAAGAGTCAAAAGCCCTAGAAAATCTAATTGGCGAAAATACTTCCGATAATTTTTCGGCAAACGGCATAAACATAAAACTGCTGATAAGAACTGACGATGATAAAAAAATACTCTCAAAAATTTCAGAAAGCACTGGCATCAGCTATACTTTAAACTGGGGACAATTAGATAAATATAGAGACCAAATAATGGGTTCATTCATAATAAATATTGACGCAAAAGATAAGAGCAAACTTTTATCATATCTTGATTTAATAAACGCAGATTACAAGGAGGTGAACTGATGGGAGAATTTGAAAAAGCCTTATACATGATTATTCTGCCTGCGGTAAAAAGTACCTTTTATATGACACTGATATCAATGATAATCGCAACTGCCATAGGTTTTGCGTTTGGAATAATTTTGACCGTTACCGATGAATCCGGCCTAAAACCGAACCGTTTTATCTATACATTTCTAAGCGGAATCATAAATATTTTACGTTCAGTTCCATATATAATCCTTGCAGTTGCATTTATTCCCCTTACAAGAGCCATAGTCGGCAGCAGTATCGGAGAAAATGCCGCTATAGTATCTTTGACTATAGCCTCTGCCCCTTTTATTTCAAGACTTGTAGAAGCTTCACTAAAAGAAGTAAATCCAAGCCTTGTAGAAGCTGCAAAATCATTTGGTGCCTCAAACAATCAAATCATACTTAAAGTTTTGATTAGAGAAGCGGTCCCATCATTAATTTCAAACATAACCCTGTCATCCATAACCATCCTTGGCCTTACAGCAATGGCTGGGGCAGTAGGAGCAGGAGGACTTGGAGCTGTCGGACTTACCTACGGCTACCAAAGCTTTAACGACCAAATCCTTTACACTACAGTATTCTTACTTATTGTAATGGTTGGAATAATTCAGTTTATAGGTAATTTAACTTATAAAAAACTAAAATAATTTTTTAAAACATTTGGAGGAAAAAATGAAAAGAAGTAAATTAATAGCTATCGGACTAATCACATGCCTAACATTAGGCTTAGCTGGATGTGGCGCAAAAGAAGCGGCAGCACCAGAAACAACATCAAACAAAAAAGTAATTACAGTAGGTACCTCTTCAATTTGTAAAGACGTATTAGAAGTAGCACAACAAGAATTTAACGCTACAAATGAAGAATATCAAATGGAAGTAAAAGTATTTGACGATGCAATCACGCCAAATCTTGCACTAAACGATGGTAGCATCGATGCTAACTTCTACCAATACACAGATTATCTAACAAACTTCAATAAAGAAAGAAGCATAGACCTTAAAACTACAGGAACAGAAGTATTTGCATTCCAAACAGGACTATACTCAGAAAAATTCAAATCACTTGATGAAATAACAGAAGGTGCAACTGTAGCAATTGCAAACGATGCTCCAAATAGAGCCGTAGCATTCCTTCTATTAAAAGATGCTGGCCTTATAGATTTTGACGAAAGCATAGTAGCCCCAACAGTACTAGATGTTAAAGAAAACAAACTAAATCTTCAATTTAAAGAAATGGAAAGACTTAACCTTGGAACATCACTAAAAGACGTTGACCTAGTAGTAGCAATGGCTGACGTTATACTAGAAGCTGGTGGAAATTCAGAAGCAGCCCTTGCATGGAAAAAAGAACAAGGTATCATAGTTGCAGTTAAGAAAACTGGAAACCCTTGGGAAGCGGCACTAGAAACTGCACTTCACAGTGATAGCGTTAAGAAATATATAGAAGAAGAAACAAAAGGAACAAAAGCAGTATTGTTCTAATTTCAATATAAATTAACTTAGGAGACTTGCAATATAGTCTCCTATAATTTAGCTTATAACAATTTTTTAAATACATACTATTAAATTTTTCAATTAGACACTCTAAAAATGTACGATTATAATAAATTTGATGCAGTTATAACTTTTTCAGATATACATATTAATTTAAATCTATACTAAAGAGGGGAACACTATGAAAACCGAAATGACTCCAAAAGAACGTATGAGTGCCTTTGCAAAAGGAATGGAAATCGATAGAGTGGTTACAATTCCAAATATGGGCGTTACGATGTCCCATTTTATAGGCAAAAGAGCTATAGACCATTATACCTATGCAGAGGTAATGGCCGACCTTGAAGTAGCACTTTTTAAAAGATTGCAGCACGATGCAGTAAATATTTCGACAAGCCTTAGAGGTGTAGCCGAAGCAATGGGAGCAAAAGTAGCTTTTCCAGAAAATAATATATCCTATCTCGAAGCCCCTGCAATAAATTCACCAAAAGAAATCGATAAACTAGAAGTCTGTAACCCACTAAAAGATAGCCATCTTCCAATGCTTTTAAAAGCTATACAGCTTACTTACGAAGCCCTGATAGACGAGGTAAACGTAACCGCTGCCCTTGCTGGCCCACTCAGTGTAGCCTCATCAATAGTTGGCACAGAAAATCTTTTAAAATGGATGCTTAAGTACCCAAAAGAACTACATCAAGTAATGGAAGTTGTAACCGAGTCAAACAATAGATATATCGATGAAGTTGCTAAATTTGGAATATCAATGAGCTTTTCAGACCCAGTTTCTTCAACAAGTCTAATAAGTCAAAAGCAGTTCCAAACATTTTCACTGCCATACCTAAAGAAAAACATAGACCACATAAAAGCTAAGACAAACCGTTCCCCAGGAATTCACATATGTGGCAAAAGCAAGGAAATATGGCTCGATGTAGTAAATGCAGGCATTACCAACTTTAGTATAGATAATGTGGAAGATATTGCAGAAGCCAAAGAAATAATGGGAGACAAAGCCATAATAACAGGAAACGTTCCACCCGTAGATATAGTACATCTTGGTACAAAAGAAGACATATTCGCCTCAGTAAAAGAATGTATCAAAAAAGGTCATGATTCACCAAAAGGCTATATCCTTAATACAGGCTGCCAAATTCCAATGAATACCCCTATCGAAAAAGTAGAAATGTTTATGGAAGCTGCTAATATTTATGGAAAATATCCAATACAACTTGACTAGATAGATAAATACAGTTAAACAGACTATTGTATCATTAGATATAATTTTTAATCAAATAATTTAATTTTAAATTTAAAATACACTTATATTTTTAAAGGGAGAAATAACGATGAATAACCAAGAAATTTTTAAAAAAATTGCCGAAGCTGTAGTAGAAATGGAAGACGAAATAGTAATTGAGTTTTGCAACAAAACTCTAGAACTTGAAATCCCAGCAGAAGATACTATAAAATATGGCCTTATAGAAGGGATGAATGAAGTCAGTAAACTTTTTGAAGAAGAAGAATACTTCCTTCCAGAAGTCCTTACCTGTTCAGATACCCTAAACATAGGTCTAGACATACTAAAACCACACCTTACAGTTGAAAATACTGATGATTCCATAAAAATAGTAATCGGCGTTGTAGAAGGCGACACTCACGATATCGGAAAAAATCTTGTGAAAATAATGATGGAAGCCGCAGGATTTGAAGTACATGACCTTGGCAGAAACGTTCCACTTAAAAGCTTTGTAGAAAAAGCAGAAGAAGTAAATGCCGATATAATATGTATGTCTACGCTTATGACTACTACAATGACCGGCATGAAAACAGTAATTGATATGCTTACCGAAAAAGCTATAAGAGATAAATACACGGTTATGATAGGTGGCGGCCCAATCTCAAACAAATACGCTAGAGAAATCGGCGCAGATTACTACACCGTAGATGCTACAGAAGCCGTAAGAACAATAAAAGGGCTGGATTTGAAAAAAGCAGTTTAATTAATATTGATATTTGAAAAGGGGCTGTCATCAGACAGCCTATTGTATTAACCGTATAATATTATTTGGTGCTTTTAATAATTTTTAATTCTAGTAAGGAGAATAGCTATGGAATGCAAATTTAAAGAAGGCGGCGAAATATCCCCTCAAATAGTTCAAAACTTAAATATACCATTTGACCAAATATATGCAAGTTCAGAAAATATACTAAAAATAGCTAAAGCAATAAGGGAAGACAATAACAACAGCCTTACCGTACTTCCATTTTGTCACACCGTAGAAGCCAAAGCTCTAGGTGCAGATATAAAACCTGCCGATGCGGTTGCCGGCCCAAGACCTGGCTCTTATGTATACACTTCACTTGAAGACTTAACCAAAAAATCCGTAAGCGAAAATATAGAAACTCAAAAACTTTTAGAAGCTTGTAAAAGTCTTAAAGCTGAGGGCGATACCGTAGCCTTTATGGTTACTGGCCCCATCTCTATACTGAGTAACCTTATGGATCTTACTACCGTATTTAAAGCTTGGAGAAAACAGCCTGAAAAAGTTCAACAAGCCTTCGATACCATCGAAGAAGTTTTACTAGAGTTCATAGGCGAAATCTCAAATGCAGGTGCCGATATTATTTCCTTTGCTGACCCAGCTGGAAATCCAGATATCCTAGGCGCAAAATATAATCAGCTACTTACCGATATGTTCCTGTTTCCATTTTTGAAAAAAGCCATAGCTGCTTGCGGCGAAAATACTTCACTGTGCGTATGTCCCCTTGCCGCTTCAAACCTTTCAAAACAAGGTCTAATCTCAAAAAACGAAACAAAAGATGGTAATCTTGCCTGTGCCTGCATAAAAAATGTAAAGCTACCATTAAATATGATGCAAATTTAAGGAGAACAAAATGAAAAATCAAATGACTCCAAGAGAGCGTATGAACGCGTTTGGAAAAGGTCAGGAAATTGACAGAGTTATCACCGTTCCAGATATGGGTGTGACGATGACTCATTTCACCGGCGTAAAAGCCAGTGACTATTACAACTCAGCCGAACTTATGGCAGAGCTTGAAATAGCTCTTTTCAAAAGACTTAACCACGATTCAGTAAGTATTTCTACAAGTCTTCGTGGAGTAGCACAAGCTATGGGCGCCAAAGTAGCCTATCCAGACTACAACATCTCCTACCTAGCAGCGCCAGTTATCACCTCCCCAAAAGATGTAGACAAACTAAAAGTCTGCAACCCTTTGACTGATGGAAATCTGCCTATACTGCTAAAAGCTATAAAGCTGACTTACGATGCGCTTGTAAAAGATGTAGATGTATCTGCCGCTATGTCAGGCCCTCTTAGCGTGGCGGCCTCTGTAATCGGAACAGAAAACCTTTTAAAATGGATGGTTAAATATCCAAAAGAACTTCACCAAGTAATGCAAGTAGTAGTAGAATCAAACAACCGCTATATAGACGAAGTTGCAAAACTAGGCGTATCCATAGGCTTTGCAGACCCAGTTTCTTCAACAAGTCTACTAAGCCCAAAACAGTTTAGAACCTTCTCACTTCCATATCTTAAACAAAATATTCAGCGCATAACCGAAAAAACAGGAAGCGCTCCAGGAATCCACATCTGTGGTAAAAGTAAAGATATTTGGATGGATGTAGTAGATGCCGGAATTTCAAACTTCAGTATAGACGATATCGAAGATTTAGAAGAAGCCAAAGCTATAATGGGGGATAGAGTTTTAATAACTGGAAACGTGCCTCCAGTAGATGTAGTCTTGCTTGGAACCAAAGAAGACATCTTTGCATCCGTAAAAGAAAGCATTAGAAAAGGTCACGATTCAAAAAAAGGCTACATTTTAAGTACAGGTTGCCAAATTCCAATGAACACCCCTATCGAAAAAGTAGAGATGTTTATGCAAGCCGCCGACCTTTATGGAAAATACCCAATCAATATAACAGACTAATAATTTAACTTAACAAATAGGAGAAAATAATGGAAAATTTAAACGACAAAAACAAAGGGAAATTCAGTGCGCTTATCCCTTTGCTAGCTTTTGTACTAATATATTTACTTTCAGGAATCATCTTACAAGCTAAAGGTGTAGAAATGGCATTTTACCAGTTTCCCGCACCAATAGCTGCTGTAATTGGAATTATAATCGCTTTTTTTATTACTAAAGGTTCACTTGACGATAAATTTAATATATTCATAAAAGGTTGTGGTAGCGAAAACATAATCATAATGTGTCTAATCTACCTTTTAGCTGGTGCTTTTTCAACCGTATCAAGTGCAATGGGTGGAGTAGAATCTACTGTAAACCTTGGACTTACACTTATTCCCGTAAACTTTATCGTAGTTGGAGTATTTGTAATTTCATCATTCATAGCTATTGCTACAGGAACTTCAGTAGGTACAGTAGTTGCAATAACCCCAATAGCGGTTGCGCTTGCTGAAAAAGGTGGCCTGAATCTTCCTTTAACACTTGGAGCTGTAGTAGCTGGTTCAATGCTTGGCGATAACCTTTCTGTCATATCTGATACCACAATTGCTGCAACCAGAACCCAGGGCGTAGATATGAAAGATAAATTTAGAGCAAATATGGGCTTTGTAATTCCAGCGGCTTTAGTTACTATGGTGCTTCTATTTATATTCGGTCGCCCAGAACAGCTTCCAGAAACTCAAAAGTACACATATAACCTTATAAAAATACTTCCATACCTATTTGTAATAGGTGCGGCTCTAAAAGGCATGAACGTATTTGTTGTATTAACAGGCGGTATAGTATTTTCAGGAGCACTTGGACTTTTCTATGGAGATTTTAAAATTCTAGGTCTTGTTCAAGAAGTATACACAGGCTTTACTGGAATGACAGATATATTCCTGCTTTCACTATTAACAGGAGGACTTGCACAAATGGTTTCAGAAGCCGGCGGTCTTCAGTGGATAATAGACAAGATAAAACTTACTATTAGAGGTAGAAAATCTGCAGAACTTGGAATATGTGGCCTTGTTGCCCTTACAAACTTTGCTACAGCGAACAACACTGTATCAATCCTAATAAGCGGAGAACTTTCAAGCCAAATATCAAAAGAATATGATGTAGACCCAAGAAGAACCGCATCCCTACTTGACGTGTGCGCTTGTATAGTGCAAGGAATCATCCCATATGGGGCACAACTTCTTATAGCTGCAAGTTTTACAAAAGGTCTTTTAAGCCCAGTTGAAATAATTCCATATGTGTGGTATCAATTTATACTAATAATATTTGTAGTGATTTCAATATTCACCCCATTTGGAAGTGGATATATAAGAAAACATCCAATGACAAAAATAGAAAAATAGGCCTGTCCATTTAATATAAAATATTGTATTATGGTAATAAGACTACAATAAAAAAGGAGGCGAAAATATGCTTGATTTTTTTGCACAATTTTCACCAGTTCAACAAACTCTTATTGGAACCTTATTTACCTATGGAGTAACTGCATTAGGTGCTGGACTTGTATTTTTCTTTAAGAGTATAAATAAGACTGTATTAAATGGAATGCTTGGATTTGCCGCCGGAGTAATGATTGCAGCAAGTTTTTGGTCTCTTCTTTCACCAGGAATAGCTATGGCAGAAGAACTTGGACAAACTGCATGGCTTACTGCAAGCATTGGATTTTTAGCAGGTGGTGGTTTTCTATATTTGATAGACAAACTATTACCCCATCTTCATATGGGCTTAGATACAAATCAAGCTGAAGGTATCAAGACTTCGTGGCAAAGAAGCGTACTTTTAATCTTAGCTATAACCCTTCATAACATTCCTGAGGGATTAGCTGTAGGTGTAGCTTTTGGCGCTGCTGCTAGTGGAAGTATGAGTGGCGCAACACTTGCTGGAGCTATAGCCTTGGCTATAGGTATAGGTCTTCAAAATTTTCCAGAAGGTGCTGCGGTATCTATTCCACTTAGAAGAGAAGGATTTAGTCGAACCAAATCATTTTTATACGGCCAAGCTTCTGGGATTGTAGAACCAATCGCCGGAGTTATTGGCGCTTATGCAGTCCTCTCCATGCAACACATTTTACCTTACGCTCTATCCTTTGCGGCGGGCGCTATGATATATGTAGTAATAGAAGAACTTATTCCTGAAGCTCAACGAGAAGAAGGTGGTTCAAAAACAGATATTGCTACAATTGGAGCTATGGTAGGCTTCTGTACAATGATGATTCTTGATGTTGCTTTAGGTTAACATAATATAAAAAAGGTATAGAATATCTGATAATTACCATACGGTCAATTTCAGTTCTATACCTTTTTACTTATATCTTTTTATTATAAAAAATTATTTATTTATAAGATTTCCTTTTACCAAAAGATTTCTCATTGCTACTACAGCTTCCGCACAGGTTATATTATCCTTTGGTGAAATATGTGAAGCACTTCTTCCGCTAAATATCCCTGATGCTACTACTTTATCTACTGAATCATAGGCCCAAGCAGATATTTTAGACGAATCCTTATAAGTTTTTAGCTTAGAGTTATTTGAAGCTTCAAGTTTTGATATATCCATTGCTTTTGCATATATTGCCATAGCTTCTTCTCTTGTTATCTTCTGGTTAGGCTTAAAACTTCCATCCTTGTAACCATTTATCAGTTCATAATCCACACCTGTAAGCACTCCATTGTAGTACTTGCTCGCCTTATTAACATCGTTAAATTTATTAGCAGCTTCAGTCTGAGGTCTATAAATTCCAAGACCCTTAGTTACTACATCGATAAATTCTCCTCTTGTTATCGCACGGTTTGGTTCAAAACTGTTTGGATTGTCTATGACAAGTCTAGATGCCATATCCTCTACACTTTCCTTACTCCAGTGATTTTTCACAGAAGCCACTTTTATTGGATTCCATATAACTGAATACTTAGAGTTTGTTGGTGAGTTAAGTTTTGCATAGTATTTTGAATCCTTTAATACAATTTCTGTAGGTATATGTGCAAAGCTTCCATCATCATTATATACAACACCTGTTGTTATCTTACTTGGGTCTACTCCCTCTGGAATTGCAATAGTACGTTCTACATACTGAGTAAATTTTGAAATTGTAACTTCACTTCTCGTACCATCTTTTGAAACTGTATTTGCTACTATAGAAAATTCAACTGGACTAACTACTACCGCCATGTTTTTCTTAGCTGCATTTTCTGAAATTTGCTTAGAAACTTCTTCTGTAACCTTATCTATTTTTATCTGAACTTCTATAGATTTAAGTTCAGCTTGAGATACGCCCATTTGAGCGGCTACATTTTCAATTTTTAGTTCATTTGCCGGTATAACATAATCTACACTACCCGCATTTATCATAAGCTTAAATGAATTATCATCCATCTTCTTGACAACATCACCAGTAAGCTTAGTATTTATAGAGTTGGCATCTGTTGCAGATATTGGTACTTCAACTACATTATTTACTACAGCGTTTGGCGTTTGTGCCTGTTGCTTTATAGCTTCTTCAATCTTTTTATTTACAAGTTCTCCAGATACTGACATATCCACAGTTTTTACTCCATTATTTTGAGTTATAGTTTCAGTTCCTGCATTTTCAACTTTTCCATTGATTATAACGGGTACATTTTTTTCCTCAGTCTTTGTTGCTGGAGGTGTAGTTGGTGTAGTTGGTGTAGTTGGAGTTGTTGGGGTTTCGCCACCACCACCTCCGCCTGTACTTCCGCCACCTGTACTAGCTTTTGGAGGTATCGTAAATACTGCTGAATCTGCTTCTATTCCTGATACTTCAAATTTAATCATTCCATTTCCTGCACTAACAAGTGTAGCTGATAAATTATCAAAAGTAGCTACTCCATTTACCGCTGATTTTAAAACAGTTCCACCGATTGTCCAGCTTCCCGTTCCATTCTTAGCTGATGCTGTAATTGCATTTCCTACTGAAACTCCTGTAGTGCAATAATTTCCATACTGATCTTTTAATTTTACTACTGGCTGAGTTTTAAATAAATCTCCACTTTTTGCACCAGGTAATGGCTGAGCGCTTACCTCTAGGCTTGCTACTGCGCCTGCATCTATTGTCTGCATTACAGTTGAATCATTGTATCCTGTTGCTGTAACAACTACATTTGCAGTTTTTGGAAGTCTCAAGTTTGCATTGCCTACTACACTTGGTTTTAATTTTATATAACCACTTTCTATTACATACTGTCCTGCTGATAGTTCCTTTCCATCAAAAGTAACTTTTGATACTGCTGATTCAAAATCTAAATCTGCTGTAAATTTGATTTCTATATCATTATCCACATTGTTATTTGTGTCATCTGCGATTAAAGTTTTTTCTGCTTTTGGCGGTATAGTAAACACATTACTATCTACTTCCACGCTACCTGCACTGAATTTTATTGCACCGTTTCCATTAGTTACTACACTTGCTTTAAGATTTGTAAATTCTGCTACTCCTAATACTGCATTTTTAGAAGTAGTCCCGCCTAAACTCCAGGTTCCTGTTCCATTCTTGGCTGATGCAGTAATCTCATCTCCCACTGAAACGCCTGTGGTGCAGTAATTTCCATACTGATCTTTTAGTTTTACTACTGGCTGAGTCACAAATTCATCTCCACTAGCTGTTCCAGGTACTGGCTGAGTGCTTATATCTAAACGATTTACCGCTCCGGCATTTATTGTCTAGATTACGGTTGAATCATTATATCCCGTTGCTGTAATAACTAAATTTGCAGTTTTTGGAAGTCTTAAATTTGCCGTTCCTACTACACTTGGCTTTAATTTTATATAACCACTTCCTATTACATACTGTCCTGCTGATAGTTCTTGTCCATCAAAAGTAACTTTTGACACTGCTGATTCAAAATCTAAATCTGATGTAAATTTAATTTCTATATCATTATCCACATCGTTATTTGTGTCATCTGCCGTTAAGGTTTTTTCAGATTTAAGTGGTATCGTAAATTCACTACTATTTACAGTTATGCTTCCCAATGTAAATTTTATAGCCCCTTTTCCATTAGTTATCACACTTGCTTTAAGATTTGTAAATTCAGCTACTCCTAGTACTGCATTTTTAGAAGTAGTTCCACTTATAGTCCAGCTTCCTGTTCCATTATGAGCTTCTGCTGATACATTTGCTCCAACTGAAATACCTGTAGTACAATAGTTATTGTACTGGTCTTTTAGTTTTACTACTGGCTGAGTCGCAAATTCATCTCCACTAGCTGCTCCAGGTAATGGTTGCGTGCTTACTTCTAAACTAGCCACCGCTCCTTCATCTATTGTCTGCTGTACACTATTATCGTTGTAACCAGTTGCCTTTATAACTACGTTTGCTGTTCCTGGCGTTCTTAAAAAAACATTTCCAGACACACTTGGCTTTAATATAACTTTTCCTGCCTGTGTTTTATCATATTGCGAGAAATCAAGCGTATTCCCATTATATGTTACTGCTGTTATTGCTGCTCTATATGCTACATCTTCATCAAAAGTTATTTCCAAATTATTGTCTACATTATTATCTGTAGTATCTGCACTTAATGGTTTGACTGCCTTTAGCGGTATATCAAACTGACTACTATCTATCTCAAGTGCCCCTGATTTAAATGTTATCGCACCTTTTCCTGGACTCACTAAAGTTGCTGTTAAATCCGCAAAAGTTGCTGTTCCTTCTACTGCTGTACTAGAAAGCGTTCCACCTAGGCTCCAGCTTCCAGTTCCAGCTTTTGCTTCTGCTGATATAGCTGCTCCAACTGAAACTCCTGTGATACAGTAATTTCCATATTGATCTTTTAATTTTACTACTGGCTGAGTAGCAAATGCATCACCACTTTTTGTCCCAGGTACTGGCTGAGTAGTTACTTCTAAGCTAGTTGCTACCCCTGCATTTATCGTCTGTGAAACCGTTGAATTATTATATCCAGTTGCACTTATTACTACATTTGCGGTTCCCGGCGTTCTCAAATAGCTATTCCCAGACACACTTGGTTTTAATGTAATTTTCCCTGCCTGTGTTTTATCATACTGCGAAGCTGTAAGTGTATTTCCATTATACGTTACCGTTGTTATTGCCGCTCTGTATGCTGCATCTTCAGCAAAAGTTATTTCTAAATCATTATCTACACTATTGTTAGTTGTATCTGCAGTAAGCGGCTTTGCTGTTTTTAGTGGAATTGTAAATAAATTACTATCTACGGTTTTAACCCCACTTGTAAATGTTATCGCACCATTTCCCGGAGTTAATAGCGTTGATGTTAAATCAGTAAATGTTGCCGTTCCAGTTGAAGCCGCATTAGTCGTTGTGCCACCTATCGTCCACGACCCTGTTCCTGATTTAGCAGTTGCCACAACAGATTCTGCTGAAGATACCCCGGTTGTACAGTAATTTCCATATTGGTCTTTTAATTTTACAACAGGTTGTGTCCCGAAAGCATCACCACTTGCTGCTCCTGTGACAGGTTGTGTTGTGACTTCTAAGCTAGCTAAAGCCCCTGCATTTATCGTCTGGGAAACCGTTGAATCATTGTATCCAGTTGCACTTATAACTACATTTGCTGTTCCTGGCGTTCTTAAATAGCTATTTCCAGCTACACTTGGTTTTAATATAATTTTCCCTGCTTGAGTCTTGTCATACTGTGAAGCTGTAAGTGTATTTCCATTATATTTTACTGCTGTTATAGCAGCTCTATATGAAGAGTCATCTGCAAAAGTTACCTCTAAGTCGTTGTCTACACTATTAACAGTAGTATCTGCCGTAAGTGACTTCCCTGCATTTGGGGGAATAGTAAACTCAGTACTATCTATAGTTTTCGTACCACTGGTGAAAGTTATTGCTCCATTTCCCATGCTTACAAGTGTAGAAGTTAAATCTGTAAATGTAGCAGTTCCAGCTACTGCATTTTTAGAAGTAGTTCCACCTATCGTCCACGACCCGGTTCCCGATTTAGCGGTTGCTACAACAGCTTCTCCTACAGATACTCCAGTAATACAATAATTCCCATATTGGTCTTTTAATTTTACTATAGGCTGAGTTGAAAATGCATCCCCACTTACTGCGCCTGGTACTGGCTGAGTAGTTACTTCCAGACTCACTAGCGTTCCTGCATTTATAGTCTGTGATACTGTTGCATCACTATATCCAGTCGCCTTTATAACTAAGTTTGATTCTCCTGGAGTTCTTAAATAAGTATTCCCAGCTACACTTGGTTTTAATATAATTTTACCATTTTGAGTAATATCATACTGAGACGCCGTAAGTGTATTTCCATTATAAGTCATACCTGTAATGGCACCTCGATATGTGGCATCTTCTGGAAAGGTAATTTCTAAATCATTGTCTACACTATTACTATCTGTATCTGCCGTTAATGTTGGTGGGTCAGGTAAAACAGGATCACTTATATTAATTTCCCCAATACCTACACTCACATCATTCAAAGACGTTGGTGTAGTCGATTTAATTACTATTTTATCCATATTTTGAAAAACAGACGGTATCAGCCCAGTTGTTTGAGTAAACTGAGTTGGCATTCCACCCATATCTAAGGTTAGATTAGCTGTTCCTGTAGATGATCCATCTCTAAACCCTTCAACGCTAACTAAGTCTTGATCTCCATTAGAATTATTAATATACATTGAATTCAAACAAAAATCTGTTCCATCTCGACTTTCAATAACGAGATAGGTATAAGTATGGTTTGGTGCATCATCTAATAAAATGCAATTTTGAAATCCCAAATACAGAAACTGTCCTGTCTTAGTCGTTTTATCTGGTGAACCATACATATCAATATCAATTCCATCAATATCAGATGCATTGATACCATTAACAGTTTGCCCATCTGTAAAAGCTGCATTTGGAGTCGTAGTTGCCAAATCTGGACCAGAGAAATTTATAGTTCCTGACAACGCATAAGATGTCATTGGTGTGAAAACAAAGAGATTCATTGAAATGACCGCTACCATTAAACCCCATAAATTGAACTGCTTCACAATATACTTTACTTTTTTCCCCATATAGTTCTCCTTAACAATAATATACTATTTTAAAATTCCTAATTTTGTTTATTTTCTTCCTTTTTAGCAAGATAGTCTATTATACCATCTGCCCCCTCTAAACTACAACAAATATATACCCGTTTTTCAAAAAAATATATTGAGCATTATACATCTTTTTATATACCTTATAAAAGGGTATAAGCCGACTCGACCTATACCCTTTTTATTCCTTCACTAATATAATTATCTATTAGAATAATATTTTTGATTCTTGCTTGTTGGTTTATCAGGAAGAGTCATCTTAAGAATCCCTCCGTTAATTAACGGATTTAATATATTTTGAATTACATACCTCCTACTTTTTATATCTAAGAATGCTTGAATTTCTGCTCTTGTTTTAGGTATCTTGCAAAATTCCAGTAACTTTATTGTAATTTCCTGAACTCTATCTTGTTCACTATCTTGTTCACTATCTTGCGGTATCAACGGAATAATTGTTTTAAAAACATCGCCCTCTATAAATTCTGGTTCTGCACCAGAGTAGATTTTATTGTATTTAAATATATTTCTAACCCCTGAGCCAAGCTCATCAACCAGTCCAATTTCTTTAAAGAACTTTGCAATCTTTGGATTTTTAGGATAAGGCGAAAAGTCAGCAGGATCAATAATTCCATTGCCATGTGGCTTATTACTATTTTCGATATAAACCCTATCTTTCTCTATAACTAACTTTGCAGGAAATGGATTAGCAAACTCTCTATGAATCAATAAATTTGAAATAGCTTCTCGAAAAATTTTATCTCGTAAGCTTACCCGCTGATCTCCTTCAAGATAAAACTTATCATTAAGATGCTTTGCTACAAACTGCATCAACCTTTCATAGCTTCTTAAAAGATTAACTCTTATATCATCTCGATCATCATATCTATCAAGATTTTCACGTCTCAAAATAGCATCTGTTCTATAATGAGGAAGAGCCGTTTGTATCATAAGCTCACTACCAAAAATTAGAATCCCTGCAAGTGTAATCCCTTGTTTTCCCGTAATCTGATCTTTTAAATACATACCAGTACTTTTCAACAAATCAATATTATCCATCAAAACCCATGGGTGACCAGGCCTCATATTTCCAACCATTTTTCTAACCCTTATAAATAATTCATCTTCCAACTCATCCATATCAGCATATGGAAAAATTATATTCTCTGTATAAGCACTCTGTTTTCTAATATATAGCCCAGATACTAGATTTGTGTTGTTTGTAATATCGAAATCACCATCTTCATTTCTATCAAATATCTTCCCCTTACATCTATGTACTTGAGAGCTTTCAGGAACATTAATATACAGGATTATTTTTCCATCAATTTCAATTTCTTCTACTGCCAAATAAACCGTAGGATTGAGCATATTAGGATTATTTAGGGCTGTTACAAAATCTTTTTTTATCTGTTCAACCACATTTGGAGTTACTCCAGTAATTTCACCCGCATCATTAACTCCTAAAAATAGTTTTCCACCATATCTATTTAAAAATGCACAAACTGAGTCATACACATCTTTGTTTAACTTATCTTTACTTTCTTTAAATTCTACAGTAATGCTTTCTCCACTACTAATTATTTTCTTCAAATTTTCTTTTTTCATATAGATTTCTTACCTTTTCTTATAACCGTACTCAATATATAACTTTATCAAATCTAAATACTACAACCATTGCCGCAATGCAAATTAGCACTACAAGTGAGCCATATGCCATACAAAGTCCTAAATCAAATTCCTGCATCGCTGTAACCATAGCAATCGAAACCGGCCTATTAGAAATACCATACAGCAGTGCTGACATCGTGTATTCCCCCACGCACTTTATAAATACCAAAATAGCCCCCGAAAATATAGCTGGAGAAATCACAGGCGCAGTGACTGTCAAAAAAGACCTTACCCTTCCTGAGCCAAGCCCCCTAGATGCATACTCTAAATCCATATTAAAACTTCCAAACGCAAGCATATTAGTCCTAATAAGTAGCGGAAGCGCCGTCAAAATATACGCCAGCGGCACAATCCAATAAGTCCCTATAAGAATTTCATTAAACACAAATATATTATTTTTGTTAAACGAATTTATAAGATTTATCGCAATCGTACTTGCCGGCATAGCCCATGGAATCATAAACAAAAGCTCCAATAAAACATTCACCCTATTTTTTCGCTTTGCACTCATATACGCTACCGGTAGCGAAATTAGTAACCCTAACCCTACTGCTTGAAGAGGCATTACAATACTATTCAAAAACGGCTTCATAACCCGCTTTTTCTCAATTATCTTTGAATAATTCCACATTCCAAACTCCTTAGGAAATATGTCCATCATTATACTACTTGAATCCGCAAAAGAAAATAGGAAAATAGTAAATACCGGAAGCACTATCATCACTACAAGCGCCAAAATCAAAAACGAAAGTCCAAAACTTAAAACCCTATTTTTGAGCCTAACCCTTTCAATCGCAATACTTCTTACCGAAGCTTCTTGAGAATATTTCTGCTCAAAATACCGCATAAGAAACATAACGACAAGCCCCATCCCCATAAGAATAACCACCTGCATAGACGCTAAATTAAGATAATTATTCGACTTAGAAATCATTATCTGCGTACTAAGTACCTTGTACCTTCCCCCAATAAGATTAGGCGCTGAAAACGAGGCAATCCCCGAAATAAAAGTAACAATCGAAGAAGAAAGTAGCGCAGGCAAAATAAAAGGCCATACCACCGTCCTAAAAATATAAAACTTTGAGGCCCCCAGCCCCCTTGCCGCTTCAATCGCTGCATAATCCAAATACTTTAGTGAAATCGAAACATTTAAGTAAAAATATACATACTGCGTATACGCATGCACAAAAATAATCCCCCAAAACCCACCAAACCTATAAGGAATACTTTCCAGTCCAAAAAAAGCCTGAATAAGCTTTGTCACCATTCCACTTTCACCATAAAGCTGAATAAACGCTATAACAATGACTACCCCAGGAACCATCATAGGACTAAGCAGAAGCACATGAATTGCCTTTCTAAAACGCATTTCCACAAACCCAGTGTAAAGCGCTAAAGTCGTTCCAATAAACCCACATACAATCACCGTAACAATTCCCATTTTGAAAGTGTTGTATACTACTCTCAAATTATTAGGATTTGCAAAATAATCCGTATAATTCTTGTAAAAAACCATACCACCATTTTCAAAACTCTTAAGTATCGTATTTATCATAGGAAACACTATAAAGCCAAGTGCAATCCAAAAAAGTATTATATAGCTAAGCTTAAAATGCCTAAACCTATCTAAGATGTGTTTTTCCATATACTACCTATCTCTCACTGCATTCAATTCCAATAATTTAACACTCTTATACCAATAAAAATAAGCTTCTGGATCAAACTTCATAATCGTTTTAAACTTTCTAAAATCAGGATGTTCAATAATATACTCTCTTAGATTTATTTTAGGATCAAACCTTTCATAATCAGTAACACCATATTTTATAAGCAAAGATAAATAGGCTGCTTTAGATGCACTATTCACTGCACTTTCGACAATATAGTTCTTTGAAAATATATAATCCTTGATTCTATTTACTCCTAATTGTAATTGATTAAATATCTCTTTCTCAATACTTCCTCTCTCACTTAGAATCTTTGAAGTTTCAAATATATCATCAAGCACATCTTCATAGGTTAATTCTTGATTTCTTCCTCTATAAGCTAATTCTTGCTCCGCCATTTGCTTAAAAGTTTTACCAACGATATCTACATTCCTCATCTCATCAAATAAATTTCCAACATCAAATAATTGCTTTATTATTTCCAACTCTTTGCTCTTTCCATATGGTATACCCGTGGTATTTGGTGCATAGGCTGTCAATTTATCGCCTAAAATACAATCCACACTTGGCATAAATACTTCTATTTCTGGCTCTACATATTCTATTAAGCTGCAGTCAATCCTCTTTTTTATAACCTCTTCATAGTGGCTTTTCTCAAATAAAATATCCAATAAAATGTAGCTCACTTCACCATCAAGTAATGACTCATAAAAAATTTTATAATGAGCTTTTGGCACTTCATTATTTCCTTGCCTCACATTCTCTTCAAAATGAGTAAAAATCCCACTCCCCTCTACAACTTCCATTAAAATCTTTTCAATATCAATTTCATTCTTTTGTATAAGTTGTCTCTTGTATCATTTAATCACCTCATATAAAAAGTTCATCATTATCTATATCCGTTTCTTCTTTTAGAAAAGATATTAACTTATTTTTAACATGTCTCTTATTTGCGTATTGCTTCAATGTCGATTGGTTAATATTAAAAGACCTAAACATCTCCTGATAAATATTTTTAAGTTCTGCCCCTTGATAAGTAACAAATAAATCTTCATCTGCAAAGATATCTACCATAATTTTTTCAATAGTTGGTATGACTATTCCTTGTGTTTCCTTCAGCGGAGATGTAACGATAAGGTTCTTAACAATAATATTATTCTGACTAGAGATAATATAATTATCAACTTCATGCTTACTAGGATTTAAATAAACATCTCTACGAAGTTCTTGCAAGAAGGCAAATACTGCAGGTGCTGAATCCTTGTCTATTTCTAAGATAACATTACTAGAAAATGCTTGATGAACCATAAAATTATTTAACCAAGAAGTCTCCCAAATGCACATATCGCTATAAGGATATTGTTTTTGGACTCTAGAAAACAACTGAGTTAGCTTTTTCCCTAAAGCAGGGTTAAAATCTTTTTTGGTCCAGGTTACATAGACTCCTCGCTTAATTGTATTGATAAGTCCTTGAGTTTTAAGAGCGTGAACCCTCCAACGAAATGTATTCTTGTTCAATTCCGGATCATATTGCGTATAAAAGTAGTAAAGCTCATCACTTGTAAAAGGTCTGTCTCCAAAAAAAATCTTAATTTCATCAACTTTTAACTTATCATTCATATCAATCATCTCCATTTTACAAACCAACAAATGGATCTATTTTCGTTTTAGCTCCGTTTGTTTGGTTATGAAATCACCTGTTTTGTTATCAAATAAATGGAGCCATTTTCATTTTCGCTCCGTTTGTTTGATTTTATTATAACCTATACATTTGAATTTTGCAATATACTACCTATCACCTCTCAGCCCTACAAACACCTTGTCCCCTACAGCTCTCATGCTACTTCCATCATTAAGACAAAGCGCCTTTATACTCTGAGCACCAACCCTTACCACATACTCAATAGTGCTTCCATTAAACGCTGCCTTTACTATACTTCCCTGAAGATTTTTTCCCGATATATCCTCATCCGAAAGCAGTACCATCTCAGGTCTTAAATTTCCGATCCCATCCATAAACCCATGAGTCGATATATTTGATTCCCCTACAAAATTAGCTACAAACTCATTTCTCGGACTGTTGTATACCTCAAACGGCGTGCCTATTTGAATGCACTGCCCCTCATTCATAACCGCAATCCTATCCGAAATCGAAAGCGCTTCTCGCTGATCGTGAGTTATAAAAATTGTAGTAATTCCAAGTTTTTGCTGAAGCTCTCTGATTTCATCCCTCATCCTATCCCTGAGCGCCGCATCCAGATTTGACATCGGCTCATCCAGAAGTAACAGCTCAGGTTCTACCGCAAGCGCCCTAGCCACCGCTACCCGCTGCTGCTGACCTCCCGAAAGCTCAGAAATCTTTCTTTGGCGATACCTATCCATCCCGACTAAAGCTAAATACTTGTCTACCTTTTCATCTATAACCTTCTTTTCAAGCTTTTTAACCAAAAGTCCATATCTCACATTTTCCACCACAGTCATATGAGGAAAAAGTGCATAATTTTGAAACACCATCCCTATATTTCGCTTTTCAGGAGGAAGAGCCGTTATATCACGCTCTCCAATAAAAATACGCCCCTCACTTGGCGCTATAAATCCCGAAATAATCCTAAGTATTGTAGTTTTTCCACAACCCGAAGGCCCAAGTAGCGTAAACAGTTCCCCCTTATCCACAGTTAAGTTAATATTATCCAATACCTTGTTATCACCAAAGCTATGACTTAGATTTTCTAAAGCGACCCTCATATTGCTCCTTTCACAAAAAAAGCTGCACCGTACTATAATAGTACCAGCACAGCTGATTTTTCGCCACATTTAAATACTTATTTTAGTAGCTTATTCCTTTATATCTTTACTTGCATCTTTGATTTCATCATTCCATTTTTGAAGCCACTCGCTTTGTTTTTCAGAAATTACGCCCCAGTCAATATCCATAGCCTTGTACTCAGTGCTCATCCACTCAGGACAGCTTTCAAGCGCTGAAGTAAGCGTTGGAATTCTGTTAAACTCATTCGCTATCTTAGACTGCATCTCTGCACTTCCTGCAAACTCAACAAAAGCCTTAGCCGCATTTGGATGAGGTGCATTTTTTATAGCCGCCACACCATCAGTTATAACCACACTACCACTTGTAGCATCTATAATTTCAAGAGGCATCTTGTTGTTTTCGATATTATCTATAATATCACTTTGAACCGCAAAACTTATAGCCGCTTCCTTTTTACCAACCGCTTGGAAAAGCATAGAGCCACTGTTGTAGTAGTTTTTCATATTCGCATCAAGCTTAGAAAGGAAATCCCAGCCCTCATCTAACGTTCCCGCTTTGTCATACTGATAAAGAATACTCATCATAGTCGCACGGATAGAAGAAGATACCGAGTCTCTAGAAACAATAAGGTTTTTGTATTCAGGTTTAGCAAGGTCTGCCCAATCCTTAGGCGCTTGCTCCGCAGAAAGCATTTCCTTGTTATAGAACATCATAACAGGAGTCTTTATAGTACCATACCAACTACCATCTTGAGATTTGAACATATCATCCATTTCCCCTGCCCAAGAAGGTGTAGTAGGCTCAAATACACCTTCTTTAGACATCTCGATGAATAACGAAGAAGCTCCACCATACATTATATCCGCCTGCGGATTTTCCTTTTCCGCTCTTACACGATCAGCTAGCTCCCCTTTAAGATTTATAAACTCGACAGGTACACCAGTCTTTTCAGTAAACGCATCCGCTACAAACTCCAGCATATCTTCCCCATGAGTCGAATAAATCACAAGCTTGTCCTCAAGCTTAGCAGGTTCTTCTGCTACCTCAGTCTTTGCCCCACAACCTACAAGCGAAGTTGCCATAAGCAAACTCACCATCATTCCCGCTAAAAATTTTTTCATCTTAAAATCTTCCTTTCTATGTATATCCATATTCATATTCATACTAATTTAATAATATCAACAAAAGAGCGATTGTTCAAATAGATAGAATTAATACATTATATAGAGTTTGTCTATGCAAAAAAAGATAATGAGCATAATTCTTTTACGAACAAAAAAACCTTGAGAAAAAATCCCAAGGTTTTTGCTATTATAACTCATTGATTTACGATGGATCTATAACATATTCCATATTAATATATACATATTTTCCAGGATCTCCATACTTAGATTGAATTAAGTTTATTTCTGACTCACTAAGTTTTTTAGTTGGATCTAAATCTGGATTTGTCACCAAATCATACCACATTCCATTTCCTACATGAAGATATATATGATATTGAGGAGCATCTTTTGTTCCTGTATTTTTAACACTTTGAGCTGCATGAATATAATTATTCAAATTATATATCGCCTCATCAACATTAGTCAAAGTAAAAGCATAATCTCCTACTAACAGTACATTTGCCTCTGAAATATCTATTATATAGTTTGATTCTATATAACTTACTACTACAGTTGTATTTTCAGAAGGCATATTAAACGTATACTGATTATTCACAAGTTCTGCCTTTTTATCTACCCCTCCAACAGTAAAGATATTTACCATCTGCCCTACAGGCGGTGCTACAGTTACTGTTACAGAAGTCCCAGCTGCTATACTTCCTGCTGCTGGAGTTGTAGTTAAACCCGTTCCATTTAAAGTAAGTGTATATGATGCAGGTGGTGCCGCTGTAACTACTTGAGTAATATCAAAAGTAATACCTGTCACATCTTCATCAGATACTATTCTTACAGTTGCCACATAAGTTCCTTCAGTTAAGCCTACTTTTGGTTTTATCGTAAATGTAGCAGGAGTGGTATTAGTTATTTCCCCCATAGATGCTGTAGTTGTTCCTGCATTAAATTCAAAACTACTTGCATTTGTTCCTTCTAAAGTTGCTGTCACATTAGCCTGAGAAGGCGTAGTTGTACTTATCTCAACACTAAGTGCTGTTATATCACCAGCCATATATCCCTCTTGTAGTTGTGCAAAAGTATGTGTATTTCCTGCCACATCATGTGCGAGATCAGTTGAAGCTGCCCAAGCTCCCATCGGCATTATCATACTAAACACCATAGTCAATATTACTAACAGTGATATAAATTTAGAACGTCCACTATCTTTACGTATCATCTAACATTCCTCCTATTTCTTAATATTAAAAATTTACTCCTACTAAAAACTAAGTGTACTTCCTGAATATATAGTTCCACCTACATTTACTTTTAATCTAGTTATATCGTTAAGCACTGCAGTAGCAACTACTACAGTTCCATTTGTTGTAGAAGTAAGTGTTACATCATCAAATAAAAGTGTATAGCTACTTTGATAACTTCCGTTAACTTTTACCTTAACTGCTGAAGTTGGCATTCCTTGCTGTTCCATTTTTTCTATCATAGCTGTTTTAGTAGTACTTCCACCACTGCTACCGCCACCACTTTCTGTACTTCCACCACCCGTAGTTGTAGTCGGAGGTTTTACACCAGTTGCAGTTTCTATCTTAGTTGGCGGAGTTGTAAAACTTACACCGCTTGCATTTATTGTTGCTGTTGTGATTGTACCAGTTCCAGTTACTGCTACGGCTACATTTGCAGTAAATGTAGATACAGTAGTTCCCTGACCCAATTCAATCTTAGCACCTTCAGTATTTACAGTCATACTTCCTATAGTAGTAGCTCCTTGAGTAGTTATGCTTACATTAGCCGCATTAACTTCTACAGATTTAAATGCCCCTTCAAGAATTACCTTTTCACCTGGTTCTCCTGTAGCAATTACTACAGATACCCCCTGTGCATTTACAACACTTATACGAGTTCCACCATCTGGAGTATTTTCAATAACTATATTTCCATTATATTGTCCACCTATTATACGTATACTGTTTTTACCACCACCACGTACATAAGTTTTGCCTTCTACTGTAATATTCCTAAGCGTTACATCTCCAGTTCCTACACTTTCAGCAATAATAAGGTCTCCCTTAATAACTAAATTCTGTAAAGTAGTATTTGGAGCCTTAACTACTACTGTTCCATTAATAATTTCACTACCTGTTTCAGGACCATAAGTCCCTGATTTATCATAAGTAGTCATCTTGTAGAAAGATACCTGTTTAGAAGCATTATCCCAGCTATATTCTACGTTTAGCGCTTTTGCTACCCAAGATATAGGAAGCATAGTTCTTCCACCTTTTCCCACTGACTGAATACGAGCAGGTACATCAATTGCTATTCTTTGACCATTAACTTCCATATATGTCTTGCCTATCCAAAGATAAGTCTTTATTCCGTCCTTTTCAACCTCAACCTTTTTCTCTGCTGGATACCACATAGCTGATTCACTGCCTAGTGCAGGGGCTACAAAAGCTACTGGTACCATTACCCTTCCAGATTCCAAATAAGGGGCTACATCTGCTTGATTCGATACGCCATCCACAGTATATCCCATTTCCCCCACAGTCATAGTTACAATACCAGAAGTAGGTTTGACATCCGTTTTTTTGTCACTTTCCTCAGCAAAAACACCTGCTGGTAAGAGCATAGCTACCATCATAAATGTCGTAAAGATAGCCAAATACTTGTTTTTTCTTTTAGCTGAATACATTTAATTAGTTACCTCCTTTTTGTTATATTATTATCAGATATAGATAATATTTACGAAACATTTACTCCGATAAATGTTCCACATAACCTATTCCTACCCATAGTTTTTTATATAAAAACATAAAATGTCCCACCAAAAACTAAAAGTGACAAAAAAATTACAAAAAAAAGAGCCTACGCAGCTCTTTCATTATATGTAAACTTTTTAGGCTTTTTAGAAAACGCATCCAATTCATGGTCTTCATTTTCGTCATTATCTCTAGATCCTTCAGGATTTTCGGATTTTTTGAGTTTTCTAAGTTTTTCTATGGCTTTTTTTTTAGCTCTTTAGCATAATCATAATTTATGTCTAAATGTTTGGCTACGTCTTTAAGCGTTTCCCTCATTAATATATTGTGCTCCACTATATATCGCTCTTTATAGTTTAGATAACCTAACATAATTTTTACTTCTACCTTATTATATCCTAACTCATCATAAGTAAGAGATTCCATTAAGTAGCTTCCTTCTGTACTTAAAAGGCATTCCCTCTCATCCCTTTTAACCTGCGCCCTTTTTAAATCGAAATAAAAATATTTTAATTGTCTCTTTTGGTATCCTAAAAATTTAATATCTTTTAAGTTAAAATCAAATTTTTGAATACTCTCAATACAACAAACCCTTCCATTTTGAAGAAGGTCTTCATCTACAAATCCAAAATAATATTTGCAGGTACTGACTATAAGAGGCTCTATTTTCTCCAGTAAAATTCCTAAGGCCTCAGAATCCCCATCATGATATTGTCTTAAAAGAGTTTCAATAAGCAAATAGTCTTCTTCAATAAATTCACGTTCCATTACCTTCCCTCCCTATTTTAATAAATGTAAACATACCATTCCTAGGACTATAACTTCTCAAAATTATGTCCTTATATAATAATATGTCAATTTATTTAAAAAAGTGGGGTAAAAAATAAAATTATTTAAATCAGAGATGAAATAGCTTCTTTCTTAAGCTTAAAAACATCAAAAATGCTGTAATAAGTGCCGAAATAGAAGTAGCCAGCGCCAATCCGCCAACCCCAAGATACTTAGAAAGTATAAAATTTAAAACTATATTAATAACTACTCCTACACTTGCATTTATAACAGGTGTCTTCGTATCCTGAAGCGAATAAAACGCCCTAGCCAGCACTTCCCTAATTCCAATTCCAATCATGCCAATAGAGTAGAAAAACAGCGCCGAGCTACTCATCTTTATAGCATCATAATCAAAAGCTCCCCTACCAAACATCAGCTTTATTATAGGCTCCGAAAATACCATAAAAATAATCGTAGTAGGAATCACAAATATGCAAATTATATTTATAGTTTTTGTTATAGTTCGCTTCAAACTCTCAATATTTCCACTTGCACTATCCCTCGCCATCTTAGGATAAATTACCGATACTATAGAAAGTACAAAAATACCTTGCACAAATAAATTAAGCTTGCTCGCATAATTAAGTGCAGAAATTCCTCCTATCGAAACAGAAGAGGCAATACTTCTATCTATAAGCACATTTATTTGATTTATAGATGCTCCAAAAATAACAGGATACATAACTGCTAAAGTTTCCTTTATATTGTCATCCTTAAAATCTATAAATTTATGATATCTAAATCCAAGCTTTTTCGCTGATGGAAACATAACTATAAGCTGAAATACAGTAGCAATTAAAGTTCCATATAAAAGTGCGCCTATTCCCATTCTAGAAGATAACGCAATAGAAGCTATTATAACCATATTAAATGGAATCCCTGTAAAAGCTGGAGTTAAAAAATCTCCCTTTATCTGCAAAAAACCGCTATATATCGCAAAAAGTGCAATAAAAAATATTCCAAATAAACTTATCCTCGTAAAGCTTACCGTCATATCAAGCATTTCTCCATGAAACCCAGAGGCAAATACCTTCACTATTTCCCTAGAGAATATAAATGAAAGCACAAAAATTAGAAGCACTATAACAAGCACTATATTTATAAGATTACTTGTGTATCTATTACCAGCTTCAATACCCAAACTACTTTCAATTCTGCTCTCCATTGGAATATATGCGGTCACTATAGCCGTTCCTATAAGGCCAAACAGTACATTTGGAATAGTTTGCGATATAAGATAAGAATCACTTATATATGATGCTCCATAAAAATACGATAAAATAACATCCCTTCCAAAGCCAAGTGTCTTTGAAATAATAGTCATTATCATTACTAAAACTGCTGCTTTTTTCATAATCTACTCTAGTATCTCCCAGTAACCTTGTGTATATGAACCTACTCTGCTGATGATATTCCCTTCTTGAAGTTTTTTCATATTTCTTTCAACTGTTCTGATATCGATATTTAATTTTTCACTTATCTCAACTTGGGTAATATTCTTATCACTTTGTATCAAACTAATAATTCTTTTTTGGTTTTCACTAAGCTTTACTGGTTTCTTACCGGCATTCTTACCGGCATTCTTACCGGCATTTTTTATAGGGAAATTAACCTTCAGAAAATTTGTACTAAACGAAAAAATATTTCGATCATATACCTTTAGTATTCTTTGTATCCCAGAACCAAGCTGCTCAACTAATTTAACATCTTTAAATACCCTCATTAGTTCTTTGTTTCTAGGCGCAGAAATTCCTTCAAAGAATTCTTCTTGATTTAGTTCTTGAGGCAATCCTCCGGATGATGTAATAACAAAGCGATCAGAAAATATTTCAAAAACTGGAGGAATCCCGTTTGAATAATCGTTATGAATTATAGCATTTACAACAGCTTCTCTTAATGCTGTAGAATCCACAATTCGTTTTTCTTTTCGTAGTGTAGATGTAATTTCAGTCTTTGTGATATTTTCAATATCCAATCTATTTAAAATATTCTCAGTTGCTTTAATCAATGAACAATACCCTAACTCTGCATTCTCAATTAAGTCTACTTTATCAGTTCCTGAATACTTAGCAACTTTCATAGAGATTCCATTTTCATCAGCTAATAAATATGCGGCATAATTTAACTTATTATCCTCAGTGAATAATTCTAAATTACTTAAGAATTTGTCATTCAAATCATAACCATTTTCTTCGTAATATATCTTCAGCTGTTTAAACGTAAGGTCTTGCCTTGGTGATACAAGCTTTCCAAGTGAATTTCTGATGCGTTTTGAGTATAAAGAATCAATCATTTCCATAGTCATTTGTTGTACAGTTGTTCCTACCCTTAACAAACAGCCATTTGGAGACATTCCATATTTTTTAATGTAATATGGCTTATCAGGACCGCTAGAGATTATAATTTTAATAATATCTTGACCATCCATTACGGTAGTAATCACATCAAATAATCCCATTGTGGATGGAAATATATTGTTCTTTATTCTATCTACTATTCTTTTTTGAACATCATCCACATTTTCAATACCAATAGCTTTCCCATCATCCGTAATTCCAATATATATTTCTCCGCCCTCAGCATAATTTAAAAATCCAACAACTTCTTTTTCAAGACTATCATTTAGTTCTCTTTTAAATTCCACTCGATTGCTCTCATTCATATAAATTACCTCCACCATAAACATTTCCTATTTTATTTATTAGTCCGTTTTATTTTAGAATATATAAAAGTCCCTAAAGCTGCTCCCGAAGTATCTACCATAACATCAAAAACTCTTCCAGAACGTCCTGCTACAAAAAGCTGATGAAATTCATCTGTCATGGCATAAAGTGAACATATTATAACTGATTTTAAAAATGCCTTTGAAATATTATTTTTTGTAAGTCCAAACATCACAAAAACTGCCAAAATAAGATACTCTGTAAAATGAGCGCCCTTTCTTATGACAGTATGCAGTAAATCTTCATTTATAGCTATATTAAAGCTATTTTTTATAATATCTATTATATACCCCAAAATCCCAACACTTAAATCAGATGACTGCGTTGCACTCTGATGTGAAAAACAGAATATAACAATCATCCAGGTTATAGCAGGAAGGTAGGCAAGTTTGTTTTTAAATTTTTCCAATTAAACTCCTTACACTTTCTAAAAATAAAGTTATTAACGCACTAACAATTATAACTCATTATATATATCTAATTCAATACCAATATAAATGTCCACCAAAGATATCTTCAGCGTTTTGTTACAAATGCATTCTATAATTTTTTATGTTATAATATTTAAGTAAAATATCTATTTGGAGGATATCATGATAAAGGAAAATCAAAAGCTTTTAAACTATTTAAATATATTTACTGATGCGCTTATGGTTATAATTTCATTGGTTGCTGCATACGTCATAAGATTTGAGGTTCTAGAGGGAAGACCCGGAGTTTTCCTCATATCTTATTATTTTAATGTTTCTCTTGTAATGGCGCTTGTATTTTTAATAATATACAGCAGTCTCGGACTTTACGATTCTTTTCGAAATAAGACTTTTGTAAATGAACTTTCGCTACTTATAAAAGCTAATATTTTTGGAACATTATTTTTTGTAACCATATTTTTCATATTAAAAATAATTGACGTTTCCCGTATAGCGCTTTTATTCTTCTTTGTGCTAAATGTAGGGCTTACTTCTGTAAAGCGTTTTTTAATTCGCATCATACTTCGAAATTATCGTAAAAAAGGTTTTAATCAAAAGCATGTACTTCTTCTTGGAAGTGGCGAAATTGCTAATGATTATATTTCAGCTTTAAATAAAAATAAATCGCTAGGGTTTAATATTTCAGGATATATTTCTAAAAAGAAAGAACTTACGGATTATAGATATTTTGGAGATTTTAATTTGCTTGAAAAAACTCTAAATGAAATAAATTTTGATGAGGTTGTAGCCGCTCTTGAAATTGATGACTTTGAAAGGCTAAAAACTATAATTGAAGTTTGTGAAAAAAGTGGTACTAAAATTTCAGTTATTCCGTTTTATGCTAAATATATGCCTGCCAAACCTTATGTAGATGAAATAGAAGGGCTTCCGCTTATAAACGTAAGACGTATTCCTCTTGATAATATTGCTAATGCGTTTTTAAAACGTTGTATGGATATATTTTGTGCACTGATACTTATACTGCTTACTTCACCTATAATGATTTTTGCAGCTATTGGCACAAAACTTTCTTCGCCCGGCCCTATTATTTTTAAACAGGAGAGAGTGGGCCTTAATAAAAAGATTTTTACTATGTATAAGTTTCGCTCTATGAGGATTAATGCTGCGCAGCAAAGTGGTTGGACTACGGATAATGACCCTCGAAAAACTAAATTTGGTTCGTTTATAAGAAAGTTTTCTATTGATGAGCTTCCACAGTTTTTCAATGTACTTTTTGGAGATATGAGTATTGTAGGCCCTAGACCTGAACTTCCTCACTTTGTAGACCAATTTAAGGAAACTATTCCACTTTATATGGTAAAACATCAGGTTAGACCTGGAATAACAGGTTGGGCTCAGGTAAATGGCTTTAGAGGGGATACGTCTATAAAAGGCAGAATTGAGCATGATATTTATTATATTGAAAACTGGAGCCTTTTATTTGATATAAAGATTATTTTTATGACTGCATTTAAAGGTATGATGAATAGTGAAAAAATAGTAAAGTAAGTTAGAAAAGCTATTGAATCCGTTTTGGGAGACAATAGCTTTTTTTATTAGTTTATAACGATTTTATTTATCTAGTTTTGTGATTTTTTCTTGTTAAGTTTATTTAGGGCATAGCCTGTTCCTAATAGTACCCAAAAAATTGGTGCTACGGTTGGCACTGAATCATTAAAGAACCCTGCCGCTAGATATCCCATTACTGCTGTAAAACATGCAATGGCATAATACTCCGTATCACTATACTCTTTTTTTAGCGCATATAGCTTAAATGAATCGATGATATATTTACCCCAAACTACAAGCAGTGCCATAAGCGCAAATATTCCACTGTTTATAGTATAAAGCAGATAAAGGTTATGTGGTTTATCAACTATTATAAAAGGCGTGTTATATGCATAAGTTTTTGCGACTACATCATAATGAGGGAATGCCATTAGAAAATTATCTGGACCATATCCTAATATTGGTTTTTCAATAACAAGTGGCAGCGTTCTTGACCAAATATAGCCTCTCATTGAACCTGCTTTTTCACTTCCTTCAAAACCTATATGAGGTGCGACAATAAGTTCATATTTATTTCCCTGCGAATCTATAAGAGAAGCACCGTCTTGCTTGCTCCAGTCTATGAGAAAGTACGTAAATTCATTATATGATAATGCAAATTGAGCATGCTCTTTCATTCTATCTTTTGTTGTAAAAATCTTAAGCTTATCAAATGGTGCAGTAAAAGTATATCCTGTTATTACCGAATCATAATTTGAACTGATTATATTTCCTGCATTATCTTTAAATTCAAGATTTAGCCCATCCTTAACTTCAATATTAAGTTGCCCATCTACAGTTTGAATCTTTATATTATTATTTTCTGCCTTCACATCATAAATAGGCATTCCATAAGTTGCGTCATATTTATAATCTTTATCCTTAACAAAAATCTGCTTTGCATCTTGAAGAATATCTATAGTATTGTGTACAAGTAGTCCTTTTGTAGCTATATTAGCAATTCCTGCAACTGCCACAAAAAATACCAGTGTACCTATTAATATCTTCTTATCTTTAAATATATTTTTGAAGTTTACAATTATGAGGATTAAAAGTGCTACTCCAGTTCCCACAATTCCTGCCTGTGATTGAGCTTTTACGAGTATAAATGCAGTTAATATAGTTAAAATTCCTGCCATTACTCTATAAAATCTACTTTCCTTTGGCGATATTGCAATCATAGCTAAAAATGGAATTATCATACTACAATAGCTTCCTACATAGTTTGAATGCATAAGGGTTAAGTAGATATATCCATCTACCTGTTCTTGAGAAACAGAGCCCTTATACTGGCTTGGTATAACTAGATTTTTCACAAAATCTGAAAGAAGTATATCTTTATTAAAAACTTGACTAAGACCGATTATTACCATTATTCCAGAAAGTATAAGTATAGAAAGTTTGATGTATTTAAAATCATCTGAGACTTTGAAGATTATATAAATATACATAAATATAATTATATAACTTAAATGTACAAAAAGGCCTTCATGTCTTTCTGGTGCTCCAAAAAGCGCCACATCTTTATTTACAGAGGTAAATACACTAAGTATCAGCAAAACTGTTATTATTGCTATTGATATCATAAGGACTTTATCAGTTATAAGCTCTTTAAATCGCTTCTTATCTATCATAAAAAATAAAGCTATAATCATTACAATCCCTAAGATTACAATTACGTTTCCTTTGGTTTGACAAAATAAATCTGTATCTATACTGTCTTTCCAAAATTTAGCTACTTCAGGTGAAAGTGGATTTATATTCCATCTTAAAATAAGTGGAACTACTGTCAATAATAAGACTACTGGTAAAAAAATTATATTTTGTAAAAAATCGCTACTACTTATATTTTCAGTTTGTTTAATGTTCTTTTTCATAGTTTTCTCCTAGTATTTTTTTAAGCTTACGCCTATAATTATACCTTATTTGAAGTTTTATGTATAGTTTTTTGAATGCAAAAAAGAAGTCCGAAGACTTCTTTCTTGTTTATGATTAATGTTTATAATTAACCTTGGATTGTTACTGACTTAGTAGCAGCATCCCACTCAAGTTTAACACCAAATGCAGAAGCAAGAGATCTTAATTCAACGAAAGTTGAACCGTTTTTGATTTCTGCTTTAGCAGATAGTTTGAATGGAGTTCCGTTTACATACATAACGTCAGCGCCTATTACTACTGAAGCTACTTTTGAATCATTTGAGAAAGTAGCTGTTTTTGTAGAAGCATTCCAATCAGCTTTTAATCCTAAAGCTTCTCCGATTGCTCTTACTGGAAGCATAGTGTATCCTTTACCAGATACATATGGTGCTTCGTTAGCAGTTTTAGATTCACCGTTTACAGTGTATTCTTTTGAACCTATTTTGAATACTGTAGTTGTAGCAACTGTTCCGTACTCTTTAACAACTTTTACATAAGCTTTTGAGTAATCTGGATCTTGTTTGCTATCCCAAACAGTTAAGTTCATTGCTTCATCAAATGTTGATGCTTTACCAGCATCTTTTGGATTTACCATATAAGTTTCTATCATTTTGTCGCCATCAACAGCTGATCCAGAAGCCATAACCATAACATTTGTTAATTTTATTGTTGCAGCTTCTTTTGAAGAAGATGTTTTAACATCAAATACTATTGCTCTATCATCTGTTTTCTTTGATGAGCTAGATTTTGTATATTTATCTTCAACTTTTAGTCCATTAGTTGTTTCTACTTTGTAGTCTGTAGCAAACTCTGTTCCAGCTATGTTTTTAGAGCTTAGTGCCACTACTATAAACTCATCTGAATCAAATAGTCCAGCTTTAGCTTCTTTGATTGTTATATCAGCTGTTGCTACACTTTCACCTTTTTTAATTGGAGTTACTTTATCAAACTCAACTGTGTAAGCAGGAGTAACTTTTGCAACTTCACACTCTATTTTACCAAAATCTCTTGAATCAGCTGTAAGAACAACTGCTCCGTTTTGAGCATATTCTGTTTTTATTTTCATTTCAAACTCTAAAGTTTTCTTTTCAGTTCCATCAACAGCTAAAGTGAATTCTCCATCTTTAACTATTGTAGCATCATCTTCATCAGCTTTTACAGATTCTGTTTTAACATTTGAGAATCCTTTTATAGAATCCACTTTTACATCTGCACCTTTAACTGTAAAGTCAACTTGTCTATTATTTGTGAATGATCCAACTACACCTGAAAGTTTAACTTTTATTGTAGCATCATCTCCACCGTATAGAGCTGGTATTTCTTTTTTACCTTTTTCTACAGCTGTCATAACAACATCATAGTCAGCTATAACACCTATAACTTTATCAAGAGTTTCTAATTTAGATTTAGCTGCATCTCTAGCAATAACTTTTAGAGTTACATCACCTTTAGCTGCATCTCTTCTTATTACTGAAACATATGGATCTACATTTAGTTCTGACTTTGTAGCTCCAGTGTAAACTCTAACTATATTAGTTTTAGTAGCTACAACATCACCTTTGCTATCTATGAATTGGTATTGTCCAGCAGCATTTCCTACAACGCTAACTTTTGCTCCACCAAGAGATATTGCTGTTTCAGCCATGTTCCACTCTACATAATCTGGTAACTCTAAATCAACTGAGTTTGCTGTTGCATTCTTATCGATATCCTTTACAGTGAATTTTGATAATGATCCACCATCAAATCCGATTTTTTTAGTAGCATCAGCAACAGAAAGTTTCATATCTTCGCCTTCAGCAACATTTACTGTTCCTATAACGATTGGTTTAGAAACATCTAGTCCTGAATCATTTTGCTCTTCAACAGAAAAAGTTATATCTCCAGCATCTTCTTCATCAAAATATGCATAGAAAGTAACTAGTATATCAATTTCTTTCTTAATTGTATTTCCCATTGCTGGAATTTCTACATATGCAACATTTGCAAATGCTTGATCCATTGTTATTGCTCCATCTAAAACTGGAACTCCTGCTTCTTGTCCATAGTTAAAAGCTGCTGTTCTTGTAACATAAGTGTTAGCATCAGCTGCTGTAACTTGTCCTGCAGCATTTCCAATAACAACGCCATTTATTTCTGTTCCTGCAGTGTTTTTCTGAGCAAATTCACCTTTGCTTAAAGTTATTTTTGCTTTTCCACCTGTAGTAAGTTCTGTTCCAGCAGCTTGTGTAAGCTTAACTGTAACTTTTTTAAATGTGTCTTTATCTGTGTCGTCTACTTTGATAAGTCCTCCTGGCATAGAACCAGCAGTAGCAAATGCAGACATTGGTACTAATGATAAAACCATCATTAACACCATTAATAGAGATAATCTCTTCTTCATTGTGTTTTTCCTCCTCGAAAAATTTAATATGTTTTTTGGAAGCACTTAGGGGACTTCCTACCCTATCCAGTATAATTACTCGATATTACGTTCCCCATTATATCAACACCACATCATGATGTCAATTAAGTAATGGTAAATGTAACAAAACTGTAATTTACAAGATAATGACATAAGTATCTTACTTGGGTCATTATACCATATAATACTATAAAACTGTATTACAGGTCAATTACATTTTCAGATAATTGCTTATCGAATAACTATATACTAACATATAATTTATTTTTTGTCTGTTACAGAATTATTTCAATGCTGTTTCATTTTGTTATCTTCTCATTTATTTGCTCTTTACTGTAGCTGTTTTTTGAACACTATTCCAATCAATATCTACACCAAATGCATTGGCCAGACCTCTTAACTCTATCATTGTTACTCCATTTTTCAATTCAGCTGGTACCGAAAGTGAAATTGGAGTACCATTTACTATCATAGTTTTTTCTCCAAGCTCTACTCTTGCGACTTTACTTCCACTTGCAAAAGTAGCTACCTTATTTTCATTATCCCAAGTTGAAGTAATCCCTAACGATTCTGCTAATGCTCTTACCGGAAGCATTGTATATCCATTTCTTACATATGGCGCTTCTGCTACTTCTTTTTGCATACCTGATACAGTATATCTATTGCTTCCTATTGTGAATACAGTTATATTGCTTACACCACCACCTAATATATTAACATAATCTGCTTCGTATATTGTATTATCATCTATTTTATTAAGATTTATTTTTATTTTAGCTACTCCACTTACAACATTTTCTGTTGTATATACCTTAATTCCTGTAATATCTATTCGCGCTGGCGCACTATAACTCTTTCTTAACACTCTGATTTCCAAAATTCCATCTTTATTTACTTTTGGCTCTGAAAACTCCATATTTTGTGAAGCCGTTACACTTACATCACTTGCCTCAAATCCCATATTAGATCTGTCTAATACAAAATAAAGCACATCACCAACCTCAAAAGCACCTGTTCTTGATTCTCTTAATATTATATCCTGACCTTTAAATACTCTTCCTTTAGCTGCCGACGAAATTGAAGTTTCAACAGAAGTCTTATTCTCAACAATTGCTATTTCTGCTCTACTTTGCTCAACTCCGTCTTTAAACATAGTAATTTGTGCTCGCCCATCTTCTAGCATACTTGACGTAACCCCTACTTCAAACTTAATTTTACTAATATCATTATCCAATATTTTAAAATCGAATGTTCTATCTTTGTACACAGTCACCCCATTTACTTTATTCCCTGCTGATTCTCCTAACGGTATAACTTTTCCTTTTGGTTCTAATATAGTAAGCTTGTTATATTCTAGATCTATTCCTTTTACTTTAAAATTGATAATTGATCCTTTTGAAAAAGTTCCTTTCACTCCTTCTATAATAACTTCTACAGTTTTAGTTTCTCCTGCTGTAAGCTTTGGAATCACAGTCTTCCCTTTTTCATTAACTTTAATTTGTGCTCCACTGTCAGTAACTGCCCCTATAATAATATCTTTACTGTCTACCGAACGATTTCCTACATAAAAATCTATATTTGCATTTACCTCTCCATATGAAATTTTTTCTGAATTTACATCTACATATGGTTTTATTATCAGATTTTCTGCATCTCTAGATACATTGCTTAGAACCATAATACGATTTTCCTGTTTATATGAAGGTGTAACTTTTTTCCCATCTAAAATAACTTCTGTACTTTTTGAATTAAATGCTATATTTGCAGGCAATTTCACTTCTACCGTATTGTTTGCCATTTTAGAGTCTAAACTATCAAAACGAGTTACTGTGATTTCAGACAAGCTTCCTCCAGATTTTCCTACTCTAATTTTACTATCTTTAGCTTCCACAAACATGCTTCTTTGCATAGTTCCTGTGAACTTTGCTATTGTGAAGGTTTTATTTCCTATACCTTCTTGCGCTAAATCTTTCATTGTCACATCAATATCACCAAGATTTGAATTACTAAAATCAAGTTTCATAGTTATAAGGAGTTTTGTATTTTCTTCACCTTTATTTCTTAAATTTTGACTTCCTCCTATTCTCATATAAAAATTATCTTCATTTCCTCTAAGTGCCTCTGATTTTATCTTATCCTCAAAACTAACTTCCGTAGTAAGCCCTACCTCCTTATTACCTTCTACAAATTTTGCAGTTATTGGATTCACAACTCTTGCAGTTTTTGCATTTTTTAGAGTAACTTCTACCATTCCTCTGTCTAAATATGCATCTCTTCCTAAATCAATCATAAAGCTCACTGGCTTATTTTCATCCCTTACACCATATTCTTCAATTCCATTTACGATTTCTACAAAATCATCTGTCTTTTCTGCAAATACTGAGAATGGAATCATACTCACCATAATCATCATTGTCATAAATAAAGCTAACTTTTTCTTCATTGTGTTCCTCCTTGTAATTTTTAAATTTGAAAATCCAAAGTTTTGAAACTTAAAATTATTTTACCACAAAATTAATACTTTTACACTGAATTGGATTTTTTGTATAGAGATTTTAACATATTTGTAATATACACATACATTTTTTCTGATATAATGTTTAAAGTATAACTTTTTAAACAGGAGGGTAAAAAATGAAATACAACAAAAAATTAGTAGCTTCTATACTTACAGCTACACTATGTGCAGGTACTGTTGCATTTGCAGCGCCTATGACTAGAAATCTAGCCGTAAATTACAATGTTAAAATGAATGTTAATGGTTCTGACTTTACTGTCGCAGACCAAAATCAAAGACCTTTTAAGACAAATGACGGAAGAACATATGTTTCTATAGCTTCTTTAAATGCAATGGGAATTGCTACAGCAACTTTTGCTGATAATACTGTTACTATAAAAGGTAGTTCAAGTGGCTCAAGCATGGGTGGTTCTGCAGAACTTCAAGCTCAAATAAGTGCACTTATGGCTCAAAACAACAGTTTACTTACGACTAACAACAATCTTCAAACTGAAAATACTAAATTAAAGGCTGAAATTGAGACGCTTAAGAAAAATTCTTCTAGTTCATCAAGTTCTTCTAGTTCTAGTGATACATTTAGCAAACTAACTTCAAGTGAAAAAAGAGATTTAGAAAAAGATATCGATAGTGATTTAAGAAGCTTTAGATCTACGGCATCTTTTGATAGAGGTAGAAGATTTGAAGTTGAATCATCTATATCTTCAAGAAATTCTGTGTCTTTAACATTTACTCCAGATGAAAGTTGGACAAAAGATGAAATAACAGACTGGAATGATAAGATTGATAACTCTTCTAAAAGAAGAGATTTAGAAGATAGTTATGAAGATTTTATAAAAGATGTAGTAGGCGAATTGAGTTCTACATTAAAAGGCTATAAAGACTATGATGTAGATGTTATTATCTATTCTGATACTAGAGAGAATAATAAAGTTGTAGATGCAAGTTACAGATCATCTAGAGATAGATATACTATAAGTCTTTCTACTGCAAAATAATATAGTTCAAATAATATAAAATTAAACAACCTTGTTTCTTAGAAGCGAGGTTGTTTTAATCTATTGTTTCGCTTATTTAATTTTTAAGAATTGAGGAATTAAAATGAATTTGTTAAATCCATATTTTGCAACCTTTGTGCTTGCCGCTACTCCAATTGTGGAGCTTAGGGGAGCTATTCCTGCGGGTATAGCTATGGGACTTGAACCTTGGACTGCCTACTTTTTATCTGTAGCTGGTTCTACTTTTCCAGTACCTTTTTTAGTACTGTTTTTTAGAAAGATCTTAGATTTTATGGAAGATAAAGGATTTTTCCCTAAGCTTACTTTTTTTTTACATAATCATCTTAAAAAAAAATCTCAGAAATTGAAAAAAGCCTCTATAATGGGCCTTTTTCTATTCGTAGCAGTTCCGCTTCCATCTACTGGTGCTTATACTGGATCGGTTCTTGCTTCTGTATTTGATATTAGGCTTAAGTATTCATTCCCTGCAATACTGCTTGGAAATATGACAGCAGGTATTATTATGATGCTGCTTTCGCACATGATAATCCTTTAGTTCCTAAATACCTTATTATGCCTCTAGCGTATGCTCTTGCATATGCTTTTCTTTTGTCTTTACTATCGACATTTCTTATGTCTTTTGAGTCTATAAACGCCGTTTCTAGTATTAGCGATGGAAAGTTAACATCTCTTAAGAATCCAAAATAATCGTTGCCTTTGGTATCCAGTTTAGTTTTTATCCCTCTGCTGTGTTTACCATCTTTCTTTATTTCTTCTTCTATAAGTTTGGCTGCAAGTCTTTCATCATTACTATGTGCCCCTGTAGATACATAGACTTCAAAACCTTTTCCTCTACCTGCATTTGTGTGAATATCTACTGCTAAATCTGGAATAAAGCTATTAGCTTTTTTGATACGATATGCGGCAGGAGTATCTATATCAAATGTCCTAGATATACATACCTCTATTCCATATTTTTCAAGCTCTAATTTTAGCTCTAAAGAGATATCTAAATTGATATCTTTTTCCTTTAGTCCATAGCCCTCTGCTCCAGAATCTAGTCCACCATGACCTACCCCAATAAATACTCTCATTTTAAAATCTCCTTTCTACATTAAAATTAGTAAAATTTAGAATAAAACATCCTAAAATAGTTCCTAATTATAATATAGAAGTTTGGAGCTAAAAAGTGGGGTAGTTTTTTTAATATTTTTTATTTTTACAAAAATTATAACTTAGGTAAGCACCTATCTTTTTCTGATAAAATAACTTTTTTAACTTTATCAAGTGGCCATTTTATTCCTAAAGTTGAATCATCAAAAATTATTCCACTTTCTCCCTGAGGATTATAATAATCTGTGCATTTATAATTTATTATTGCCTCATCACTTAATGTAAGAAAACCATGTGCAAATCCCTCTGGTATATATAATTGATTCTGATTTTCTTCATTTAAAATAAATGCCTCATAGCTACCATACGTACTTGATTCTTTTCTTAAATCTACAGCAACATCAAATATTTCACCTTTTATAACTCTTACTAACTTCCCTTGAGAATTTATAGTTTGAAAGTGAAGCCCTCTAAGTACTCCTTGTTTTGAAAAAGATTGATTATCTTGAACAAACTCCATTTTTAATCCTGCATCAAAAAATTCTTTTTTTGAGTAGCTCTCAAAAAAATATCCTCTATCGTCTCTAAATAGTTTAGGTTTTATTAAATATAATCCGTCTATCGATGTTTTTATAAATTCAAATTTAGACATTCCTTATCCTCCTGTAAATATTCACATAGTGAATCCTGCCAATCTCTAAAATTATCTAAATTTCTAAGTTTTAACATATAATTATCTAACATGCTGTACATTGGTCTTTTTGCCAATCTATTTAGATTCAAACTTTCCGTTTTAGTTATAGCAATTTCAATACCTTTTAATTCAAATATTTTCACTGCAAAATCATACCAAGAACAATATCCGTGTGCACTTGCATGATATGTTCCATAATACTCTGTATTTAATAAACTTGCTATATGTTTCGCTAAATCTTTAGTATATGTAGGACATCCATATTGATCCCCTACAACTTGTAATTCTTTTTTTTTAATTCCTAATTTTAGTATAGTTCTTACAAAATTGTTACCATCTCCGTAAAGCCAGCTTGTGCGCAAAATATAATGCTTATAACAAAATTTTCTAACGAATTCTTCTCCTGCAAATTTACTTTTTCCATATATATTTTGTGGTTTTATTTCATCAAACTCATTTAACTGAATATTTTTATTTCCTTCAAAAACATAATCCGTTGATATATGAACTAGTTTCGATCCTATCTTATTCGTTGCAATTGCTAAATTTTGTGCCCCTATTGCATTTACTAAGTAAGCTTTATCCTCTTGTTTTTCACATTCATCTACATTTGTATAAGCTGCGCAATTTATAACTATTTCTGGCTTATTATTATATATATAACCATCTACTTCTTCAAAGCTACAAATGTCCAACTCTTTTGATGAAGGTGTAAAAATAATGTTTTCATTGTTTTTAAATTGAGATACACAAGCTTTTCCTAATTGTCCATTTGCTCCCAAAATCAGTATTCTCATCCATATCCTCCTAGCTATATAAATCTATTTTTAATACAAGATATTGTATATTTTGTCCATATCCCTAAAAATACTAAAATTGTTATTCCTACATTATATTTTTTTATATAATGTTTTTTGTAAAATATCCACATTGCATCATGAAAATCATAGATTGTTTTTGGATTTCGTCTTTTAGGTTTAGATTTTTCTGTAGAACTTCCACCTTTGTAGTGAATAATTTTTGTTTCTGGATAATATATAATCTTATAACCTGCTTCTTTTATTCTATAACATAAATCTATATCCTCACCATACATAAAAAAAGTTTCATCAAGTAGTCCTATTTCGTTTAATACTGATTTAGGCATAAGCATAAACGCTCCCATCAGTGCATCTACTTCTCCAATTTCATCTTCATCTAGATGCAGTGCATCATACTGACCATATTTAGCTGGATTTTTTTTATCTAATCCTAGTAAATAATGTAGTGATGCACTTGGCGTAGGAAATCCTCTCTTGCATGCATGATCTAATTTCCCATCGGGAAGTATAATTTTGCACCCAAGAGCACCTATAATATCTTTTTTATTAGGATTTTCTAAATTATATCTATTTATATACTCTATACATTTTTGCAAACAATCTTGATCTAGCTTTGTATCGGAGTTTAAAAGAAGTATATATTCTCCAATTGAATTTCTTATACCTATATTATTCGCTTTTGAAAATCCTAAGTTGCTATCATTTATTATTACTTTTAAAGTTCCTTGATTTATAATATTTTGAAAATCTGACTGTATTTTTTCAATACTTCCATCTTGAGATGAATTATCTACTAATATTATTTCATACTCAAAATTAGCATTTTGTCTTAATACAGAATCTATAGTTTGTTTTGTAAGTTCATACGTTTTGTAATTTACTACTATTATAGAAAGTTCCATCGATTTTTCTTCCTTTTTTATTATGCGAAAAACACAGATTCAATTCCAAATCTGTGTTTTTTATAAAAATTTTTAAATAAAATATAAAAATAAATTTGCTATCAATCTTAATTCTATTCTTAAATAATTAATAATATTTTTAAATTTAAATTTAGGTTTTTGTATTTTTTTTATACTTAATAAGGCTTCTTTGATTCCTAATAAGTAACTTTTTCCTAATCCTTTTTTTAAAAAAAATAGATATTTTACAAAAAAGCCTATACATAACAATGGTAAATTTAATATAAGTTGCAATATAGGCATATTTTTTACTACTAGATATATATTGTTTCTAGCTGATAATTTTACCTTAAAGTCATTATGTTTACTTCCTGAGGTTGCGCTTCCTACATGATATACAATTGCATCAGGGCAAAATATATTCTTATATCCATTAATATTAGCTCTATAACAAATATCTACATCTTCTAAATAAGCAAAAAAAGATTCATCAAAATATCCTATTTCCTCAAATATTTTTTTTCTATAAATAGCTGCACCTGCACAAGAACTGAAAATCTTACGAGGCTTTACAAATTTATCTATTGATTTACCATTTCCAACTTTTTTAGTCCATCCAACTATACTGTATTCATCGCCCGCATCATCAATTATCTTACGATTACGATAATCTATCATTTTGCTTGATACTGAAAATATATATTCATCTGATTTTATTTGTTCTAGAAGTTTTTCAACAAACCCAAACTCTATTTCAGTATCATTATTTAACAATATTATATATTCTGAATTGGAGTTCAAAATCCCTTCGTTTACAGCCTTACTAAACCCATAATTCTTATCTAAATAAATGAACTTTACATTTTCAAGGTTATTTATATAATCTATGTCCAAATCTTTTGATGCATTATCCACTATAATTATTTCTATGTCTTCGTTTGTTTTTTCTTTAATTGAAATAATACATTTCTTTAGTAATTCAAATGCATTATAATTCGGAATTACTATAGATACCATTAAAAAAGCTCCTCTTATTTAGTCATTTCACTTATAATATTTACTATTTTATTAGCGGTATCTCCCTCACCAAAAAGATTTATTCTTTCTGATTTTGGATTGAAATTATTGAGTGCATCAACAATTTTTTCTACATCTGTACCAACTATTAAATTCCATCCACACTCTACAGTTTCTACCCACTCTGTTTCATCTCTCATCGTTATACATGGTTTTCCTGCAAAATATGCTTCTTTTTGTACTCCACCACTATCAGTTACTATCTTCAAAGAATTATTTTCAAGCTTTAACATATCAAGGTAACCCACTGGTTCAATTACTTTTATATGCGATTTCAGTTCCATACTATTATTTTCTATTATTTTTTTAGTTCTAGGATGAAGCGGTAGCACTATGTCATATTTACTTTCGTTTAAGGCTTCTATTATATTTTTCAATCTTGATAAATCATTTGTATTTTCTGCTCTATGGATAGTAGATAATATATATTCTGATTTTATTCCAAGTTCTTCTAATATCCCTGATTTTTCTTCCGCTATACTAGAAAACAGCTTAAAAGAATCACACATTATATCTCCAGTGTTATATACCCCTTCTACAATTCCTTCTTTTTTTAAATTATTTTCTGCTGTCTGCGTTGGAACAAATAGATATTTTGATATATGGTCTGTAAGTATCCTATTTTGTTCCTCTGGCATCGCCATATTAAAGCTTCTTAGCCCTGCCTCTACATGTGCTACTGGTACTAATCGTTTACTTGCACATAATGCTCCTGCTAATGTTGAGTTTGTATCCCCATAAACTAATACTAAATCTGGATTTTCTATATCAAAAATTTTCCCAAATTCAATCAACATCTTTCCTGTTTGATACTCATGAGTTCCCGATCCTACATTTAAATTATATTTTGGTTTTGGTATATTTAGTTGATTAAAAAATATGTCTGACATATTTTCATCATAATGCTGCCCAGTATGAACAATTATTTCCTCATGTTCGTTCATAAGTATCCTTGAAAGAGCTGCTGCTTTTATGAACTGTGGTCTAGCTCCTATTACTGTTAAAATTTTCATTTTTACCTCTTTATTTTTACTGGAAGTCCCGTTTTTCTTGATTCATATGCTGATAAAATTATTTCTATTGCATTTCTTCCATCTTGAGATGTTATATATGGCTGTCTATCAGAATCAATCGCCTCAATAAAATCTTTGATTAATGGCGTATGCCCTGATCCATAAACAGAGTCCACTTCTTCTTCACAAATATCCATGTTATTTATATCTTGATTTTCAAATGCCCAAGTTTCAATTTTATTTACTGCCAAACCACCTATACAAGCTGTTCCAGTTTCTCCAAATATGCTCAGAGTTTCCTCTAAATTTTTTGGATATACGCATGCTGAACCTTCAATTATTCCTATTGCTCCACTTTTAAATCTTATTAATACTGCACCGAAATCTTCAGCTTCAATTGGTCTTAAGAATGTATCACATTGTGCATAAACTGTATCCACATCACTTCCTACAACCCATCTCAATAGATCTATATTATGAATACATTGATTCATAAGAGTTCCTCCATCAAGCTTCCAAGTTCCTCTCCATGGTGCCTGTTTATAGTAGTCATCATTTCTATTCCATAGAATTCTTGCAGTTCCATTTATAATCTTTCCAAATCCATCTTTATTTTTAGCTTCAATAAGTTTTTGAATTACTGGATTAAATCTATTTTGATGACAAACAGTTACTTTTACATTATTTTCTTTTGATACTTTTATTATCTCATCAGCTTCATCCAAAGTCATCGCCATAGGCTTTTCTATAGCAACATGAATTCCTTTATTCATCACGTTTATTGCAATCTCTGCATGATATCCGCTCTCTGTGGCAATTGTAACAATATCTAAATCTTCATTTTGAATCATATCTAAGTAATTTTCATATACTTTTACATTACTTCCTTTTATTCCATCTTCATATTGTTTTTTAGCTTTTTCTGCCTTAGTTATATCTACATCACAAACCGCTACAAGTTCAGCTAAAGATGCATTATTTATTACTGCTTCTACATGCTTATATGATATTCTTCCACATCCTATAATCGCTATTTTTTTCATTATTAGCTTGTCCTCTCTTAATTAAAGTAATTCTATATTCGCTCTATTTTCTACATCTTTTGCTGCATTTTTAGTATCAAATATAAATATTGATTTCTGTTGAACAAAGTTATAATCTACAGCTGTATGATCAGTTGTTATTACTATTAAGTCTTGCTTTTTTAATATATCTTCACTTAAATCAGCTATTCCCTCATAGTATTTGCCCTTGTAGTTGAATTCTTTTATATGAGGATCATAAAACTCGATATTTGCTCCATACTCTTTAAATTTTTCGATTACCTTTAAAGAAGGACTTTCTCTATAATCATCTATATCTTTTTTATAAGCAACTCCTAATATCAGTATATTAGAGCCTTTTATCGATTTTTCAAAGTTATTTAGTATCTTACTAGAACGTTCAATTACATACTGAGGCATATAATTATTTACTTCTCCTGAAGTTTCAATAAGTTTTGTATGATAATCATACTCTCTCGCCTTCCAAGTTAGGTAATATGGGTCTAGTGGAATACAGTGACCTCCTAATCCTGGTCCTGGATAGAAAGCTTGAAATCCGTAAGGTTTTGATTTTGCAGCTTCTATAACTTCCCATATATTTATGTCCATTTTCTCACAGATAATTGCCATTTCATTTATTAGTCCTATGTTTATGTTTCTATACGTATTTTCTAATATTTTTTCCATTTCTGCAATTCTTGGACTTGAAACCTCATGAATGTCACTTTCTAAAACATTTCTATACATTGCAGCTGCAACTTCTGTCGCATCTTTTCCTACGCCCCCAACTACTTTAGGTGTATTCTTAGTTTTAAACGTAAGGTTCCCTGGATCTACTCTCTCTGGAGAAAATGCTAAATAAAAATCTTCTCCACATTTTAAACCTGATTCTTTTTCCAGTATTGGAAGTAACAGTTCCTCTGTAGTTCCTGGATAAGTGGTACTTTCTAACACAACTACCATTCCCTTGTGTAAAAATTTCCCAATTTCTTCTGTAGATGATTTTACATAACTTATATCTGGCTGTTGATATTCATCTAATGGTGTCGGTACACATATAGCTACAAAATCAACATCTTTTATAAAAGAGAAATCATTTGTTGCACTTAATAATCCGTCCTTAACAACATCACTTAATTCGTTATCTAGGATATCTCCGATATAATTTTCTCCACGATTTACCATATCTACTTTTTCAGCTTGAACATCAAATCCAATAGTTTTATATCCAGCTTTTGCTTTTTCTACTGCAAGAGGAAGTCCTACATATCCTAGTCCAACAACTCCTACTACAGCTTGTTTATTATTAATCTTATCTAAAACATTACTCTTTAACGACATTATAAAAGTTCCCCTTCCACTGGCTTTACTATTTCTCCATTTTTTATATAATTCATTCCACAAGCCTCACACTTAGCTTCTTCTTTATTAAACGCAAGCTTCACTCCACATTCACAAACATACCCTTTAACTCTAGCTGGATTTCCAACCATTAACGCATAATCAGGTACATCCTTTGAAACAACAGCCCCTGCTCCTATAAGCGCAAATCTACCTATAGTATTTCCACATATAATAGTAGCATTTGCCCCTATACTTGCACCTTTTTTTACTATTGTTTTTTTATATTCTGTCTTTCTTTCTATAAAACTTCTTGGATTTATTACATTTGTAAATACACATGATGGCCCTAGAAAAACTCCATCTTCACACTCTATTCCAGTATATACAGAAACATTGTTCTGTATTTTTACTCCATTTCCTAAAATAACTCCTGGAGATATTACTACATTTTGACCTATATTACAATTTTCTCCTAACTTGCAATCCTTCATTATATGAGAAAAATGCCATATTTTAGTTCCATTTCCAATTTTACAAGGTTGATCGACATAACTCGACTCATGCACAAAGTACTCCATAAAACCTCCTGTAAATAACTCTATTTGAAAAATTCTCTTATTTTTGAAATAATATAATCTTGTTCTTCCTTTTGAAGTTCAGGATACATAGGTAGAGCCAATGTTCTACTACAAACACCTTCTGCTACAGGATATTTCTGATCTCCATAGCCCATATCTAGGTATACATCCATAAGGTGTACTGGGATTGGATAATAAATTGCAGTTGAAACGTTATTATCATTTAAAAATTTATTTAAGCTGTCTCTAGTATCAGAATCTGCTACTTCTATACAGTACTGATGATATACATGTTTACAATTTTGATCAATTCCTTGAGGTTTTACTGGCAATCCCTTTAATTGTTCATTGTAATAATTTCCATTTTTCCTTCTCAAGTCTGTCCATGAATCCAAATATTTTAATTTTACATTCAAAATAGCTGCTTGAATTTCATCTAATCTACTATTATGTCCTATTTTTTCATGACGATATTTTATTTTGCACCCATGTGCTCTAAGCATTCTTACGTCTTCTGCTAATTGATCATCATTAGTTGTTATCATTCCGCCATCGCCATAGCAACCTAAGTTTTTACTTGGAAAAAATGAATATGTCCCAAATGTCCCAATTGAACCTGCTTTTTTACCTTTATATTCTGCTCCAATTGCTTGGCACGCATCTTCTATAACTGGAATATCATATTTTTTTGCTATTGATAATATCTCGTCCATATCGCACATTTGTCCAAATATATGCACTGGTATTATAGCTTTTGTCTTATTTGTAATTTTGTTTTCGAGTTCTTTAGGATTTATATTTAATGTCGTTTCATCAATATCTACAAATACAGGAGTAGCTCCTAAAACAGATGTTGTTTCTGCTGAAGCAAAAAATGTATATGGTGTTGTAATAACTTCATCCCCAGGGCCTACGCCTAATGCTCTAAGGCATATCATAAGTGCATCCGTTCCGTTCGCCACTGCTATCGCATGCTTTACTCCAGTGTAGTTAGCAATATCTTTCTCCAATTGCTTTACATTTGGCCCCATTATAAAGCTTCCATTTTCTAACACATCTTTTACAGCAGTATCAATTTCTTTTTCAATACTTCTATATTGTTTTTCTAAATCTAAAAGCTTAACTTTCATATTAATATATCTCCTTTATAATTTAACATCAAAAACTTTAATCCATATCCCTGCCGATATAATCCTCCATATAGTAAAATCTAACTTTTGTTTTGAATTTACCATATTATCAAACCATTCTATCGCTTTTTCACCATCCACTAATCCTATTAACCTGTCGCATGAATCTATGAATAATTCTCTAAAATAGTCTTTATTTTCCCTTATCCAAACCTCTTCTGGAGTAACAAAACCTAATTTATCTTTTCTTTCAATAATCTTTGTAGGTAATATATCTTTCATACAATCTCTAAGACAATATTTTGTAACCGCATTTTTTATTTTGTCCTTAGAGTCTAGAGATACTACATATTCAACTAATTCATGATCTAAAAATGGAACTCTAGCTTCAATTGAAAATGCCATAGAATCTCTATCTTCATATCTTAATAACTTAGGAAGGCTTTCATATAATAATTGATTTATAGAATATGCCTTTAGTGAATCTATCTTTATCCTATATAAGTTATCTAGATATGATTTATAATACTTTTCATCTACATCAACCCAATTAAAAATACCCTTATCTAATTTCAGTTTAAGCTTTGCTTTTATATTGTTAGGGATTATATATTTTACGGTGTCTTTGATAATATCTTTACTACCGTAGCCGTATATCGACTTTAAACTTTTAGTTTCATTAAGCCATGTTTTTAATTTGCCACGCCTTATAAGTTCTCCTAGATACGCACTATAAAATCCATTATATCCTGCAAACTGTTCATCAGCACCTTGTCCATCAAGCATTACTTTAATTTCATTTCTTTTTGCCTCTTTAAAAACACTCCATTGAGCAAATATGCTTGTAGACCCAAAAGGCTCATCTTGATGCCAAGTTATCTTGTCTATTTCTAAAAATAAATCTGATATTTTAGGATATACTTTATGTGAATAAATTTCTGTAGATGAACATACAACTTCATCTATAAATTCTTGTTCATCATATTTTTTATTTTCAAAACAAGATGAAACCACTTCTTGTTTTACATTATTGTTTTTTAATCTATTCACCATCATAACTATACTAGAGCTATCTAGCCCACCCGAAAGACATGAGCCAAGCTTAACATCTGATTGCATATGTTCTTTTATAGTTTTTTCAAATTTTTCAAGTAATTCTTTATTGCTATATTCTTGTTTCCTATCTATATTATATATTAAGTCATAATATTTATATATATTATAACAATTATTCTCTATGTCATAAATCAAATTGTGCCCTGATTGTAATTGATATACATCCTTAAACATAGTTTCTTGAGTGTGATCAATCATTTCAAAGAGTATGAAATCTTTTAATCTGTCTACGTTTGCCACAGCGTTCCATTCAGCTAAGGCTGAAAACTGTTTTATTTCTGAAGCAAATACAAATTTATCAAGTCCATCAAAATAATAAAATGGCTTTATTCCAAATCTGTCTCTTGAACAAAAAAGAATTTTTTTCTTTAAATCATAAATGCAAAAAGACCACATTCCTTTAAATTTCTCTACACATTCAGTCCCCCATTTAAGATAACTAGCTAATATTACTTCAGTGTCACTATTCGTTCTAAAATCATAATCTTTAAGTATGCTTTTCAGTTCTTTATAATTATATATTTCTCCATTAAATATTAGAATCAAATCACCTTCAATAAATGGCTGATTAGATGCTTCTTCTAAGCCTATTATCGATAATCGCCTATGTCCAAACCCTACATTATTATTAGTATAAATACCATCATGGTCTGGACCTCTATGTGCGATTAACTCATTCATTTTTTTTAAAATATTTTCATTGACGTTCTGCTCTTTATCTTTTAGTATAACTCCGCTTATCCCACACATAAAATTATCCTTTTATACAAGCTTCTATAAGATTTATCATTTTTTTTGCATTTGATTCTGCTGATTGCTCCTCAGCAAACCTTTGTGTGTTGAGTTTCAATCTATATAATTCATCCTTAGTAAGTTTTTTTAAAATATTCGCCATATCTATAGGCAAAAATGAGTTTGCCACTACTCCACAATCATACATATTTACATATCTAGCCATTTCAGGAGATGGTCCTATTGCCACAGCTAATCTAGCCTGAATAAACTCAAATAATTTGTTTGGAAGTGCCATTTTGTTGTTGAAACTGTTCGGTTCAAGAATATATATACCTATATCATAATTTTTCAGCATATTATTTATTTTAGAAAATTCAACTGGTTTACAAATATTTATATTTAAAATTTGATTTGATATTATAATATTTTCTAATTTTCCAATATAATCCTTGTCTCCAACTAAATACATATCTAGTTTGAAATTGTCTCCTAAAATTTTTGTGGTTTCTATTATATTTTCGAGTTTTCTAGAAGGCGTAGCTGCTCCATGAAATACCATCTTCACTTTATCTTCTATTTTTTTAGGAATAGCTTCCACATAATCACAAGCATTTGTTATTACATGAAATTTTTTATTAAAAACTCTATAATATTCTTCCGCTATACCTTCACATACTGTAGTTCCTAAATCTATATATGGTATATTTTTTTTGCAAAGATAGGTTTTATATGGTTTATGAAAAAGTTTCCATTTTAAAACATCTTCAAATTCCAATGGTGCATATTCATGTGCATCAAAAAATATTTTTTTCGCTATACCTTTTTCTTTAAGAACTACAGCAATGGGTAGCATATCTATATCATTAGCAATAACTACATCATATTTTTTATTTTCTAGCAAAGATATTATATTTTTCTTATATCTATCATTCCAATAATAATTTTTATACATCCTAAAAAATAATCTTAGTTGATGTATTAACTTCTTCCCCCTTAAAGGATACTCTCTATTTATTTTCAAAAAGTTAATACCTTCTATCTCAGGTGAATGTGTTCCAAAAACAGTCAATTCATAATTATTCTTTAGTGCATTAATCTGTCTTCTTATTCTTGGATCTGTTTTTAAGTTTTCTGCCGATAATATCAATACTGAATTCAAAATATGCCTCTTTCTTACTCTTAGTCCATAAACTTTCTAAACCATAGTTCAAGACATAAAAGTCCCCAAGTTATTCTGCTAAATTTAGTTTCTTTTTCAAAAAGTTTTTCTATTTCTTCTACATTATAGATTCCTCTTTGTCTAGTTTTTTCACCTAGAAGTATTTCCTCTACATATTCCTTAAGTTCTCCATTGTACCATTCTACTAAAGGAACTGGGAATCCCATTTTATCTTTTCTATTTAAAACTTCCTCAGGAAGTACATTTTTTATAGCTTTTTTAAATATGGCTTTGCTCTTTCCACCTTTGAACTTCATGTTAGGCGGAATGCTTGCAAACAATTCTGCAATTCTATAATCTAAAAATGGTAGTCTGCTTTCAAGCCCCCACGCCATAGCAGTTCTATCATCAACCTGTAATAACGCTGGTAATGATGCCTTAAGATCAAAATATGTCATCCTATTAACATAAGATTTTATGTCTTCTCTGTTGAAAATGCCTTCAAATTCATCATACGGTGAATACTTACTAGACTCAAGTACATCTAAATTGAAAAGATTACTCATTCCATTGCTTCTGTCTAATATCCTATAGTATCTCTTTGATTGTGGCTCAAACATCCCATCTTTCATAAAGTTTTGAATCATAGGAGAATAGGTTTTAAGTAAAGATAAATTTGGTGCAATTGATTCTAGTGTAACCGCATATTTGTCTTTATCTGCAGTTTCAAATATTGCTCCTTTTAGGCATTCTTCTAGGTAAGCTACTAAATATCTTGCATATCCTATGAATATCTCATCTCCACCTTGCCCACCTAGTACAACTTTTACATGTTCACTTGCCAGTTTAGAAACCATATATTGTGGAAATACCCCTGGCCCTGCACCTGGTTCATCAAGATAGTAAATTATATCTTCTATATTATCTTTAAATTGTTTTGCATTCATGGTAATTTCGTGGTATTGTGCATTTGCATGTTCTGCAACTACTTTTGCATAATATGACTCATCATATTCTCTTCCTTCAGCAAATTTGCCAGTGAATGTTTTTAATCCATTGTTTCCTAAACAATCTGATGCTATTATCGTAGTCGTACTTGAATCCAACCCTCCACTTAAATATGTCCCTAGTTCTACATCACTTCTAAGTCTTAGTCTGATAGAATCATCTATAAGGAATTTTAATTTATCTACAAAATAATCTTCTGTGTGGTAAGTATCATAATTAAACTCAAGATCCCAGTACTGGACTATTTTAGGTTTTACTGATTTGTTTAAATCTATAGTAAAATAATTTCCTGGCTCTAATTTGAATATATTTTTAAATAAGGTTTTTTTACCTAAAGTAAATTGAAAAACAATATAGTCTTGGATACCTTCTATATTTACTTCTCGTTTAACTTCTTTATTTGCTATTATTGCTTTTATTTCTGAAGCAAATATAAATTTATCTTCATCTGAGTAATAATAGAAAGGTTTTATTCCAAATCTATCTCTAGCTCCAAATATCTTATTTTTATTCTTGTCATAAATAACAAAAGCAAACATTCCGTTAAATTTCTCTACGCACTTTTCACCATATTCTTCATATGCATGTATAATAACTTCTGTGTCAGAATATGTTTTTACATCATGTCCTCTTTGAACTAATTCTTGTCTAATTTCAAGATAGTTGTATACAGCTCCATTGAAAGTTACCCAAACAGTTCCATCTTCATTGCACATTGGCTGCTGTCCATTTTTAGGATCAATTATACTTAATCTTTTGTGTGCTATTCCTACATTTTCATCGATGTATGTGCCTTCTCCATCTGGACCTCTATGCGCAACTGCATCAATCATACATCTTAATATTTCTTCTGTTACTTGTTCAGTACTGTTGATTCTACCTACTATTCCACACATAAAATTCCTTTCTTTCAGTTACAAGTTATTATATATTTCTATTAGCGTATGTGATTCAAAATCCCAGCTATATTTACTCGCCACTTTAGATAAATTTAATTTATATTCCATATATTTATCATCATTTCCAAAAATATAATCTATTACTTCTGCTGATTTTTTGTAGTCATTTATATCTATCAATTCTCCTATACCTTCTCCATCAATCACTTTTCTAATTTCTGGTAAATCATTTGAAATAATTGGTAATCCACAAGCTATAAACTCAAATAGCTTGTTTGGAGTACAAAAGTAATTATTTAGACAATATCTTTCATATGGAATTATCCCTAAATCGCCTATTGCCATTGTATATTGGGAAAGTAGCTTTTGTTCCACTTCATCAATAAATACAACATTATCCATATTTACTGATTCATTTTTCAAGAAATTCTTATATTCTCCGTTTCCAAGAAATACTAATTTAAATTTAGTCTTACAAAGCTTAGTTATATTTAATATTTTTTCAATACTTCTTGACTTTGATAACCCTCCTTGAAATAGCAATACTTTTTCATCTGGCATAATCCCATACTGTTTTCTTATATTTTTTCTGAGTTCTTCATCTAAATTTTCTACAACCATATCTACCTTATTCATTATAACATAAGGTTTTTTAATATCATATTTTTTTTGAAGAGCTATTGCAATGGAATCATTTACTGTAATCACTTCATCTGTAAATTTTATATATTTTCGTTCAATATTTTCCCATTTTTTCTTATTTATATAAGGGATTCCTTGCTCTACAAAATACTCGTGAGAATCATAAATTAGTTTTCCTCTATATTTTTGAGCTACTTTATACGCAGTTGATAAACATGGTAAATCATGTACGTGATATATATCTGCTTCTTCTTTTAAAGCTAATTCCAATACATATGATTCAAAATGGTTTTCAAAGTCTATAACTAAACTGTCATAAATTCCTCTTACTTTATTTATTACTCTTGTTGGTAAATATTTTTTCAAGATACTGTATAAATAGAATGTTTTTTTTCGTTTTTCCCTTTGGACATGAGTTATCTTAGGTCTTATAATTTCTATATCTATGTCCTTATCTTCATCGCCATCCCAAGGGAATGCTATTATTTTTACTGAATATCCATTTTTTATAAGCGTTTTGGCTTCTTGAATTATTCGTCTATCAATTTTTGTATCATGAGTGATCATGAGTATTTTCATACTAATTCTTCTTTCTTATTGAAATATAATCTATTAAAACATTCTTTGGATATTCATTGTAATTATGTTTCAACATTATTTCCCCACAATTATTAATTGCAATAAAATCCAATTCCAATTTATTATCTTTTAGTATTTGGTTTTTAATATTAATTCCATTAACATTAATATTAAAGTTAAACTCATTTATATCTATAAATTTTACTTCTAAAATATATTCTTTTCCTTTTTCCATGTTTTCTAACTGATATATATGATTTACGTTATGGTAAGAAGAACCTAGTGTATAAATTCCAGCTGGTATACTATTTATATCTTGCATATCCGAATTAAAACCATCTTCTTTTCCATATCTATATGAGCCTGCGCTTAAATCAAATTTAGCTGGAAAATTCATTGGAATATCGAAACCTATTGTTCCTGATGGATTCGCTTTTTCATATGCATCTCCCTTTGCATACATTGCTGGTTGATTAAAATCTCTATTGTACTTATCTAACCTAAATACAACTGCATTATTATCTACAATATCCGAATTTTTTTTTATTTCCAAAAGACTTGCCACATCTGGATTTTTATAATTATTTAAATCTTCTTTTTTATTTAAATAATATGAGGCATATGTCGGATCATATATTCTCCACTTTCCACCCCAATAAATTTCCGTTATAGTATGTCCCAAACCCGGTTTAGGATAATTATATAAATTAACCAATCTTGCATCAATTCCTTTTACTTTACAAAGCGCTATTAAAAGATGTGATTTATCTCCACATGCCCCTTTTTTATTTTTTACAGTTTGTACTGGATCAGCAGTGCCTAAGTTATCGGTTATATTTTCACTTATCCATTTCATAAAAAAAACTATTTTTTGGTGTTCTGTAAGATTTTCAATATCTTTGTTCTTAAGTATTTCTTCGGCAAGGTCTTCTATCATTATTAAATCTTCATTAATATATATCCGTTCCATAAGAAGTCTTTGTTGCCCTATATTCTTGTTCGCAACAAATTTTACTGCATCAGCTTTTATAGCAGTATTTAATTTAATTTGATAGTATGGTTGAAATGTATTTTGTAAAACATAAGCGTTTTCATTTGCTATATTTATCCAATTTCCATTACTCCTTAAGTAAACTTTAAAATCAGATGGATAATTAACACTATCATACCATTTGAATGTTATATTATTTATTTCTGTTACTGTTTTAAAAGATACTTCAAAAAAATCCGACGAACTTCCGTCATTGATGGCTGCTAAATAATTTCCATCTTCAAATAATTTATCTGGAGTATGTCCTTCATAAAATTTACTCATATCTATAATTTGATTAAAATATGCGTCCTCTGCAAAAGAGAAGCTCGCATTCATAAAAAATATACATACCATGATCATAAATAGATTAAATAATCTCTTTTTCATATTAATCTCCTAAACCATATTTTTCTAAATAATGCTTCCATTTTTTTGAAGTTTGTTCAATATACCAATCTTTTGTTAGGTTTGATAAATCTTGCATTTTTTCAACGTGATATGATTGGTAGTCTTTTCCCATATACCATCCCATATCTTGAGGTCTTATTATAAATTCTGCCTGTTTCCACTGGTTATCTCCAGTAGTTGTTAATATAGAATTTTTCAAAGGAACAAATTTTAAATAATTTCCCTCATTAATTGCTTGAGTCTTTAGTTGTATCTTTGATACTGATGTATCTTTGTACTTTATAATTACTTTGTGATAAGGTACTTCAAAATAGTCTTTAAAGTTTCTTTCTGGCAACACTCCAAGAAAATATGCATTATGTCTAGTTCCTCCGCTTAACAATTCCGGATGTATTTCGTAACCATTTTTAAAACTTCTCGTACTCTTATTATCTATATTTTTACTAGCATTCCATTCTAGTCCTGAGATATAAGGATAGCCAGTTGAATCATTTTCTTCTCCAACGTTAATTTGGGTAGCTGTGTTTGTATACAGATTTACCAATGTAATTTCATCTATTTCAGGAGAATTATTCCCTTCTAAAATATCTAATTGGAATAGCAATTCTTTTTTAGGATTCGAATCATATCTGCTCCAATAACCCGTATCATATAAATATAATTTATCTTTTAGATTATTAATTGCATTATCTGCAAGTTTTTCATATTTAACATCATTATATTTTTTATTAACATTCATTATGCTTTCAATGCTTGCAATGTGAGCATTCATAATGTGAGTATCATTAGGAACTTCTTCAAACCATACTTTATTTTTGTAAAAACTTGATAAGCCGCCTTCTTTGGTACTATAGCTATAAGCATTCGTTGCTTTTCTTACCATTGCTTCATCATTTATTGTCATAAATGCATCTATAATATACTTTTGAACAAATGCAGATTGCCAATTAGCATCTTGTTTTACATCATTATATGCATTTGAATAATCGAATTTCCAAACATAGGAATCATTCACTTTTATGCTATTATTGTTTAACCATTTATATGCATTTTCTTTTTTTATAAGATTTCTATTGTTTATAGTTAACCAGTTATATTTTGTATATATATCATATTTTTCAATTTCATGCATGTTCTTTAAAGCTTCCATTGGGAATGCATCTTTTCCGTCGATAGCTTGTCTAGCTATCATATATGGACTGTAGCCCGGTTTCCCTATACTTCCTTTTAGATTAAATGTCCCATCTGGGTTAAATTTCGTATCTTTATCACTAACCAGCTGTGTTATTACACCATTTTTATCAATCACATAGTATCCTATTGGTGTGGTTTGAGTCGGTAATACTAAAGGTTCTATTTTTTTATATTCAAAATTTTCATTATCACTTTTTAGGGTTATAAAGTAAGACATTTGTTGCGCTAACGCTAAACAACTCTCATCCAAATCTCCCGTTTCCAATAAATATGCTCTGTATCTGTTAGCTTGATCTACACTCAAAAGCGTGCCTAAGTCCGATGGTCTTATTGGTATACTCCATTCTTTCCACTGATTATCTCCTGATTTTAATAAATCACTCTCTAGAATTTCATAATAGGATTCACCGTCCAAGCAACCTACACTTATATTATCTTTAGTTTCATCTTTATATGTGATTTTTAACTTTAACCACTCATTATCATTTTGGATATTATAATTTTTATCTAGTTTTAAGTTTAAATCATATAGATTTTTTTCTAATTTAAGTCTTCTCCCTAAAATACCATCAGATTTTTCTTTTTTATCCCACCCATCACTAATTATCCTTATATTATCATTTTTGTTTAATCCACTATTAAAATCTAATTCATAGCTTTGATTATAATTGTCGTCTATCAACTCTATTTTTTGTACTAATAAATCTACATTTTTATCAGAATAGGTATCTATAAAATCAAGTTTCATATCTTTTTCTTCAGAAATTAAATCATAATTTATTCCATATCTAGATATATATAAATCACTTCTCTTGCTTAATGATTGAACTCCTTGTTTTGATAAATTTAATAAGTTTTTATCACCTGTTAATTTTGCAAGTTCATTAATAGTATTTATACTTCTAATATGAGTTCCAATTGCAGCAGTAGTATTGTCTTCATCTAACCAATACTCTTCAAACCATATCGTTTGATTATTTTTATCAATTTTTTTTACTCCCCCTGATTCAATATCAGTTTTAAAAGCCTTAACTCCTTCTTTTGCTTTATCTAGATATAAAGCATCATTCGTACGATTATATGCTTCCATTAATAAATCTATTGCTACAGATTGGTTTAGCGCACTAATCCAGTCATCTTCTTTTTTTATGTTTTTATATTCATAATCAAAGTCATTAGTCCATACTAATAATCCAAATTCATTATATTCCGAATTATCAACCAACCAATTTGAACAGTTTATAAATTTCTCTTCCGATTTTTCTATATTTTCTTCATAATAATCTTCTTTTCCTGAATATTCTAAACCATATAGTGCAACTAATGTAGGTGGATAGATTTTTTTGCCATTAATTTTCACATATGGTATCCCTTTAGAATCAACATAGTGGGGTTCATTGCTAAAATCTAAATTCTTTTCGTAAATATCCTTTGTGTTAGTATAAAAATATCCCAAACTAATAAAAAAAACAATCGCAACTAATATTAATGTACTGTATCTTTTTTTAATACTCGAAAACTTATTTACATTTAGCATAAATCCTTCTCTCCATTTTTAAAATTCATAGCTTCCAATTAATTTTTTAGATTCGTTCTCCCAGCTATACTCATATGCTATTTTCTCTAAGTTTATTTTGAAATTTTCTAATGATTTCCCTAAAAGAATATTTTCTATTTCATTTGCAATACATTTGGGATTTTCAAAATTAGCAACATTTCCTATTTCATTACCAACTACAACTTTTCTTAAAAAAGGTAAATCGTTTGCAAGTATAGGCAGTCTACTTTGTATATATTCATAAAGTTTGTTTGGCGAACAATAGTAAGTATTTTTATCAACTGCTGAATATGGAATTAGTCCTATATCTGCACTACTTGTATACTTAAGTAGTTCTGATTGTGGAACTGCATCCATAAAATATATCTTACTTGACACATTTAGCTTATGCGCTAACTTTTCCAACTCTTTTTGATATGTTCCAAATCCCAACATAACTAGTACTATATTTTCATTTTTTATATACTTCATAGCCTTTATAAGGTTTTCTAGATTTCTATTCGGTAAATATCCACCTTGGAATAAGACTATTTTTTTTGAAGATTCCAAGTTAAGTTTTTCTCTTATAGTATCCGTCTTTTCAATCGAATCTATATATGAAACAGCATTTTGAATTACAATTGGCTTTTCTATTTCTACTCCAAATAGTCTTTTATATTTTTCAATAACTGCATCTCCTAAAAATTCATTAGGAACTATCCAAAATTTAACAGTTGGTAAAACTTTACTTTCTATATTTTCATATAGTTTAACTATTTTTTTAGGTATAGTGCATTGTTCTGTATAATTCTCATGAGCATCATAAATTAAGGGTATATTTCGTTCTTTTGCAATTCTATCCGCTGCAAAAAGAGATGGTAAGTCATTTGCCACTATACAATCTGCTACTATTTCTTTTGTTGCATTATAAAAAGCATCGTCAAAATTAGGAAAAAAATCTAATTTTACAGTTCTCATATATAATAAAAGTAAATTATAAATTCTATTTACTGTCTTGTGTAAAAGAGCATACCATTTTGTACTTATAAAATTCACTATTTTTATTAGAGCTGTAGTGGATTTATTTCTAATCTTAGCAACAAATCCACCTTTGTTAGTATATCCACAAGCTGCTATTTTTTCTAAAAAAATATTTCTTTTTTTTGCTTTTTTATCTATATTTTTGTGTGTATCATTGTACCAGTCAACCGCTTTTGAATCATATTTTATATCTTTAGAATCAACCCTATTTACTTTTATATCTGAAGAAATTTTACCTGAAAGGTAATTTTCATCATTGTATGGAGCGCCAATTATAGTTATTTTATGTCCCAAATTTACTAGTTCATTAGCTTGCAATGTTATTCTTCTATCTATATCAGTATCTGGAGTTAGTATTAATATCTTCATATACCTAAATCTCCCTTTTTAAAACATAATCTATCAATTTTCTTTGCTTTAATTTTTGATTTTCTACTTCTAAATTCTGATTTTCTACTTCTAAGTTCTGCTTTTCTACTTCTAAATTTTTATTTTTAATTTCTTCTTCTTCTAATATAGATATTAACTTTTCTTCTTTTAATTTGTATTCCACTAACGTGCTATTTAAATTATTTATGATATTTGTCACCCGTTCTATACCATTATTTATATTAATTAAATAACTTATATCTACATTCGATTTTAATTTACTTAGATTTTCTAGATATTCTCCAATATTATTTTCAATATCGTTTTGATATGGTTTAAATGTATTATCAAATAATTTATCTCCAAAAATCCATCTGGAAATATGAACTACATTTTCACTTCCAATATCATAAACATCTAGAAATATCTTTATCCCCTCATACTCTATCCATGCATATTTTATATTTTTCAATATTGAGGATCTTAAAAGTAGATTTTTTTCAGCCAATAAGAACTGTTTTTCAACTCTAAATGCCGAATATATATCTGATTCTTTTTTTAATAATATATTATTAATAACATTATTTTTATTATTAATTTCTATAGATTTTATATAACATTCATTCGTAAAATCAGTATCGTTTGTTAATTCAAATATATATCCTTCTTTTGCCACCTTTACATCTAGCGGAATTTTAAATAGTGCTCTTTTTAACTCGTTACTTCCAGTTAAGATTATCTTCCCTATATTTAAGTATCCTTTTTCACAGTCATATACCTGTATATTTAACGTTCCATTGTTCTGATCAATATATGATATACTTATCTCACGTTCTTCAGATATAATTTCTTTAGGAAATACAAATACAGCATGTCTTGTCTTGTCATCAGAATACACATATCTTAAGCTGTTATTCTCTGATTTTTCCCAATTTGAACCTGAATCTAATACAAAATATGGTCTTTTAGGCACTTGCAGTATGCATGTTTCTATTGATTTTTTGTTATCTGAAAATAAAAATGCATCACTATCATAAATTGATAGTTCAACTTCATCTTCAGTATCACCATCTATTGCAATCCCTATTTTCAAATTGTTGTTTAGTTCTTCATCTAAGCAACCCTCTTTTTTGAATAGTAACATAGCTTCATTTTTATCAATTTCATTAAAATATCTATCTTTTACCGCAACATCAGACAATTTAGTTTTTAGCTTTGTGAAAAATTTTCCTACAGAATCATTTTCTATATATTCAGTATCAATTGCATTTTGTTTTACTGTACAATTCGGACATATTGCATTTTCCCAAGATACATATTTATTAGAAATGCATTTTTCTAATTCATCCACTTTTCCAAAGTAAATAGGCCATTCTTCTCCTGAAAAAAATACTTTTTCTAATTTAATGTGGTCATCATTTATTCTAGATTTTATATCCTCTACATCTAGACTTCTTAAGTGCCAATTGATATGGAAATGACAACCACATTTTTTACATTTTGTTCTTGAATAATCAAGTTGTTCTCTATATGGATATATCATTAATAGATATTTTTTTGACACTCGTTTTAATTCATTTATTCCTTTTATCAAAACATCCTCATATAGGTGCTCTATTACATCACTACACACTACTAAATCAAATGAGTTATCTTCAAACGGAATATCATCTATTGACCCTGTAACATATTCTCGCTTCACATATTTTAAAGCTTCTTCACTTATATCCATCCCTACAACTTTTATATCTGAAGGCAAGCTATTTATTAAAAAACCATTACCGCAACCTACATCCAATATACTCTTAACATCAAGTTCTTCTAATAATTCTATTATTTGATTTATTGTGTTTACCTGTCCTAATGTAATCTCTTGTTTCCAAATATCTTCAAGGTTATAATAGTCTAAATATTTAGTGTCCATTAATAATCTACCTCCTTATTTAATTGGTTTAATTACTATTTTTATAAGATTTTTCTATTTTTTTTCTAAATTTTTTGATTTTATTACACTTAAATATTTTCTCTATCTCTTTTAATAAAACAATATGGTATTCTTGATATATTGATGATAATGGAGCATATAAATCATATTCATTTAAGCTTAATAAGCAATTCCCACTCATATTTAAATCACGTAATTCTCTTAAATGTACATATTCTCCAGTTGAATTATTTATGCTGAATTTTAATTTTGATTTCATATTAGTTTTATATTCTATTTTTATATCAATTTTTTCTTCTAAAGTATATCCATTAAAACATAAATATATATTTGTAAGTTCTGGGTTATTTAAGTTTAAATTTATTTTTCTATAGTTTTCAGAAATTAAATCCCCCCAATCTATCCCAGATATATAAATATCTCTCCCTGTATCAAATGCATTCATATCTATTGTATCTATTTTCCTATATTTATCTTTTTTCCCAGATATGATTTCTATATTTTTTATCGAAAAATAAGGTTTTTCTTTGTTGATTCTAAAAAAATTCATTTTAATAAATGGTTGAATTTTTAAAATAACGCTAGTACTGCTATAAATTTCATATGCACTACCTAAAACATTATGATATTTATATATATTATTTAATAAACTGCTATGTGCAGATTTAATTATATTATCATATACTTCTATATTTGAATATTTCTTTAAAAAAAATAGTGCTATCAAACTCACCATATGAGCATTTAATATGTGTGTAGGGTATTTATTAGGTATTTCTTCAAACCAATATAAATTATTTTTATTATATAAAACCCCTCCACTTTCAAGGTCTAAACTTAATAAGTTGGCCGCTTTCTGTGCTAAATTCAAATATTCATTTTCATTCGTATTTATATACCAATATAATAATGCCATTACTGCATATGATTGTGCATATGCACTTTTCCAAGGTGATTTAATATGCTCATTATTATATATAATATCATAATTATATTCCCAATAAATACAATCTCCTAACTCTTTGGCATTGCATTTCAACCAATTTATCGCCTTTAATGCATACTCTTCTTTAGTTACATCTTCTAATTCTTCAAATCGATAATATCTTGGTATCAAGTTTCCATTATTTTCATTCTCATACACCGAATTTACTTTTTCACCTAACATTGCTTGTAAAGAAACTTCAAATGGATTTTGAATATATTGTCCATTATACTCAAAAGTAATTACTCCGTCTATAAACCCTATATAAGTGAATGACATTCCAATTTTATCCCCTCTGTATTGATTTCAGGTAAATTTTTAGACACGACTTTTCCTACACCCAATTTATAATCTAATGGTTCTTCTATCTTAAAATACAAAGTTCTGTCTAACAAAGCTATATATTTCTGTTCTCTAAGATTATCTTTTATATCCAAATCTTCATATATACCTAAACTTATACTATATTCTCCTGTTCCAAGATTAAATTCTTCTAAATTGTAAATTATCTCATATTCATATTTTCCTTTAATCGGTTTAAATTCAATACTATTCGAATATTGTATTATCCCTATCTCAGAAAATATTAAAAAAATTGATTTTATCTGTCTAATATCTTCATTTATAAATACTTTGAATCTGAATTTTTTTGCGCCATTTTCATAAGGAAAAATTATCTGTTTCTGCCCGTATTTATCCAAAACATCAGACTCTAATATTTTACATTTGTCTGTATACTTTATATCTCTTTTATTAACATTATTTTTAGCTATTGTTTCTATTTTAGAATCTTGCTCTTCAAAGTTTTCGTTTATCTGTTTTTTAGGTTCTAGAAAATATACACAATCTATTGATTTGTCTAGTTTAACATATTCTTGCTTATAGTTATTGTAAAGTTCTAAGCTCAATTCACTTTCATCTAAATATTCACACTCTAGCTTTATATTTAAATTTGAAATATTACTCTTTTCTATACTGAATTGAAATGGTGCATGATTGTATTTACTATTGTTATTTACTATACTTCTATAGTATCCTTTATCATCTTTTTTACTTTCTGACCAATTCATTAATCCTATATCATCAATTATATGTGCTAAGTGTTCCTTATTGTTATCCATGGCATCACCTACATTTATATATGCGATTGGATTTTTTTCGGATAATAATGTTATTTTTCTTATTTTATTCTCTGGAATTTTTTCTTTATCACATACAATTCTAAATAAATACGTATCATATATATCAGAATGACTATCTACTGCTCCTTTATTTTGGGTAGATAATTTTATGTTTTTCGCTTTTTGTCTTGCTTCTTCTGACTTTCTTATTGACTCTGTATAGTTCTTCACAACTTCTAATGTTGAATCGTCTTGAACTACCTTTCCCTTATCTATCCATATTGCTCTATCGCATAACATCTGTAATGATGCTAAATCATGGCTTACAAAAAGTATCGTAGCTCCATTTTTACTAGTTATGTTCTTCATACGTTCTATACATTTACCTGTAAAGTATGCATCTCCTGCACCTAAAACTTCATCTATTATTAATATTTCTGGTTCTATAGATGTAGCTGTAGAAAACCCTAGTCTAGCTAACATACCTGCTGAATATGTTTTTATTGGTCTATCTATGAATTCTTCAAGCTCTGAAAATTCGACTATTTCAATTTCTTTTTCATATATTTCTTGTTTAGAAAGACCATTATATGCAAGCGCCGCTCTTATATTTTCTCTACCCGTGAATTCAGGATGAAACCCTGTACCGAGTTCCATAAGAGCTTGTATTCTCCCATTTATATTCATATTTCCTTCAGTTGGTTGAATACTTCCTATTATAGTTTTTAAAAATGTACTTTTTCCAGCTCCATTTCGTCCTATAAGACCTACTTTTTCACCTTTTTTTATTTCTATATTCAAGTCTCTTATAGCCCAAAATTCATTATAATAATTTTTCTTAAAAAAATTCAATCCCATTATATCTAGAAACTTATCTCTTGGATTATTGTATATTTTATACATTTTCCCTAAGTTTGAAACTTCTATTGCATTCTCACTATACATTATCTGTAAACACCTTCTTCATTCTCATAAAAAATATATATCCTACAACAAAAATAACCAATGACATAATTATAAATACTGTTAAGCTTTCTTGGTTTGGAAGTCGTTTGTTCATAAATACATCTTGGTAGCACGAAATCATATAATATAATGGATTTAATTTTAAAAATGGTTGTAAATTAGCTGGAACCATATCTACTGGATAAGCAATTGGACTTATCATCATTAAAAGGAGTAAAATTATTCCTATTATATTTTGAATATCTCTAAAAACCACATTCAAACTTGCTAAAATCCATGTGAGCCCTACCGAAAACATTACTTGAAAAAACCATAAAATTAAAAAAATCGGTGTATACACACTCAATTTCCCTATGATTGCAGTTGCTATAACAATAAGTATCATCCCGCAAAACTGTGTTGTTTGTGCCGCTAATACGGATTTCACTGGTGCTAGTTCTATCGGAAATAAGGTGTTTTTTAGAAGGTTGGCATTTGCAACAACTGATGTGGTACCACTTGCAATGGCTTCTTGGAATCCTAAATATGGAATTAAACCACAAAAAATCATAATTACATATTCATTAGTGTTAAATAAATCAAATCGAACATTAAATACAAATATATACATCATCGCATAACATCCAAGAAAAAGTATTGGATATATAACCGCCCAAGCAAGTCCCATAAAAGACCCTGCATATTTACCTTTTATATCATTAAATGTGGTTTGTTTTAACATGTTCCTATTTTTATAAATCAATTGAAAAGGTTTAAACATTTTTTATTTCTCCATATTCTTTATTTAAATATAATAATCTTTTTCCTAATAACAAATATGCATATATTTTTGTCATTTCTTTTTTATCTATATTTTGCATATTATTCAAAGAGTTAAAAAAAATCATGAACCTTGATAATATTCCATCCGTAAACATTATCTTATCCCTTGATTCTAAAAAACAAATCAAATCCATGATTTTTGAGTCAAATGAACATATTTTTCTAAATTCCGTATAATAATCTAAATTTCTTTTAATCAATGCTTCTCTATGTTCAATTTGTTTATCACAAGAAATATTTTTTCTGTTGTTATCATTATTTGAATGCTTTCTATACTTTATAATAGCTTTTTCAATATATGCTATTTCTCCTATAATACTTGCTTTTACAGCTATCCACCAATCTTCAAATTTAAGTACCTCTGGAATTGGAAAAATCTTATTTTTACATTTTGACTTTAGTAAAATAGTTCCCCCTGATACAAAATTTCGCTTTATCAATTCATACGTTTGGTTATATTTTTTAAATTCAATATTATTTTTTAGCTTAAACGACTCCGCTATTATTTTAAGATCCTCATCTACTTCTTGCATATCTCCACAAACTAAAACTATATTTTCTTTACTCTGAATTGTTTCAACTTGAAGTTTTATCCTATAATCAAAACACACATCATCAGCCGCATGTATCGCTATATATTCTCCCTTGGCTTCTTCTACGCCTTTATTTATAGCTACTACTTTTCCTTTATTTTCTTTATAGTCTATAAATTTAATATTTTTATACTCTGCACAAAGTTCTAAAACTATATCGCTGGTTCTATCTAAGGAACCATCATTCACAACTATAATTTCTATATTTTTATACGTTTGGTTTATGCAGCTAAGTATTGATTCTTTGATAAATTGTTCTCCATTATATACTGGAATTACTATACTAACTAAGTCTTGTTCCATTTTTCACATACCAATCTATTGTGTTTTTCAAGCCTTCTTCAAATTCGTATTTAGGTTTCCAATCTAAATTATGTGTTATTTTTGAATTATCTATTGCATATCTTCTATCATGACCTGGTCTATCTTTTACATAATCTATCAGATTTTCATTTTTACCTAGATATTTTATTATTTTTTTTACAACTTCTATATTTTCAACTTCATTATTTCCACCTATATTATAGGTTTCGCCTATCGTTCCTTTATGAATAACGGCATCTATTGCACTACAATGATCTTCAACAAATAGCCAATCTCTCACCTGTTTCCCATCTCCGTATACAGGCAATTTTTTATTTTCAATACAGTTTGTTATCATCAGCGGAATTAATTTTTCTCTATTTTGATGTGGGCCATAATTGTTAGAACATCTAGTTATATTTATAGGAAGTCCATATGTTCTAAAATATGCATTTACTAGCAAATCTGAACTTGCTTTTGATGCTGAATATGGACTACTTGGCGAAATAGATGTTTTCTCTGTAAAAAAGCCTCCCCCTTCAATATCTCCATATACTTCGTCTGTTGAAATTTGAACAAATTTTACTTTTTCTTTGAAGGTTCTGTCATTTTTATCTTCTTTATTTTTTTTCCAAAAATTCATTGCTACATCTAGTAAAATTTGTGTCCCCATTATATTTGTAGATATAAATATTTCAGGTTCTGTTATGCTCCTGTCAACATGTGATTCTGCTGCAAAATTTACAACAATATCTATATTATGCTCTAAAAATATATTTTTTAATAAATCTTTATCTCTTATATCTCCATTTATAAATTTATAATTCTCTAACTGGCTTACTTCATCTAGATAGCTTATATTTCCTGCATATGTTAATAAATCCAAATTAATTATATTGTATTCATATTTATTTATCATATATTTTACAAAGTTGGAACCTATAAATCCAGCTCCACCAGTAATTAATATATTCTTCAAAGTATCTCCTCCTGAGCTAATTTCACAATATATTTTCCATAATCAGAATTGATCAATTTCTGACCTAATTCTAATAATCTTTTTCCATCTATATATCCCATCCTATATGCTATTTCTTCTATACATGCAATATGAAGTCCTTGACGTTTTTGTACTGCATGTACAAAGTTGCTTGCTTCTAAAAATCCATCGTTTGTTCCAGTGTCCAGCCATGCCATACCTCGTCCAAAAAGCTTTACTGTTAGTTCTTTGTTTTCTAGATATACTTGATTTATTGCAGTTATTTCTAATTCTCCTCTATTTGATGGAGTTATTTTTTTAGCAATTTCTATGACTTTATTATCATAAAAATATAATCCTGGAACTGCATAATTAGATCTTGGTGCTTTAGGTTTTTCTTCTATAGACAGTACTTTGCCTTCTTTATCAAATTCTACAACTCCAAATTGAGATGGATTAAGAACATTATATCCAAAAATTGTAGCACCTTTCTTTTGTTCAAATGCTTCTTTTAAAAGTCCTGTGAAACCTTTTCCATAGAATATATTATCTCCTAATATTAATGCTACATTGTCATCTCCAATAAATTCTTCTCCAATTATAAAAGCTTCTGCTATACCTAAAGGTTTTTCTTGAATTTTGTAATGTATATTTAATCCTATATCATTACCATTCCCTAGAAGTTTTTCAAATGAAGGAGTATCACTAGGGGTTGATATTATAAGGATATCTTTTATTCCTGCAAGCATAAGCGTTGATAACGGATAATATATCATAGGTTTGTCATATATTGGTAACAGCTGTTTTGATACTACCATTGTAAGTGGATATAGTCTTGTGCCGCTTCCTCCTGCTAAAATTATTCCCTTCATTACTATATCTCCTTCTTTATTTATGTATTTATAGCTATACGAATTTACTCTACCTTAAATAAAAATATTGCTTTAATGTATATTTATATCAAATTATTATTTTAATGTATTTTTTATCACACATTATTAATTTTACCATAATATAGGTATAGTTACAAACTTTTTATCCCACAAACAAAACCACCTGTACAAATCACAGATGGCTTTAAGATTTTTCTAAAATCTATTCTTTATCACAAATCTTATTACGTTTACAAAAGCTGGTAGTTTGCCTGCGGTTTCATTTCGCTGAAGGCGTTTTTGGCTATGTCTATCCATGTAGAGATACTGTTCAAATACCGCTTTTCGTGCCATTCTAAGGTGATGGGAATTTAGGTTTAGTACTTCTATAGTGTATCTTGCTCTTTCGTTTAGACCTTCTATTGTACCATTTGGAAGGTATCTAAAGTTTTCCTCTACATCTTTTTCTAACGGTGATATAAATTTATGTTCGTCATATATTGCCTGCTTTTTGATGCCGCAGCTACTGTTTTCACGTTTGTAGCCTTTGCAGGATGCGACCATATTCCTATAGTCAATGCTTAGTTCTGGATATAGGGATTGGGGCTTTATATGCTCTATTATTGAGTAATCTATATTAATCTTACCACAGCAATAGGCACAAAGCTTGTGCTGTTCTTCTATAAGTTCTTCTCTGAGCTGTCTTCGGCGTTTACTATAAAGCTGTTTGTAACGTTCTACTTTTTGTTCTTTTAGGACAGAGGTGTACCATTTGGGCGGATTTTTTTTGGTTATCTTTATCATTTTAAAAGTCTTGCCTTTCGTATCATTATTTCTGCCTTCAATACATCCTCATGGTTTTCTCCAACCATGGATTTTAGTTTTGCTACTGCATTTTCCGCCTCTTCTAGTTTCCCATCGTATATAAGGTTGTACATATGGTTTATAAATTCTAAGGTTTTTCGGTTTATCGATTCGGTGCTCATAAAGTTTTCTAGAATATAATTACTATCAAAAAAATCAAGTCTCTTTATTTCAAATAGCTTTGCTCCAAGCTCGGTATCTTCTAGACTGTAAATTTTAAAGTTATCTCCAATTTCGCCAAGCACCTGTGGAGAATGGGTCGTAACTATAAATTGGACATTTGGAAATATCTCAGAAAGCTTGGGCATTATTTTTCGTTGTAGTTTTGGATGTAAATGAAGTTCTATCTCATCTATAAGCACTATTGCTTTTGCCGTAAATGGATTCGCAAGGTCTTGATTTTTTAGCATAAGTTTTTGGGCGATATCTGCAAATAGTGAGAGCGTAGTTTTTTCACCGTCTGAAAGATGTTTTAGGCTTAGTTTTTTGCCATACTTTTCTACGCATATTTTGCTATTATGCTTGTCTATTATTATGTTGCTGCAATCTTCTAGCATCGAAAGAATTGCTTTTTCTATTATCTTCAGCGTTCTATTTGAAAGCTTGTGGAGTTCTAGTTTCGCAACTTGGGGCATATCTGTCAAGAATCTATGAATACCATAACTTACAAATACCTGCGCATTTATATCCTCATCTTCTTCTACGATAAGCTCTGCCTCTAATTCCGAACGCTCCTTATCATATTTTATGTCCATTATATCTTCTGTAATGTTATGGCTGAGGAATGTTTTGGAGTCCTGTTTTTCTATAATTACCGCAGGGTTTGCAAGTAGCAGGTGTATTGCTTTTAAAATAGTTGATTTCCCTGAACCATTTTCGCCAAATATCACTATGTTTTTTCCCTCAAAATGCAAATTGGCGGATTCAAATACTCTAAAGTCCTTTATTTTAAGTGTTTTTATTTTCAACAAAAATCCCTCCTCTTTTTTGATTATATATATGTTTATACCCTAAAAAAGAGATATTTCCCTAAAAATCAGGTTATATCTCTTTTTTAGATATTAGTAGTCTCTTTCTGTATATTTCGTATGCAGGATTTTGTGCGCCTTATGGCTTCCTGGTTCGCCGAAGTATTCATCATAAAGTTTTTTGATTACTGGACTTTCGTGTGATTTTCTAAGTGGAAGGTTTGCATCTTCTTCGTAAAGCGCTTTGGCTCTTTCGGTTTTTAGGTCTACAAAGTTTCGCACTGAGGCTGGTTGTACGGGTTGGCCGCCTCCGTTTATGCAGCCTCCTGGGCAGCCCATTATTTCTATAAAGTGATACTGTTTTTTGCCTTCTCTTATTTCGTTTAGAAGGGCTCTAGCATTTGCAAGTCCACTTGTAACGGCTACGTTTATTTCTAAGTCGCCTACTTTGTAAGTTGCTTCTTTTATAGCGGCAGTCCCTCTTACTGCGGTAAAGTCTAGGTTTTGAAGTTCTTCGCCTGTAAGTTTTTCTACTGCGGTACGAAGTGCGGCTTCCATTACGCCTCCTGTAGCGCCAAAGATTGCACCTGCACCTGTTGATATTCCTAGTGGGTCATCAAACTGGCCGTCTTCTAGTTTTGTAAACTGAATTCCAGCGCGTTTTATCATGCGCGCAAGTTCTCTTGTCGTTATCGCGATATCTATATCGTATACGCCTGCCGCTGACTGATTATCTCTTCTTGCTTCGAATTTTTTAGCGGTACAAGGCATTACGGATACTACGACTATATCGTGTGGGTCTAGGTTATTTTTTTCAGCATACCAAGTTTTGGCTACGGCACCAAACATCTGTTGTGGCGATTTGCAGCTTGAAAGGTTTTTGATAAAATCGTGGAAATTGTGCTCACAGAATTTTATCCAGCCTGGTGAACATGAGGTTATAAGTGGCAGCGGCCCTCCTGTTTGGATTCTATGGATAAGTTCTTGTGATTCTTCCATTATAGTAAGGTCTGCGGCGATATCGGTATCATATACGCCTGCAAAGCCTAAGTTTTTGAGTGCAGTTACCATCTTACCTTTTACATTGCTTCCTATTGGCATTCCAAAGGCTTCACCTAGCGTAACTCTTATAGATGGCGCAGTAGCTACGATTACATGCTTACTACTATCTGCAAGCGCCGCCCAAACTTTGTCGGTATCGTCTTTTTCGGCAATTGCGCCTGTTGGACAGACTACGATGCACTGCCCACAAGATACGCAGTCGGTTTTGCCTAAATCTTCATCAAACGCACAGCCTACATGAGTTTTGAATCCTCTTTCGTTTGCGCCTATTACGCCTACGCTCTGAAGTTTGTCGCAAGCTGCGATGCATCTTCTGCAAAGGATACATTTGTTATTATCTCTATACATATGAAGCGCAGAATCATCGGTTACATACTGCTGATTGTGCCCATCGTATTTTGCTTCGTCATCCACTTTGAAATCGTGACATAGTTTTTGAAGCTCACAGTTATCACTTCTTATACATGACAGACATTTTCTATCGTGGGTAGAAAGAATAAGCTCTAGGGTTAGTTTTCTTGCGGTTAATACTCTTTCTGAGTGAGTGAATATCTCCATGCCTTCCGAAAGAGGGTGTACGCATGAAGCTACTAGGTTTTTCGCACCTTTTAATTCTACTACGCATATTCTACATGCGCCTATTTCATTTATCTCTTTAAGGTAGCATAGGGTAGGAATCTCTATATTTATCTGGTTACACGCCTGAAGTATAGTGAGGCCTTTTTCAAATTGATATGCTACATTATTTATTTTTACATTTACACTGCTCATTTTTTTCCTCCTACCTCTCCTATTTTTTGATTATAGCGCCGAATTTACATTTTTCCATACACGCGCCGCACTTGATACATTTTTCTAAATCTATCTTATGCACTTTCTTAACTTCGCCGGTGATTGCATCTGCTGGACAGACTCTTGCACAAGCGGTACAGCCTACGCACTTATCTTCTAGGATGTAGTAGCTCAAAAGGGAACGACATACTTTTGCTGGGCAGGTCTTGTCTTTGATATGGGCTACATATTCATCTCTAAAGTAGTTTATGGTTGAAAGTACTGGGTTTGGTGCGGTTTGTCCAAGGCCACATAGGGAATTTTGTTTGATATGGTGGCTTAGCTCTATAAGCTTGTCTATATCTGCCATTTCGCCCTGACCTTTGGTTATGCGCTCTAGGATTTCGAGCAGTCTTCTCGTGCCTATTCTACATGGGGAACATTTGCCACAGCTCTCGTCTACAGTGAACTCTAGGAAGAATTTTGCGATATCTACCATGCAGTTATCTTCGTCCATTACGATTAATCCGCCTGAACCCATCATTGAGCCTATTGCGATAAGGTTATCGTAATCTATCGGAGTATCTATTAAGCTCGCTGGGATACAGCCTCCTGAAGGGCCTCCTGTTTGTGCAGCTTTAAATTTTTTCTCGTGAGGAATGCCACCGCCTATTTCTTCGATTATTTCTCTTAATGTAGTTCCCATTGGAACTTCAACAAGTCCTGTATGATTTATTTTTCCACCTAGCGCAAATACTTTGGTGCCTTTGGATTTTTCGGTGCCCATAGCGGCAAACCATTTTGAGCCGTTTAGGATTATTCTTGGGATGTTAGCATAGGTTTCTACATTGTTAAGGATTGTTGGTTTTCCAAAAAGTCCTTTTTGTGCTGGAAACGGTGGTCTTGGGCGTGGTTCGCCTCTATGGCCTTCGATTGAAGTCATAAGTGCGGTTTCTTCGCCACATACAAATGCGCCTGCCCCAAGTCTTATCTCTAAGTCAAATTCAAAGCCTGTGCCGAATATATCCTCGCCAAGTAGGCCTCTTTCTTTGGCCTGATCTATTGCGATTTGAAGGCGGTGTACCGCGATTGGGTATTCTGCTCTTACGTATACAAAGCCTTTGGTCGCACCTATTGCATAGCCTGCGATTGCCATAGCTTCGATAAGTACATGAGGGTCGCCTTCTAGGATACTTCTATCCATAAATGCGCCTGGGTCGCCTTCGTCTGCGTTACAGCATACATATTTCTGATCGGCTTCATTTACTTTGGCAAGCGCCCATTTAGTTCCTGTTGGGAAGCCTCCGCCTCCTCTTCCTCTTAGACCTGAATCTTTCACTGCATTTATTACATCATCTGGATTCATTTCAGTAAGTACTTTTGCAAGCGCTTGATAGCCATCTCTTGCTAGATATTCGTTTATATTTTCTGGGTCTATAACCCCGCAGTTTCTAAGCGCTACACGTTTTTGTTTTCTATAGAAGTCCGTGTGCGTAAGCGGCTCTATTTTGCCATCTTTTATGGTTTCTTGATATAGAAGATGTTTTACTACTCTTCCTTTTTCGATATGTTCTGACACGATTTCTTTGATATCTTTGACCTCTACTCTTGAGTAAAATGCGCCTTCTGGATATACCATCATTATTGGGCCAAGGGCACATAGACCAAAGCAACCTGTTCTTATTACTTTTACTTCATCTTGAAGATTTCGCTGCGTTATTTCTGCTTCTAGATGTTTTATAATTACTTCGCTGTCTGATGAGGTACAGCCAGTTCCTCCGCAAACCAGTATATGTGAACGATACATAGTTTCCTCCTTCTAAGCTTTAGTGTATTCTTCTACTATTTTGTTATTCATTATATGGCTTTCAAATATTTCTCTTGTTTTTTGTGGTGTAAGCTTTAGATAGGTCGTCTTTTTGCCATTTGGGTCTATCACTTCGATTGTAGGTTCGTAATTGCACATGCCCATACATTCACTCTGTACTACGGCTATATCGTGTTGGTCATATTTTTCTAATTCTTCCATAAGGGTATGTATTATGCCCTTTGCGCCTTTTTCGATTCCGCATTCGCTCATTGCTACGTTTATTCTGAATCTATATGAGTCCGCTTCTCTTATGCCAAGCTGTAATTTAGCTTCTGCGGCTGCTTTTTTGAGTTCTTCTACGCTTTTCATACTGCCTCCTTAGCCAAGTTCTTTGTATTTAGCTATTATTTTAGTTACATCTTCTACGGTAAGTCTTCCATGAACATCCTCGTTTACGGTTATTACAGGAGCAAGTCCACATGCGCCTATGCAGCGACACGCTTCTAGTGAAAACATCCCATCTTCTGTACATGCGCCATCTTTTACGCCTAGTTCTTTGATAAATTTTTCGTAAATATCTCCTGAGCCTTTTACGTAACACGCTGTACCTAGACAGACTGATATTTTGTACTTTCCTTTAGGGCTTAGTGAAAATTGTGAGTAAAAAGTAACTACTCCATAAACTTCTTCTAATGGAATTTCTAGTCCCTTAGCTATCATTTTTTGTACTTCCATTGGAAGATAGCCGTATATTTCTTGCGCTTTTTGAAGTACAGGCATAAGTGCCCCCTTCATTTCTTTATGCTCTTCTATAAAGGCTTTGAGCGTTTGTTCCTGTTCTGCGGTGCCCGCAAATTTAACACCTTTTTTGCAATCGCACATAATTTCCTCCCCAATTAATTTGTTAGTTAAGTTTTTGACGAAATTTTTATAATTTTTTGAATATTTATAATATAGCATATTGTACTACAATTTTTTCACTTTTGCAACAAAGCAAAAAAATAACGAGTTTGCATAATATTTTATATTTATACCCAAATTTTTGGAAGTTAATATATAGGAAAGGGAAAAAGGAAAATAGGCGATAGCCTCGAAAAGAAGAAGACATAAAGTGATTGTAATAAAATAGTAATAGCAAATTGTAGGCATATATTCCCCCTCATTAGGGCTTCGCCTAGATATTCCATTTCCGAAACGCAAAAAAATAGCCTCGAAAATCGCTACGCTAAATCTTGGCTATAATTTTTTTGCTTATTCTATGGAATTATCTACGCTGCAGAATTCATTCAGGGAAATATATGTGCGCTACAATTTATTTATGCTTCTGCTTATTGTTGTTACTAGGATTTTCCTAATTTGTTGTTGTAGACTTTTTCGCTAAAAAAAGCATCACAAAATTTATTATTACAAAAACTCTTGTCATGTATACAGTTGGATTACACATATATCCTGAGAGTACATTAGTAGCTTCACTAGCTAATAATAATACTATTGAAGTAAATACAGATATCTTACAGAATACATCTATGTTTTTTAACGTTTTTTCTATTAATTTTTTCATATTTTCCTCTTTTCTGTATTGAAAATTTATACTTTTTGTATTATACTAAATATAAGATAGGTAGCAACCTTAACGGTCTGCCCTTATATACGAATGATTATTTAAACCATCTGTAATGGCGTTACAGGTGGTTTTTTTTGCCTTATTTTCTATTGAAAAACAGGGCCATGATAGTAACTATCACTGATAAAAAACTTACTATAAACATTGCAAATGCAATCGTTATAGACATAGTTTCATATGTCGTCATACTATCACCCCCAATCTTTTTTTGATTGGGCAAACCATCTCTGCATACTACCTATCTTATACCTATCTATTATACATTGGATTTATTATATTAGTCTAGGTTAATTATTTTTCAAAATACTTTTTTAGAATCATCGAATCCACTTGACCTATTAAGGTTAAATTGGTAGGATTATATTATCAGTAATTGTTTTTAGAAAGGAATTTGTATGAAACTAATATCTTGGAATGTTAATGGAATAAGGGCATGTGTAAAAAAAGGATTTATGGACTATTTTAAGGATGTGGATGCGGATGTATTTTGCATTCAGGAAAGTAAGCTTCAGGAAGGACAAATTGAGCTTGAGCTTGAGGGATATCATCAGTACTGGAATTATGCTGAGAAAAAAGGATATTCTGGTACTGCTATTTTTACTAAAAAGCAGCCTATAGCGGTGACTTATGGTCTTGGTATTGAGGAACACGACAATGAAGGTAGGGTTATTACGGCGGAATATGAGGATTATTTTGTAGTCACTTGTTATACGCCAAATAGCAAGAGTGAGCTTGAAAGACTTGATTATAGGATGGTGTGGGAGGATGCATTTAGAAATCATCTTTTAGCTTTAGATGCTAAAAAGCCGGTTATGGTATGCGGTGATCTTAATGTGGCTCACAAGGAAATCGACCTTAAGAATCCTAAGACTAACAGACGTTCGGCTGGTTTTACTGATGAAGAGCGTGATAAGATGACGCTTCTTCTTGAAGCAGGTTTTGTCGATACGTTTAGATATCTTTATCCTGATGTGACTGGTGCGTATTCGTGGTGGTCTTATCTTGGTAAGGCAAGAGAGAGAAATGCAGGTTGGAGAATTGACTACTGGTGTGTATCTGAAAGACTTAAGGAAAATATAAAGGAAGCTGAAATTCATGCTGAGATTTTAGGGTCAGATCACTGCCCTGTTATGCTTGAAATTGAGGTTTAAAGAGACTTGATTTTTTTTTCAATTAGTATTATAATTAATGTAAGATAGGTAGCAACCTTAACGGTTTGCCCTTAGTGTGATTTTAAAATTAACAAAACCATCTGTAATGGCGTTACAGGTGGTTTTTTCTTGCCTTATTTTCTGTTGAAAAAAAGGGCAATGATAGTAACTATAGATGATATTAACATTACTACAAATGTTCCAAAAGTAAACATTAGTGTTAACGTTTCATATACCGTCATACTATCACCCCCAATCTAATTAGATTGAGCAAACCATCACTGTAATACTACCTACCTTACATCGTATATATTATAATAAATGTTTTATAAAGTCAATTCTACTTATTTTCGGTCGTGACCTGGTCTAGATTTACTGCTACGGTGTGGTCTATCTGATGCCATACGGTTTCTTTTTTTACCATACATATAAGATTTATTGGAACCCAACTGAATACGAACACCCAGAAGAACAGTATTCCTTTTATCATTTTAGAAGGTTTTTTCTTTGCCATTTTTACTGCAAGTGTGGTTACAAGCACGCACACTACATAGGATAGAATCAATGCGCCTGCAAATCTATATATGACATACATATAGTCTATATTTTTTATTTTAACAAGGTCATAGTCTAATATCATCGTTAGAAGTATGCTTAGAATATATAATATCTGTGACCCAAGTGCCATCAAAAACATTATCATATCTAAGCTTCTTAGGCTTTTGTTTTTAAATACGTTTTTAAACAGTGGCCATACATAATTTTCTACTGACTGGATAAGACCTGTAGTCCATCTTTTTCGCTGTTTCCATGATTGGGCAAAGGTAAGAGGCTGTTCGTCATATATCACCGCTTTCGGCACCCAAAATACTTTATAACCGTTTAGTATGCATTTTACGGTAAGCTCTATGTCTTCTGTCATAGTTTTGGTATTCCAGCCGCCCATTTTTTCTATAAGTTTATGGCTTACCATAAAGCCACTTCCACTTATAAGGGCTGATAGTCCAAGGCGATGTCTCGGATGGTTATAGAAATGGTTGGCTAAATAGTAGTATATCGCATAGCTACTTGATATTGCGGTATCATATGGATTTTTGGTTTCTCTATAGCCCTGCGCTGCGTTTGCTCCCATTTGACGTGCTTTATTCATTTCGTTTAAAAATTCTGGGTCTACGAGATTGTCTGCATCAAATATGCAGTACGCATCATACCTATTTTGTTCGTCATGTCTATTTGCTAAGAGATAATCAAAAAATTCGGATAGCACTTCTCCTTTTGATTTTATCTTACGTTTACACTTGAATATTATTGCACCTTTTTCTCTTGCGCGTTCTTCAGTATTGTCAGTGCAGTTATTTGGAATTACAATTACATCGTATAGCTCTTTGGGATAGTTTTGCCCTTTTAAGCTTTCTACAAGGTTTCCAATTACGGCTTCTTCGTTTCGTGCCGCAATTATTATAGCAAATCTATCTTTTTTTTCTGGATTGCCATATTTTGGGTTTGGAGTGAGTGCAAAGAATCCTATTATGAAAAAATACAGTGCATACAAAAATAATGCAATGGTCATAGTGTTTAGGATTAAGCGTACTATACTCAACAAACTTTCATTTAATAAACTTTCCATAATTCTCCTTATTCGTCCCCCGACTTTTTTGTTTTATATATACATAGATATTATATCATTTTATGTGAGGTTTTGAAAACAGTTTAGATGTTATATGTTTATTTACTTATGATTTTTTATATATTTTGTAGCTCTCCCTGAGCCAAGTTTTATTATATATTCTTCTTTTAATAGGGATGAGAGCGCCTTTTCAATTGTTGCTATGCTTACATCTGGACATATTGTTTGGATTTCTGATTTAGATATTTTACCAATTCGCTTATCAAAAATATCTTTAACTCTTTCTGTTTTTGAAAGCCCTTTCATTGCAACGGTTTCTACTCTTTCGGAAAATTCTTTATAGGCTTTTAATATTATTCCTAGATAGTATCTTACAAAAAAGAAATAGCGCTGCTCATTTTTCAGCCATCCTTGGGAACTCTGTTTCAATGTTTGATAGTAGGTTTCTTTTGTCTGTTCTATAATCATTTCGATACTTATATATTTTCCTACAATATACCCTTGCTGATATAGTAAAAGTAGTGTCAAAAGCCTGCTCATTCTTCCATTTCCATCATTAAATGGATGTATGCTCAAAAAATCGAAGATAAATTTTGCAATAAGGATAAGTGGATCTATTTTTTCTTCTCTAATCGCAGCTAAATATTCTCTACATAATAGTTCTATAGCTTCTGGAGTTTCAAATGCCGACAATGGCTCAAATCTAATGCTTCTTATACCATTTGCATCTATTTCTTCAATTACATTATCCTGATTTTTAAACTTACCTGCATTTGAGGTGGGATGAAAGCTATATAAATCTCTATGAAGTTGCAAGATTATATTGGAACTAAGGTTTATATAGTCGTAGTTTTCATGAATTGTATTTAATACTTCTCTATAGCCTGCAATTTCTGCCTCATCTCTATTTTGGGGTTCTGATTTTTTCATAACAAGTTCGTTTAGGCGTGCATCTGAGGTAAAAATTCCTTCTATACGGTTTGAAGCTCCTGTACTTTGGATTTTTGCTATTTCTAGCATTGATTTTAGGATATCTGGTTTTGCTTCTACAAAAAGTTCTTGTTTTCCTTTGAATTCATGGATTTTTGATATTAAATTCATTATTTCGGGAGTATATAATTCTGCATCTGCTTCTCTATATTTAAATTCTTTCATGCTATACCTGCCTTTTTACCTAAAAAAATACTATATGCCTAATTTTAACATATTTTTAGGCAGATAGCAATTTTATATACTAATTATGCTTTATAACATAACCGTCTTTCATCTCTATTATTCGGTCTGATTTTTGGGCTAGGTTTGAGTCATGAGTTACTATAAGCATTGTCGTATGAAGTTCTTTGTTTATTTTTTTAAAAAGTTCATATATTTGTACGGTAGTTTCACTATCTAAATTCCCTGTAGGTTCGTCTGCTAGGAGAAGTTTTGGGGAGTTTATAAGCGCTCTTGCAATTGCTACTCTCTGCTGCTGACCACCTGAAAGGTCTGTCGCTTTATTGTTTATACGGTCTTTTAGACCTACTATTTCAAGCAGTTCTACAGCTCTTTGTTCTTCTTTACGGCTCGCTTTTTTTTGTTTTATCCAAGTTGGAATTAGCACATTTTCAAGGGCACTAAATTCTGGCAGCAGGTGATGAAACTGGAAAATAAAGCCTAGGTTCTGATTTCTAAATTCTGAGATTTGCTCGTCATTTAGGCTTGAGATGTTTTGATCTTTAAAATATATTTCGCCTGAGGTTGCGTTATCTAATGTACCTACTATATTTAAAAGCGTAGTTTTTCCGCAACCTGAGGGGCCTATTATACTGACAAGTTCCTGTGTGTTTAGGGTTATGTCTATGCCATGAAGCACCTGAGTTTTTATTTTTTCGCCGTATACTTTGGTTATGCCTTTGGTTTGAAGTAATATATCAGCCATTACGAATTACCTCCATTGGATTTAGTTTGGCAGAGCTTCTTGCAGGTATCAGTGAGGATATTATGCCTGAAATGGTTGATACGATTAGGATGATTATTACGTTTTGCATTTTGATTGTGATTTCAAAGCCTAATCCACCTACGCTCGAGGTGCCTATTATAAAAGCTTCTATGAGAAGTACGCCTGCAAATACTCCAAATACTGCGCCTAAGAAGCCTAAAAGGCCGCCCTGTATTACAAAAATTTTACTTGCGGAGTGTTTGTTGACACCCATCGCTTTTAGGATGCCTATCTGTCTTGATTTTTGGACTACAGATACCGCAAGTACACTTGCGATTCCAAGGGCTATCGCAAAGAGTACGAATACTTGGATTGTAATTGAGGAACCACTTTGACTTTTTAGGGCTGATAAAAGCTGTGCATTTTGAGATTTCCAGTCTTCTATTTTTAGTTCTGGATAAATCTTTTGAAGTGCTTCTGCTTTTGTATCAGAATCAAAGGGGTCTGTTATTTGAAGTTCTATATTGTTTACATATCCATCTAGGTTATATAGCTTTTGGGCTCTTTTGATATCCATAAATATCCAGCTACTGTTTGGCGCTGCTGCTTGTAAATCAAATATCCCTTCTATTATAAAGCTTTCGTCAAGGAATGAAATTACATCGCCTTCTGAAAGGGCATATTCTTTTGCAAGTTCTGTGCCTATGAGGATTTGGTTGGCATTTATCTGTGCATCCCCGCTTATTATGCGTTTTTTTATGTGATATATATTGTCGGCGCGCTCTAGGTCTATGCCTTTTACAAAAAGATTTGTATTTCTATCGCCTTTTACAAGCTGGGCGCTGCCTTGTACGCTTTGGGAAACGGCGGTTATATCTGGAATCTGATCAAGTCTTTCTATTATATTGGCATAGTCCGAGATTTTCTCATTTTTGGGTGGCAGGTTTATATACTGATTTTGAAAATCGCTGTCTTTGTTGAAATCGGTCTTATTTTTTATAGTTATATGGGGACTATTTCCAACGGTTTCGTTTATAAGGTTATCCTGCACCCCTGTTATTATTGAGTTTAAGAATATCTGCACTGCCACGCCTACTATTATTCCTAGTAGTATGAAGAAGGTCTGAATTTTTCCATCGGTAAGAAAACGAATTGCTATTTTCCATTCGTAAGGCATATTATTCACCTTGACTTTCTTTCAGTTTTATTTTGCTACCTTCTTTTAAATCTTTTGGATTTAAAATTTTGGTGTCCTTTGAAATAAATTCATCTAGTTCTTCTATTTTAACGTCTCTTCTATTTCCTATAATATTTACGGCTATTTTCTTAGCACTTCCGTTTTCTTCTATAAATATATAGCTACTTTCGCCCTCTTGAACTACATACTGCGCATCTACTACTAGCGCATTATCATAACTCTTAGTAATTATTTCTACGGTCGTTGTAAGTGAAAGTAAGAAGGTGTTTTCTTCAGTTTTAGGAATTTCTATTTTGGCAAGTATAGTGCCTGTATTTTTATCTACAAAGGGTGAGACATATGTTATCTTAGAGCTTATCTTCTTATCGGGAGAAGAGGCTGGATATACGTTTACGATTTGGCCTACTGCTATCTCGCCAACATATTTTTCATCTATTTTTATTTGGGCATAACGGTTTGCAGTCTTAGCTATTTCTACAATTTGCGCGCCGGTTTGTACGATTTCGCCCTTAGATGTATATTTTTTGGTAATAAGTCCATCTACAGGACTTTTTATAATATATTTTGAAGCATCTTTTTCTGCATTTTTAAGACTTACTCTTGCTTTTGAAAGCTGGCTCTGCTGACGTTTTGCCTCTGTGCCACCGTCTGAATAAGAATTCATTTTTATCTGCGCACTTTGTAGCTCTAGTTTTTTCTTTTCTACGCTGCGTGACAGTTCTTCAACTTCTTGACTTGATATTATTCCTGATTCAAAAAGCTGTTGTTTTTTGGCGTAGTCTTCTTGTAGTGCTTCTAGTTCTAATTTTAGACGTGCTACATCTTTTTGAGCGAGTTCATAGCTTGTGCTAATCGTTGCACTGTAGTTACTATCTGCAAGTGAAACTTCAGCCGCTTTTTCATCTATGTTTTTTTGAAGGTCTTTTGGGTCAAGCTTTGCAATGATTTGATTTTTGCGTACTCTATCGCCTTCTTCACCCTCCATAAACAAAATTTCTCCGCCTGCCTGTGAATTTAGGGTAAGCGCTTCATCTGAAACAATTTCGCCGCTTGCAAGCACTATGTTTTCATAGGTTTTTATCTGGGGCATGATATAGCTAACTTCAATCGGACGGGTATTAAAATAAACTGCGATGCCTATAGCTAGTGCGATAATTACGGCTATAATTATTTTCTTGGTTGATATCATAGTTCGCTCGCTTTCTTATGTTCAAAAATACCTTTATGCCAAAAATGCCCCCTAAGCTAGGCTCAGAGGGCAATATATTAGGTTTTTTAAAATTAAAGTGCTGATTAAAGTACTAATGATGGTGCAGTATATACTCTAGTTGCAAGTTCTGCATCTAGAAGGTATAGTCCTTTGGCATCGTCTCCAAAAAGCTCCATTTTCTTAACAAGGCCATCTGCATTTGTTTCTTCTTCGCCCTGTTCTTTTACAAACCACTCTAAGAACTGAGTTGTTCTGTAATCTTTTACTTCTACAGCTTGACCGTAGATGTTGTGGATAAGGCTTGTTACGAAGAATTCATGCTCTAGCGCTACTTCTAGTGGCATTTTTAGGCCTTCAAAAACCTTATCTGGTTTTGCGATAGCTTCTAGGGTTACTTTTAGGCCATTGTTTTGCATATATTCCATAAATAGCATTGCATGGTCTCTTTCTTCTTGAGCCTGGATTTTGTACCAGTTTGCAAAGCCATCTAGGCCATTTTCTTTATAGTAGTTTGAAATGTCAAGGTAAAGATAAGCGGAATATAATTCGTGGTTGATTTGTTCGTTCAACAATTGTGCTACTTTTTCGTTAAGCATTTTTATTTCCTCCTCTTTTTTCTAAATATCGTCAATTATATACATACCCATTATATCATATTTTTAATTAATCATAAATATTATATGATCTACATTTTCTATAAAATGTCGCTTTTCCTATGCCTAATAGTCTGCAGATTTCATCTATCGTTATATTATTCTGAGCTTTATATTCAAGTGCTTTTAGAATTTCTTGTTTTTCTAGGTCTTCTATTTTTGTTATTTTATATACGGATTTAGCGGTTTTAGAATCATTAAGCTGCCAAATACTCAGACCTTGATTTTGAAATCTTGGAGGTAAGTCTTTTTGCGATATACTTATTCCCTCTGCCATATTTACGGCATATTCTATAGTATTTTGAAGTTCTCTTATATTACCTTTCCATATATGGTTTTTTATGATATAAAGTGCTTCTACATCTATAGTTTTTACTTTTTTTGCAAGTTTTTGAGCGTATTTTTCTAAAAAATACTCTGTTATAAGTTCAATGTCCTCGCCTCTTTCGCTAAGGCTTGGGATATGAAGCGGAATTACATTTAATCTATAATACAGGTCTTCTCTAAACTCTTTATTTCTCACTTTTTGTTCAAGGTTTACATTAGTAGAGGCTATTATTCTTACGTCTACATCTATCTGACGACTTCCTCCCACTCTAGTAACTTTTCCATCTTGTATAACTCTAAGCAATTTGGGCTGAAGGTGAAGCGGCATATCACCTATTTCGTCAAGTAAAAGCGTTCCTCTATGTGCAAGTTCAAATTTCCCCGGATGCCCACCTTTTGAAGCCCCTGTAAATGCACCCTCACTGTATCCAAACAGCTCACTTTCAAAGAGATTTTCGGGTATGGCGCTACAGTTTATAGCTATGAATGGTTCTTTTCTTCGCTCGCTGTGATGATGAATTGCTCTTGCAAAAAGTTCTTTCCCTGTACCACTTTCTCCGGTTATGAGGACTGTGGAGTTGCTATTTGCGGCTTTTTTTGCAAATTGAACGGTAGCTTCCATAATGCTGCTCTTATATATTATATTGTCAAATGGTGTAGCTATATTCGCAGAAATTATATTTCTCGCTGATTTTATAAGTCTTTGAATTTCTTGAATTATAATAACTACAGACTGTACTTTACTTTCGTCTTCTAGTATCTTCGTGCTTATCGTACCGCTTATAAAATGCCCGTCATTGTGTTTGAATTCAAATTCTTTACTGTCAAGCTTATGGTTAAGGTTAAAGCTTTTTAAATTGGTATGATTTATTATTTCTTGTATATTCTTAAATTTTTGAGCAGACATAGCTAGAAGATTGTCCGCAATCTTATTTTTGTATTTTATATCGCCTATGCCATCTACTATTATTATTCCCCTATCCATAACATCCATTATAGTCTGAAGCTGATTAGCTAGGATTTTTATTTCACTGCTACGCTCTTTTTCGATAAGCGTAGAGGCTATCATATCTGACATTTTTTGAAGAAATATTAAAATATTAACTTCGTTTTTTAATAATCTTTTCTTTTGGGCTTCATCAAAAGCAATGAGGCCTATAGTGCCTTCTGCTATGCCTTCTACTTTTATTGGGTTTACTACTTCCGCACATTCGGTACACACTTCTTTTTGACTACAGTTTTGACATACCTTAGCTTGTTTGGGATTGTGAACTATATAGGGCTTATTATCTCTTAGACAGCTTGCAAATACTCCATCTATGCTTATTTTTTCACCTATCTGCTGTTTGTACTTGCCTGTGCCTGCAATTCTGACAAGGTTTTTATCGGTTATCGTGACATCTATTTCTATAACGCTTGATATCGCTTCTGCGATTTGCTGAAGTGTTTTTTGTATTTTTAAAAGTTCCAATTTTTCACTCCTCGCTTTGGATGTCATCTACTACTAATTTATATATTTTACTTTTTTTGCCACATATTGCTTCGGTTTTTAAAAGGCGTTCTTCGTAGCTCATCTGATTCAGAATTTCAAAAAACATCGCTTCAAATTTTTCGTTACTAAGCCCCATAGATTCTATACTTGCTTCTAGCATTTCTTCTTTTGATACTTTGCTAAATTCTAAATTATAGCCGAGTACATTGCACAGGTATTTTATAAATACTCTCTGTGTTCTTCCGTTGCCTTCTCTAAAGGGATGAATCGCATTTATTTCGCCAAAGTAATAAGCCAGCCTTACTACTAAGGCTTCTTTCTTTAGCCCTATAAGGTATTTCTCTGCTTTTAAGGCTGCAAATATTTCTTCTGAATAAGTTTTTATGTTGTTAAATGGACAAAACAAAACACCCTTGGAAATATCAACTGTTCTCGTTTCTCCCGCCCAGCTGTAGATATCGCCAAATATAAATTTGTGTATCTCCAGCAGATGTTTAAAATCCAGATTGCCTCTCAAGGGGTTTTGTTCTGCATGCATTATTTTTATGTTTGTTATGTCTCGTTCTGCATCATCTAGAAGTGTTTGGTTCTTATATCCAAATAGGTTTATAAGTACTTCTGAATCAATATAGCAGTATTTCTTATCATAAATCGGCTCATAATTACTCATAGGCGGCCTACTTATGACTACGAGCTCTAAGTTTATGATACTCTATTGCACTATTTAGTGCTGAGTTATAGGAGGTCTCTCCACTTAGTATACTCTTTAGCGTGCTTATGTTCTGTTCGTTAAGCGGCAAATCTTCCATTGCCATCGTTGCGTTTACTTCGCTGATTATTGATGAATAACTATGTCTTTCTTCGATAAATAGTTCCATAAATTACCCCGCGCTTCATAATATTCTTATGATTATTATACCATGAAATACTATTATTTTCAAGGTTTTTATGCACTTTAGCTATTGACTCAGCGCTTAGTTTTCACTTATCATAAGCGTTAGAATTTCAACGTCAGTCTGTCTCATTCCTTGTTTTGCCATGATTCCAATATTTTTTATTGTAGTATCTATATCCGTAGTAACAAGACCTTCTCCTGATCCAAATACTTCTCCATCTGCTGCCATTATATAACCCATTATCGCCGCATCTAATGATGATGCTATTTTAGCTGCACATGATGGTTTTGCGCCATCACATACTATACCTGATACATTTGCAAGTGAATTTACAAGTGTATTTTTAATTACTGTAAATGGCTCGTCGTGAAGGTATGCTATCGCTGCACCTGCGGCACATGCTGCACTTACTGCGCCGCAATATGCACTAAGTTTTCCAATACCTGCTTTTTGGTGAATTGCAAGTAGATTAGCAAGTGTAAGTGCTCTATAAAGTTTTTCTTGTGACACATGAAGATCTTTTGCATATAGTATAACTGGGATTGATACAGTCATACCTTGGTTTCCACTTCCTGAATTTATTACAACAGGAAGTACGCATCCGCTCATTCTTGCATCTGAGCCTGCTGCTGCATATGCTTTAGCAATATTTTTTATATCGTTTCCATAATGTTTTACAAGAGTTCTTCCTACTGCTGCTCCATAATGGTTTTTCATTCCTTCTTCAGCGATTTCCATATTGCATTTTATCTGTCTATCTAACATAGCTTTTACAAGTTCTACATCTACTGTATTTGCGAATTCATATATGTTTTTTACGCTTAGGTTTGAACGATCTAATTTTTTTTGTGCTTTTGCTTCTTGCTCATTTTTTTCAAATAGTACTTTTTTGTTTTTTTCTACTTTTATAACATTGGTGTGGCTATCTGAAATTATTACTACGGCTTCTTCTTCACCTTTTATCGCAGTCATTTCAATATAAAGATTTTCTACACCTTTTGCAAGTGTAACTTCACACATCTTTTCTGCTAAAAGTTCTTTAGTTCTTACGATATGTTCTGGCTTTACTGAAGTAAGGACTTCAAGTTCTTTCGTCGCATCTCCACCTACTGCTCCAAGTATTGCACTTGTTTCTATACCCTTCATATTTCCTGTTGTTGGTACAGTTACACCTTTTACATTTTTTATTATGTTTCCGCTACAATGTGCGATTAGTTTTTCTGGCATAGCGCCTAATACTTCTCTTGCTTTAGCTGCTGCAAGTGCAATGGCGATTGGCTCTGTACATCCAAGTGCTGGTCTTAACTCTTCTTCTAGTATATCTACAAAATTCTCAAACATAATTTTCTCCTTTTTATCTAAGTAATATTTTTAACATTTTTATGACTTTTATATGACTTTTACAAATTTATTTAGCTTACCTTAAGATAAAAGCAATTTTCATGCCAAGTATCCTTATCCATTGATATCAAGCTTATAGCTTACTTTAGCATCATATTTCAATGATATTACTAAGCTTTAAGTTTCATTTTGATATAGTTCATAATTATTCCTAGTTTCATTTTGATACTAAAGTTTCATTTTGGTACTTCCAAAACTTCAAAACTTTAGGTATTATATTACAAGGTTAAATTTTAAAAATAGAGAAGTATTAATGGAGTATTATAATGAAGGAAATCAATAATAAAGATTTGCTTACAGTGTCAAGATTTGAAAAAAAATATCTGATATCAAAAATTGAAGCCGCCAAAATAAATAATTTGTTTTCAGCAGTATTAAAAGCTGATAGTCACAATGAAGGCGATGGATATATGGTTCGTTCTTTATATTTTGATAGTTTTGATGACAGTGATTTTTATGATAAAGAAAACGGTTATAATTACCGAAAAAAAATTAGACTCAGAATCTATTCTTGTGATTCTCAAACTGCTAAACTTGAAAAAAAAGAAAAATGGGGTACTAATCAATGGAAACGAAGTCTTAATATTTCTAAATTAGATGCTGAGAAACTTATTTCAGGTGATTTTTCTCCACTTTTGAACTATAATTCTGAATTTGCATTTGAGCTTTATGAAATAATGAGTATTGGGATTTACAGACCTCGGTGTATTGTAGAGTATGATAGAACAGCTTATATCGTGGAAGAAAACGAAATAAGGCTTACTTTGGATTCAAATATACGTGCTACGGAATCCTGTTATGATTTATTTTCTAAAAACTTAAATCTTACGCCCGTATGTGACCCTGAAAATGTCACTCTCGAAGTAAAGTATAATGGTTTTCTGCTTTCTTATGTAACGGAATTACTTTCTACTTGCAACCGAAGACCTACTTCTAACAGCAAGTATGTAATGGGCAGAAGCTCAAGTCGATTTAATATGGATGGATATATTTAAAAATTTAAATTTGGAGGAATTATGAAAGAACAAATACTCAATCTTTTGATTACGAATACTACTGCGCTGACACTTGAGGATATACTGCTCAATTTTTTTATTTCAGGGGTTTTAGCAGTTATAATATATATTTCTTACAGCATTTCACATTCGGGGCCAGTTTATAGTGCAAGATTTAATGTTTCACTTATAATGCTTACGCTTATAACTACACTGGTAATGAATGTTATAGGAAATAACGTAGCGCTTTCGCTTGGAATGGTCGGAGCTCTTTCTATTGTAAGATTTAGAACCGCTATAAAAGATCCTCGTGATACAGCTTATATATTTTGGAGTATTGCAATCGGAATATGTTGCGGCGTTTCGGAATATGTGATTGCGACTATCGGAAGTCTAGTTATATTCTTATTTTTAATTTTGTTTGGGTTTGTAAAAGCTAATGAGCGTTATCTTTTGGTCATAAGAGCTAAAAGAGCGGTTTCTGAGGACATAAGAAAAACTGTAGACCGCGTATACAGTGCAAAAGCAAATCTTCGTGTCGAAAATACTACTGAACAAAGTGCTGAATATATATATGAACTTTCTTCATCGCTTATTAATGATACTAAGAAAAAAAATATTAATATTATGGATGAATTATATAAATTAGAAGGCATAAGTAATGTCAATCTAGTGTGTCAAAATGATGAAATAAACCGATAAGGAGCCCGTATATGACCAAGAAGCGATATTTTGCTATTGGAGCAGTCATCGTTATATCTATATTTGTTATTTTTGTTGCCATTTATTCAAATAAAGATAAATTGAAACTCTTTTCAGGTTCTTATTATAGTCATCTTTCTTCCGCAAGCTGGGATGAACCTATTTTCAAGGGAATAAGTGAAGATTTCACTGTAAATGAAGATTTTTCAACGCACCTTCCGCTTGTAATAATTGATACTAATGGAAAAGAACCGCCTATTTATACTGAAAAAAAGAAGGTTCATAACGAGTGGATATTTGTAAATATTCCTGGTGTCGAACCCTATGTTAATGGTTCAATAAACATAATTTCAGGAAATAAAAGAAATTCTATAGCTGATATACCAACTTATTCAAGCGATATGCTAATAAAAAAACGTGGGAATTCATCTATGTTATATGAAAAAGCTCAATATTTAGTAAAGCTGGTTACTGAGTCTGGAGAAGAAAACAAAGTTTCCATACTTGATATGGGTGCTGATAATGAATGGATTCTCAACGGTTCTATGGCGGATAAGAGCATGATTCGAAATTACCTTGCCTATAAAACTGCGGCTCAATTTATGCCATTCACTCCTGATTATGAAATATGCGAAGTGCTTATAAAAAGTGGAAACACTTATAAATACAATGGCGTATATCTTTTAGGTGAGAATGTTAGTCAAGGAGAGCACCGGGTAAATGTTCAAGATTTTAAAGCCAGTTCAGCCGTTAACAGTTTTATTTTAAGACGTGACCGCTATGATGAACAAGATATAATGCTTGACACCTATGCTACAAGAGATCCAAAAATTAATCCTTCCAATAGAAAAACATTTTTAGGTATGATATATCCTGGTAAAAAAATTGCCAATCAAGCTGTTATAGATTATGTAAATCAAGAGATTAGCACTATTGAAAAGGTGCTCTATTCTGACGATTTTGAAATTTTTTCCACTTATAAACGATATATTGATGTAGATTCCTTTGTAGATTATTTTATCATAAATGAGTTTTTTGGAAGCTATGATAGCGGTAATTACTCCACATATATGTATCGTGATGTAGGACAAAAATTGAAAATGGGCCCTGTATGGGACTACGATGGAACTATGGATAATTATATATTTGAACCGCTTGAAACTGAGGTTATGGCATTTCACGTAAAGCCTTGGTTTAATCGTTTGGTTTTAGATAATTCCTTTGTAGAAAAGCTCGAAAAGAGATATTCCAAGCTAAGAAGATCTGTATTAAGTGAAAAAGCTATAAATGAATCTATCGATGAAATTGTAGCTTATATAGGCCCTGCTCAAGAAAGAGAATGGAAGCGATGGAAACATGTATACAAAACGGACAATCAATACAGCCTTCATGGATATGTCGACGATGATAATGATTATATATTTAGAAATAGCCTTGAGTTCTCTAATGAGATATCTAAAATAAAAACTATGCTTAGACTTCACGGTAACAGCATACAAGGTAGTTTGAAAACGCTTGAAAAATCATGTATTTGGTATACCGACTGGAATGATAGGATGGATATAGCCCTTTTAATAGCGATGCTTATTGCAGCTGTTTCTGTATTCTATATTAGAAAAATATAAATTTAAAATTAATTTTGAGACATGGAGTTTTTATGCTTTTTACAAGTACAGCATTCTTGTTTTATTTTCTACCTATTGTCATAATAATTTATTATGCCTTAGGTTTTTCTAAAAAACTACAAAATTTTTGGCTTCTTATTGCAAGCCTTGGATTTTATACATCTGCTGAACCTAAATATATAATTGGATTTTTTGCGCTTATATTATTAAATATGATTTTTGCGCTTATAATTCAACATTTTCGTTCAAAAAAATTTTTGATGCAAGTTTCAATATTATTTAATATAGGGATTCTGATTCTGTTTAAATATTGGAATTTCTTTGGGAATTCTGCGCTTGATATATTGGGTCACAGGTTTATTCCTGAAATATCAATTATAGTTCCTATCGGTATTAGCTTCTTTTTCCTAAGAATAGTAGCGTATATAGTAGATGTTTATGATCGAAAAATATCCGCTTCGAAAAATATTATTGATTTAGGACTTTATTTCAGTTTTTTCCCTATTGTTATAGCTGGTCCACTTATGAGCTTTGAAAATTTTAAGTTCCAGCTTGATTATAGAGAACACACTAAAAGACGCTTTTCTGTAGGGCTATGCCGATTTATAGTTGGACTTTCTAAAAAAGTGCTCTTAGCTAATACTTTTGCATTAATTGCAAATCGTATATTTGATTTGTCTACGATAGGAGCTTCTATATATCAAATTCCAGCTTCACTGGCATGGCTTGGGGCATTTACTTTCTTGCTTCAATTTTATTTTGATTTTTCAGCTTACTGCGATATGGCAATTGGAATTGGGTTGATGCTCGGGTTTAAACTTCCTGAGAATTTTGATTATCCCGTGTTTTCAAATACAGTAACTGAATTTTGGAGTAAGTTTAATATAACTTTATTTAAATGGTTTGATACCTATGTTATGACTAGGCTTAGCTCAAAACACAATACCAACAGAGATAGTATAATAAAAAACACCTTCCTCCTATGGCTTGCTATAGGTTTTTGGCATGGCAGTGATTGGACCTTTCTTATGTGGGGTGTATTTAATTTTGTACTGATAATTGCAGAGGATTTTATGGATATAAAAAATCGTGATATTTCGCCAGTTATTCTTAAAAGTTATACCTTCCTTGCTATAAGTTTTGGTTTAGTTATGTTCCGTTGTAAGGATATGTATCAAGCTGGAATATTTATAGGTAATATGTTTGGAAAAAACTACAATGGTTTTTTTTCTGATACTGCCTTTATGTATCTCAAGGAATTTTGGATTTTTTACATTTTAGGTATACTCTTTGCACTTCCTATAGCGCGTAAGATAAACACTTCACTTGTCAATGAAAAATATGGAAAATTTACTAATTTAATAAATTTTTCATACCCTGTGATTATGATAATCTTGTTTATTATTACCCTCTCTTATATCACAGTTATGGGACAGAGTGAATTTATTTTTTACAGATAGAGGTTTTCATGAAAAATTTTTTTAAGAAAAAGGAAATTTTTGCAATTATATTTATAATCTGTTGTATGTCTATATCTATCCCTACTCTAATATATAAATCAAACAAGGTTATCTCAGAACTTGAGTTTGATGAAACTTTTACCTTTGACACTATTGAAACTGCACTTAGTGATAATTTAGTTGGTAAATATATTTTAGTTGATATATATGGAATGTCACAAAAATTAATGTTTAAGCATGAGGCTGGAAATTTTGAATTTATAAAAGATAGTCACGGTAATTTTTATAATGGCGCATTTTATATAGAAGATGAAAAAAATCTAATGACTTATGCTAAAAATCTTAGAAAATTAGGTGCAACTGCTTCTAAGAGTGGCGCTAGAACATTATTTATAAATTATCCCGAAAAAAATTGGACTGCTACTCAAATTAATTTAGGACTTCCACTTAGAGATTATCAAGCTCTGGAAGATCAATTTTTTACAGTGCTTATGCAAAACAGAATTGATAATATGAATTTAAAAGACTATTTCAGAAAAATAGCAGTTGATAAAAATTCACTTTACTACAAAACTGACCGCTCAATGAATACCTATGGCAGTTTTCTCTCTTTTTGTGCTATTGTAAATGAATTTGAAAATAAATATAATGTAAAGCTAGACCCTAATAATATATATACCGACCTAAAAAATTATAATATTGAAAAGTATCCTGATGCATTTTTAGGAAATATGGGAAAAGCATATGGTAAACCTTTTGCATCTCTAGAGGAGCTTGAAATTTATAGGGTAAATAAATCTCAGCAATATACTTGGGAATATTTAGAAGGTAAGTTAAATTATTCAAAAAGTGGTGATCAAAATATGTTTTTCAATCTAAATTATTTGAATGAACCCAATCTATATTATCGTAGAGGTTTGGATATATTTTTAGAGGGCTGTAATGATTTAGACAAAATCACTAATCTTAATAACAAAACTGCCCCTAAGATTCTATGTATTCGAGATGATAATTTTTCACCCATCGCTATATTTTTGGCTCCGCTATGTAGTGAACTTCACCTTATTGATGCCTCATCTAATATTGATATCGATGCCTACATCCTCGAAAATAAGTTTGATTATGTTTTAATGTGTGTATCTTCTGGTCATATAAATAATCATTATTTCGATTTTTATGAAAAATAAGTATTAAGGAGATCTCTATGAAAAAGTTAATGCCTACCATTGGATTTACTATATTTTTAGGAATCCTCTTATGTGCATATTTTTATGTAACTGATAGCTCTAAAAATGAAGTTCCCGAGAATACTCCTGTAGAAACTTACTTTTATAGCACAAAAAATGATGCTGACTGTATGCTTATAGCACAAGGTGATAAACATATTTTAATTGATACTGGTGAAGAAATCGATGCCGAGGGTATTGTTAAGTTTCTAAAAGATAAAAGTGTAGATAAGATTGATTATATAATCCTCACACACTCTGATAAAGACCACATCGGTGGATTTGAAACTATATCTGAGAATTTTGAGATAGGCTCTGTTATAAAGCCTTATTATGCAAACTCCAATAAAGCTATGGAAAATATAGATTCCATACTATTAACTAAAAATATAGCTTCGATATCGTTGCTTCATAAGCGAAGTTTTTCTGTTGGACGAATGAATATGGTGATTTATCCTCCACTTGAAAAACGATATTCAAATGATAATAATTACTCTATTGCTGTAATGATTATACACAAAGATGTAAAGATGTTGTTTGCTGGTGATGCCGTGAAAAAGCGAATTGATGAACTTCTTAAAATCAATTGGCCTAAGGATATACAGCTTTTAAAAATTCCTCATCATGGAAGACAGTCTGAGAATTCTGCACAGTTTATTGAAAAAATACATCCTAAATTTGCAGTCGTAACTTCAAATAATGCTGACTTGGAAATAAAAAATACATGCGAGAAAACAAACACAGAATTATTTTATACTTTAAATAAGAATTTAAAATTTACAAGCGATGGGTCATCCCTAAAGCTTGAGGAGGTAAGTTAGTGAGAAACAAAAATAGTCTAGAAACTGTAGACGGCTTTTCTAAAAGCATTCGAAATAGAACATGGTTTTTCTTGAATATAGTTTTTACAATTATTTATTTATATTGGAGGCTAATGTATACAGTTCCGTTAAATAATGGACTTGTATCTAAAGTTGCTGGTATTACGCTTATGTCCATTGAGCTCATAGGTGCCCTTGAAGCTTTTATTCATTACTGGAATATGTACACGGTTAAAAACTATCCGCTTCCTAAAGTTCCTGAAAATGAATTCCCAGATGTGGATGTTTTTATAGCAACTTATAATGAGTCGAATGATATCCTTTACAAAACTATAAATGGCTGTCTTCATATGGATTATCCTGATAAAAGCAAGGTTCATATATATGTGTGTGATGATAATCGTCGTCCAGAAGTAAAAAAATTAGCTACTGAAATGGGTGTAAATTATCTTGACCGTCCTGATAATAAGCATGCTAAAGCTGGTAATCTCAATAATGCGATGAAATTTACTTCCTCGCCATTGATTGTTACTTTTGATGCGGATATGATTCCAAACCATAATTTTTTGATGAAAACTATACCCTATTTTGTAGAAACTGAAATTAAAAATCGTACGCTTGAGGACAAAGATAAAATAAAACTGGGGTTTGTACAATCACCTCAAGCCTTTTACAACCCTGATTTGTATCAGTTTTATCTATTTTCTGAGAATAGAATTCCTAATGAACAAGATTATTTTTATAGAGATGTTCAAGTGTCTAGAAATAAAAGTAACAGCGTAATATATGGAGGTTCAAATACCGTTCTCTCAAGAAGTGCATTAGAAGAAATTGGCGGATTTTACACTGATTCTATTACGGAAGATTTTGCTACAGGTATCCTTATCCAAAAAGCTAAGTATAAATGTATTGCTATAAATGAAATCCTGGCTTCTGGATTATCTCCTACTGCATTAAAAGAACTTATTCAGCAACGTGTACGTTGGGCGAGAGGTGTAATAAATACAAGTAGAAAAGTAGGCTTTGTGTTTACTAGAAAACTTACGGTTGCTCAAAAATTAAATTATTGTGCTTCTATGTGGTACTGGTACTCTCCATTTAAAATCTTCACGTATATAATGTCCCCTATATTGTTTGCTGTTTTTGGGTATGTAGTTATAGAGTGTACGCTCCCTGAAATTTTACTATTTTGGCTTCCAATGTATATAAGCAGTAATGTAACCCTTAGGATGCTTAGCGGAAATATTAGAACGACTAAATGGAGCCGTATTTATGAAACGGTGCTATTCCCATTTTTATTCTTCCCTGTGCTTCTGGAAACCTTTGGAATATCTATGAAAAAATTCAAAGTAACACAAAAAGGGGAAGTAACTAGCGAAAAAGGTAAAAATTTCATATACTCTATCCCATTTTTAGTATTTATAGTACTTTCGGTAATTGGAATATACAATAGTGTAAAGATAATGTTTGTAACTGCTTCTATAAATCCAATTGTAATATTATTCTGGCTTACTGCAAATATGTTTAGCCTTGTGATGGCCTTATTTTTTATTCAGGGCCGGGCCTTTATGCGAAAATCCGAACGAGTATCTGCTAAAATTGACTGTACTATTAATAATGGCTATGAAACATTTAAATGTACAACTAGAGATTTTTCTGAAACTGGTGTAAGTGTATCGCTTAAAAGTCCCCATTTTATTGACGATGCTAAAGACGTAGAACTTCAGTTGAAGTCAGATAGATATGAGGCTAAATTTAGAGCAAAAGTTGTCCATGTAAGCAAACTTGGTGATATTTGGAAATATGCTTTTGAAATTACAGACCTTCCCGAAGCTTATAAAGCCGATTATATGCAGCTTCTATATGATAGAGTTCCTACACTTCCACTTACACTTAATGAATCACTCAGCAGTTTTGACGATTTAAGAATAAATGTTGCTAAAAGAGCGGTTCCTTTGTCATATGCAAACAGACGACTTGCCCGCATGGATATTTATGATACTGTTAAAATTTCAAATTCAAGAACTATAAAAATCATAAATTTCAACTATAAGTTTATTGCTTTTGAAGGTGATATAAATGACTCTAGTTTGAAAATCACGCTCTATAATGGGCTTGAACTCTTATGCTCTAAAGATAAAAATATTAGAGATAATATCCAGCTCTACGTAGTGGAGAATATGGAAGATATCTATCAAGATAAAGTAAAACGAAAACTTTTAGATGACTGGATTAATTTAAAAAGAACTGAGGAGAATTTAATTGATAAAGAAGATGAAAATAAATCAGAGGACTTCTTGGAAATGGATGCAGTATAGTATCATAGTAATGCTCATATTGCTTCTTATAATCCCTATATTTAAATTTCCTTCCGAATCTGTGCTTAATGAGAGTATTAGATTTACTATGAAAATGGAAAATGGGTGGAATCTAGGAAATTCACTTGACGCTCATGGAAAAGGTAGTGTTTATTCAGAAATTACTGAGTTTGAAACGCGTTGGGGAAATCCTATAGTGAGTAAAGCTCAAATAGATGCGCTTAAAAAATCAGGCTTTTCTTCTATAAGGATTCCTATAACTTGGTATGAGCATATTGATGAAAAAGGTAATATAGATCAGCTCTGGCTGGATAGAGTAAATGAAGTTGTCGATTATGCAATTGATAATAGGATGTATGTTATAATCAATACTCATCATGAAAACTGGACATTACCTTCAAAGGATAATAAAAAGCATTCCACTTATCTTATATCTAAAATATGGAAACAAATTGCTGAACGCTTTTCAACATATGATGATCATCTTCTATTTGAAGGTTTCAATGAGCCCAGACTTATAGGTACGGAGCATGAGTGGACTGGCGGAACTTCTGAAGCAAGAAAAATAGTTAATGAATATAACAAGGTATTTGTTGAAACCGTTCGTAAAGTTGCCGGAAATGAAAAGCGTTATCTCATTATAACTCCCTATGGCAGTGCGGCTGATTTAGATGCGATTAAATCGCTTATTATTCCAAAGGATTCTCATATAATCGTAGGCATTCACGCCTATAAACCTTATAGCTTTACTCATGATGAAAATGGAACTAAAAATTGGAGTCCTAAAGATAAAAAAGACACTGCGGAAATAGATACTATAATGCAAAATTTAAATCAATATTTCATAAAAAAAGGAATTCCTGTAATAATAACTGAATTTGGGTGTATTGATAAGGACAACTTAAGCGCTCGAACTGAATATACCAAATATTATGTTTCTGTGGCTAAGAAAAATGATATTATATGTTTTTGGTGGGATGATGGTGCTAAAATTGGCAAAAAAGAAAAATTTGGTATTTTTGACAGAAATACGCAGCAATTCATCTATCCTGAACTTCTTAAAGCCTTGCTTTCAGTTTAATCATTGACTTTTCATCGATTTTTGTATATAATCTAAAAAACGGCAATTGTATATTTTTATATAATTGTTTTTTTTATTTTAAAAACTTTTTTTATTTAGATTGGAGATTTTTTGATGGAAAACTTGAAAAAACAAAGTTTTAACACCAAAGAAAGCGAAAAGAAAAGCTTTGTACAAAATGCACTTGATAAGATTGAAGTTGCAGGAAATAAGCTACCTCATCCTGTTACTATATTTGCACTTTTATGTGTAGGTATAGCAATTATATCTGCGATTGCAGCAGCTACTGGTCTTGCTGTAGAAGCTGATATTCTAAACAGACAAACAAATGAGATTGAAACACAGCTAGTATCTGCAGTATCACTTCTTAGTGCTGATGGAATCAAATACATGCTAGAAAATGCAGTTACAAACTTTACTAGTTTTGCACCACTTGGCGTAGTGCTTGTCGGAATGCTAGGTATAGGTGTTTTTGAAAGTTCTGGATATATCGGAACTATACTAAAAAAAGTGGTTAGTGTAACGCCTGCAAAATTCGTAGTACCAGTTGTAGCACTTTTAGGAATTATGTCTAATATTGCTTCTGATGCTGGATACGTTATCCTTATTCCACTTGCCGCACTTGTGTTTATGGCTTATGGAAAACATCCACTTGCAGGAATTGCAACTGCTTTTGCTGGAGTTTCTGGCGGATTTAGTGCCAACCTTCTAATCGGAACTACTGACCCTATGCTTGCGGGTATAACTAATGAAGCTGCTCATATAATTGATGCTAGTGTAAATGTTACAGCTACTGCCAACTACTTCTTTATGGCAGCATCTACGATAATGATTACTATTGTTATCACTTTACTTACTACAAAAATTATTGAACCAAGACTTGGCGAGTGGAATGGTGAATTCCACGGTGGAAATGATCTTCAAAATATGACTGACCTTGAGAAAAAAGCGCTTAAAAGAGCAAATGCTACGCTTTTATTCCTTGTAATTGCACTTATTGCCATTGTGCTTATGCCGAATTCTGTGCTTAGAAATCTTGAAGCTACTTCTTTTGTAAACTCTATAATAGATCATTCAACGCTTATGAACGGACTTATTCCTATAATTGCAATTATGTTCTTTATTCCTTCTGTTGTTTATGGAAAAATTGCGGGAACTATGAAAAATGAAAAAGAAGTATGTGCGCATATGACTAAGTCTATGAGTACTATGGGCGGATATCTTGTACTTGCATTCGTAGCATCTCAGTTTATAAGCTATTTCTCTTATACTAACCTTGCTACTATAATCGCAGTTAAGGGAGCTACTATCCTTGAGACTCTAAAAATTGGTTCTATTCCGCTTATGCTTGGATTTATATTGATTACAGCTTTCATAAACTTATTTATGGGGTCTGCCTCTGCTAAATGGGCAATCATGGCACCTGTATTTATTCCTATGTTTATGCAGCTTAATCTTGACCCAGCACTTGTTCAGGCTGCTTATAGAGTAGCTGATAGTACTACAAATATAATTTCGCCGCTTATGACTTATTTTGCGATGGTAATTGTATTTATGCAAGCTTACAAAAAAGACACTGGTATCGGAACTGTGGTTTCGCTTATGATTCCATATTCTATGTCTCTGCTTGTATGTTGGTCTGTACTTTTAGTTATTTGGATGCTTACTGGATTACCAATAGGATTCTAATCTATAGAAAAAGCATATCATGCCTTTGTTTCGGCGGTGATATGCTTTTTCACTTTTTGTATCTGATTTTTTGATGTTTCTATTTTTTCCCTCTAACGATTACTCCTGAGTATTCACCGAGCTTTATTAGCGTTTTTTCTAAAATTTCAACGTTGCCCATTCTAAAAAAGTTTTTAACGCTTTTTACGGGGAGCTGTACTTCGGTTTCTCGTTCTAAATTTACTGCAATATATATTACCTCGTCCTCATATTCTCTTACAAATGAAAATAGACCGCCTTCTGCCTGTAATAATTTGTACTTATACTGCCCTATATTTGGGATTTGTCGTCTTAGATTCAGGACATCCTTGTAGTGGGCAAATAGCCTTGGATTTCGGCTTCCAAATTCAAAGCAGCCTCTGTTTTGTGGATCTTTTTCGCCAGTCATTCCAAGTTCGTCGCCATAATATATGCATGGAATTCCAGGTAAAAAGGCGAGGAGCATTACGCAAAGACATAACTTTCGCTTGGCAGTTATACTGTCATTTTTCAAAAATACAGTCAGTATCCTTTCGGTATCGTGGGTTCCAAGTATGTTCATAAGGCTATAAAATACTTTTTCTGGATAATGCTCTCTTAAGGTTTCAATTTCATTTGCAAAATCCTTGGCATCTTTTGTATTCATAAATCTTATCATAGCTTCTTTTAGCGGATAATTCATAACGCTATCTAATTGATGGCCTTGAAAATACTTTCGCCGCTTACCATAGCTTATTTTATTAGATGCATCTTCCCACACCTCGCCGATTATAGCGCAATCGGGTTTATTTGCTTTTGCAGATTTTCTAAGCTCGTCTAAAAATACATCGGGTATTTCATCTGCTACATCTAACCGATATCCTGAAGCGCCTAGATTCAGCCAATGATTTATCACAGAATCAGGACTGTCTATGATATAATCCATGAAACTTGGCTCGGTTTCATTTACATTTGGAAGGGTCATTATGCCCCACCAAGATTCATATTTTTCTGGATAGTGAACAAAATTATACCACTTGTAGTATTTGGAATCAGGACTGTTGTAAGCTCCCATTTCTCCCTGGCCATCTGAATTATCATATCTTCTGTGCTTATTAAAATATACGCTGTCATCACCAGTATGATTAAATACGCCGTCCAGAATTATTTTAATTCCCTTTTGCATCGCTTCTGCGCAAAGTTCTTTAAAGTCTTCATTCGTCCCTAAAATAGGGTCTACGGTCTTATAATCAGCAGTATCATATCTATGATTGGAATAGGCTTCGGTTATTGGATTTAGGTATATTACCGTTACGCCAAGTTCTTCTAGATAGGCTAGTTTTTCGGTTATCCCCTTGAGGTTACCCCCAAAAAAATCATTATTTTTCACTACGCCATGGGCATCTTTCCAATTTGGTTTTCCACCCCAATCTTCTCTTAGGATATAGTCCTTGTTTATGCGTGGAGGATTATATCTTGAACTACGATTAAATCTATCTGGAAATATCTGATACATTATGCCATCAGAAAGCCAACTTGGGATTTGATAATTTTTTTCATATACAAGCTGCTGATGAACCTTTGTCATAAAGGTATTGTCCTTAGTTTCTTTTTCTGCGCCAAAAAGTTTTACTTTCATGTAGTAAAAATAGAGGCCTATTTTTGAAGGTTTCCAGTAAAACTCATAGTAGTCATAACCTTCCTTCATTGAGTTCCATTTCCCCTCTATTTCAATATGTTTTTTGGTGCTATCGTCCTCAACTACAAGTATCGTGTTAAGTCTACCTAGACTTCGCAACACTCCTATTTGAAATCTTATTTCAGTATCTATTTCAATAGCACCAAAGGGTGATTTGTAAAATTCACCCTTTGAGTTATACTCTATAATTTTATTTTCCATAGCCCTTCTTTAGCCCCCAGATTCGCTCTGCATATTCATTTACGCTTCTATCTGCGGAGAATATGCCTGATTTTGCAATATTTACAAGCGACATTCCGTTCCATCTATCTCTATCTCTCCATGCGGCCTCAACTTTTTCCTGCGCCTGTCTGTAGGATTCAAAATCTGCCAATAAGAAGTACTGGTCTGGATTTCCACCGCTTCCATTGGTTATTAGATTTGCAATATCATTGAAATTGTTCCCATCCACGTCTGATGATAATTGCTTCATAACTCTATATAGATTTGAATCATTCATCATATATTCATATGGACTGTAGCTGTGAGATGTAATTATACGTCTTACTTCATCTTCTCTCATTCCAAAGATAAATATATTATCATCCCCTACCTGTTGATGAATTTCTATATTTGCGCCATCATAAGTTCCAAGAGTAATCGCTCCATTTATCATAAGTTTCATATTTCCAGTTCCTGAAGCTTCTTTTCCTGCGAGTGAGATTTGTTCTGAAATATCTGCCGATGGCATTATATATTCTGTAAGTGATACCGAGTAGTTTTCTAAAAATACCACTTTTATTCTACCTCTTATATCTGGGTCATGGTTTATCTTGTTTGCAAGATGACACGCAAAGCTAATTATTCTTTTGGCTACCGCATATCCTGGCGCGGCTTTTCCTGCAAAAATAAAAGTTCTTGGCACTATATCAAAGCTAGAATCCGTTTTTAGACGGTCATAAAGATACAGAATATGAAGCAGATTTAGAAGTTGACGTTTGTATTCATGGAAACGCTTAACCTGAACGTCAAATATTGAGTCCGGATCTACGGTTATTCCATTTTTTTCAAATATTTTATCTGCCATTCTCACTTTATTTTCACGTTTTATCTGCTCAAGCTGTGAAAGAATATCTCTGTCATTCTTGTATTCAAGCAGTTTTTGAAGCTGAGATGCATCTTTTTTGAATTCTGGGCCTATAAGCGCTTCTATAAAGTCGCTTAGCTTTGGATTCGCTTGACAAAGCCATCTTCTATATGCAATTCCATTAGTTACATTTGTAAATTTATTTGGAGTAACTTTATAAAAACCTCCAAATATATCTTTTTTTATAATCTCACTGTGAAGTGCAGACACTCCATTTACTGAATGCGATGCGGCAACGCATAGATTTGCCATTCTCACCTCACCATGATGAATTATCGCCATACGATTTCTAAGTTCCTCATCAAATGGGAATTTTATAGTCAGTTCTAGGGTAAGTCTTCTATTTATCTCTGCAATTATTGAGTGAATTCTAGGTTGAAGCTCTCTCAATAAATCCTCTGGCCATTTTTCAAGGGCTTCAGGCATAACGGTATGGTTCGTGTAAGACACACTTCTACTTACTAAATCCCAAGCATCCTCCCACTCATATCTATGGTCATCCATAAAAATTCTCATAAGTTCTGGAATTGCAATTGCTGGATGGGTATCATTTATATGGATTGCCACTTTATCTGGGAAAGTTTTTAAGGTTTTGTATCTTCTCATATGACGTCTTACTATAAACTGCATCCCCGCTGAGGTAAAGAAGTACTGCTGACTAAGTCTTAGGAGTTTTCCCTCTCTATGGGCATCTTCTGGATATAGTATTTTGGAGATAACTTCTGCCATATGTTTTTCTTCCATCGCTTTTAGATATTTTCCCTGTGCAAATAGCTCCATATCTATGCTTACAGGAGAAGATGCTCTATAAAGTCTTAGCGTATTTACTACACTGCTGTCATAGCCTGTGATATAAAGGTCATTAGGAATTGCTATTATCGTATGATAGTCCTTATGTTGCACTCTAAGTTTTCCATCCTCCCAATACTCCTCTAGATGGCCTCCTACATGAACATTTTCAGCTTCGTCTTTCTTCTTCAATAGCCAAGCATCTCCAAGATTCTGCCAATCATCTGTTTTTTCCACTTGATTGCAATTTTCTATCGCCTGACTAAAAATTCCATATTCATAACATATTGACATACCATGGCCACCCATACCCTGTGCGGCAATCGCATCAAGATAGCACGATGCAAGTCTTCCAAGCCCCCCATTTCCAAGACCTATATCTGGGTCAAGTTCATAGAGTTCCTCTATATTTTTGCCAAAATTTCCTAGGGCTCTATCTACTATCTCATCTAGATGCAAATTATAAAGATTGTTTTTTAGAGATGTCCCTGGAAGGAATTCCATTGATAAGTAGTATACCTGTTTATCCTCATTTGAATTTACTACATCGTGGTTCTCAATCCAAAGTTCAGCCATTATATCTCTTATGACATAGCAGGTTGCTTTGTAAAATTGTTCCATAGTAGCATTATGAGGTTCTCTTGCAAAATATCTCATCAGATTTTTTTCTATTTGATCTGATATCTGTCTGGACGTGTGGTTTAATTTCATTTGTACCTCCCCTTAACTAAGCATTTCTGTATATAGGTTTATATATTCTAATATTCTATATCTCCAAGAAAAATCACTCTGCATAGCATTTCTAACAAGAATTCGCCATTTTTTAGGTTCGTGAAATACTTCTATGCCCCTCTCTATTGCATCTAGCATATCGTAAGCATCAAAGGTTTTAAACGTTATCCCATTTCCTTTATTTGTCAGTATATTAAATGGTTCTATGCTGTCATAGAGTCCACCAGTTTCTCTTACTATTGGAATTGTCCCGTAAGTAGCCGCTATCATCTGAGAAAGTCCACAAGGTTCGCTTTTTGACGGCATCAGAAATAAATCTGAGCCTGCATATATTTGATTTGCAAGTTCGGCTGAGAAATATGAACAAAAGGCAAGTTTTTCATTCTGCTGCTCGGCCGTATATTTAAAATATTCTTCATATTCCTTGTCACCTGTGCCTTGGATTATAACCTGTACATCTTTGTTTAAAATTTCTTCAAAAACTTCTTTTACTAAATCGATTCCCTTATGTGACACTAATCTCACTACCATTGAAATTATCGGGATATTGGCATCTACTTTTAAATCCAACTTTTTTTGAAGTTCACTCTTGTCCTTCTGTTTTCCTTCAAGATGCTTTGCGCTGTAGTGATGCTTGATGTATTTATCTCTTGCTGGATTAAATACATCTGTATCTATCCCATTCAGTATGCCTTTCAATTTATACTCATTCTGCTTTATTATATTCTGAAGACCACAGGCAAAAAATGGTGTTTTTAGTTCATTCGCATATGAGGGACTTACGGTAGTAAGCTTATCACAGACCTGAATCGCACCTTTCATGAAATTTATACACTGATCATACATAAGTATCGATTCATGCTCGTCTTTAAGTCCTAAAACATCTCCTCTTATATATGGGTTGAATTTGCCCTGATATTCTATATTATGAATCGTAAATACTGATTTTATATCTCTATAAAACAAATTCGTTCTATAAAGTGTTTTTAGATAAACTATGCTCATTGCACTCTGCCAATCATTGCAGTGTATTATATCTGGCTTAAAATCTATATGAGGCAATATATCAAGCGCGGCTTTTGAGAAAAATGCAAACCGCTCCGCATCATCAAAATGACCATAGTAGCCATCTCTGTAAAAATAATATTCATTGTCTATAAAGTAATATTCCACACCACCATATTCAGTTTTTAGTATGCCACAATACTGATTTCTCCATGAAAGTGAAACTGTTATTACATTTAAAAGTTTTAACTTTTTCATAAACTTGTCTTTAGTTTCTTTATAAAGTGGAATTACCACTTTTGCATTAATCCCTTTTTTATGCAGTTCTTTGGGAAGTGCTCCGATAACATCGCCAAGCCCTCCGCTCTTTGCAAAGGGTGAGGCTTCCGAACTTACAAACAACACATTCATCATCTTGCTCCTTTATGTCTATACTATACTTCGCTTTTTAATAACTACTGGGAAGGTGATGTGTCCTGATATCTCGCCCCCGTCTCGCACTATAACGTCTTTGTCAATTATTACATACTCTAATTTTGCATTTTGATATACATTCGTATACTCCATAATTACGCTATTTTTTACTACCGCCCCTTTTCCGATTCTAACACCTCTAGAAATAACGCAATTTTCTACGGTGCCTTCTATTACGCATCCATCTGCGATTATAGAATTTTTGACTTTAGCATGCTCTCCATACTGCACTGGAACACTATCCTTTACTTTGGTATATACTATTTTTTCAAATACTTGCTCTCTAATCTTAGGGTCTAGTAAGCTTAAATTTCCTTGTAAATATTCCGTAACTGAGCTTAAGCAAATGTAGTGTTTTTTGTATTCATAGCCCATTATTCGAAGACTGTGAACCTGCTTTTTCAAAAGTCCCATATAAAAATCATATCTTCCAAATGACATAGCATCTGCTACAAGGGCTTCTAGCAGTGATTTTTTCATAAGGAATATTCCCATCCCACAATTTGCCGGAAGATTATTATGCTCTTCTGTCTTAACATAGACATCTACTAGACGGTTGTTTTCATCAAATATACAAAGAGGTGCTCCAAGTGGAAGTTTTTGATAAGCTTCCTCATCAGTAAGCTTTGTATATACCATGCTTATGTCCGCTCCTACATATTTGTGAAAGCCCATAAGTTCATTGAAATCCAAATTATATATTATGAAGCTCGGGGTCAGTATCACATATTCTGCTATAGCGCGCTTTATATTTCTCATATGGCACGCTAGAGCTTCGGTTTTTCCTCTGTAAGCTCCCCCTTCTGAATTTTCGTTTCCAAGAGGCGTAAGTATTCTTATTCCACCTCGTTTTCTATCTAAATCCCATTCTTTTCCAAGACCTACATGGTCAATAAGGGAATTGTATTTATTCTTAGTTATAATAACCATGTTAAGCACTTCTGAATTTACAAGGTTTGACATGGCAAAATCTACAAGTCTGTACTTACCACCAAAAAGTACTGAAGCGACAGTACGTTCTTCACATATTTCTCGAAGATTTCCATATTCTGAATAAGCAAATATTATTCCTAATGCATCCATACGCTACTCCCCTCTTTTTACATCTTCGTCTATCATATCTCCCGAAGTAATTTCTACAGTATCTCCTATTTTGACTTCCTGGCCAATCACTGTTATTGGATTCTTTTCACCGTCAAAGTCTTTACTAAGTTTTCCAATGACAGCCTTGTTTCCAATTTTGGTTTCTTCCCCGATAATTGCATAATCTACTACTGCGCCATCCCCAATTTCTACCCCTGGCATAAGTATAGAGTTACTGACCACTGCATTTTTTCCTATTTTTACAGATTGAAATATTATACTATGATTCACTTTGCCTTCTACAATGCAACCCTCGGTTACTAGCGAATTAGTTATTTCAGCATTTTCTCCTACATACTGCGGAAATTTAACTGGATTTTTGGAATATATTTTCCAAGGTGGGTCATAAAGATGAATTGGCACTTCGGGGTCTAAAAGGTCCATATTCGCTTCCCAAAGCGATTCTACGGTTCCTACATCCTTCCAATATCCACCATATTTATATGCATACATATGTTCTCCACCATTAAGCATTTGAGGAATTATATTTTTCCCAAAATCATTTTCAGATTTAGGATCAATTTCATCTTTTATAAGATATTCTCTAAGTTTTGCCCAAGTGAATATATATACACCCATAGAGGCTAAATTACTCTTTGGTATAGGAGGTTTTTCTTCAAATTCATATATACATTCATTTTCATCACAATTCATAACTCCAAATCGATGAGCTTCTTCAAAAGGAACCTCTATAACTGCTATAGTGCAATCTGCTCCCTTGTTTTTATGATGCTCTAGCATCAATCTATAATTCATTTTGTATACATGGTCTCCTGAAAGTATGAGCACATATTCTGGGTTATACGCTTCTATAAAATGCATATTTTGGTATATCGAATTAGCGGTTCCTGTATACCATTCCCCTTTTTGACCTTTTACATAGGGTTGAAGTATACTTATCCCTCCATTTTGTCTATCTAAGTCCCACGCCTGTCCATTTCCAATGTAGGCATTGAGTTCAAGGGGCATGTACTGGGTAAGTACTCCCACGGTATCTATCCCTGAGTTTGTACAATTTGATAATGTAAAGTCTATTATTCTATACTTTCCACCAAACGGCACTGCCGGTTTAGCAATTTTTTTGGTAAGCACTCCAAGTCTGCTTCCCTGTCCTCCAGCCAATATCATGGCTATCATAGATTTTTTTCTAATGTCTAACACAAAAAATCCCCCCAGTTCTATTATTTCGCGCTCATGTATACAACTGCAAGCGGTGGAATATCTACTGATATGTATATTCCCTGCTCGTCTTTTTTTGCGGCTGTATCAGGGATATGATTTCCCCGTCCTGAATATTTTAAGTCGTCGCTACTCAGTATCTCTTTATATATTCCCAAATTTTCTAAATTTATTCTATAATTTTCTCTTTTTACGGGAGCAAAATTGCATATGACTAGGATTGACTCTTTTTTACTGCTTATTCGCTTAAATATAATTATATTCTGATCTCTATCATCACAGCTTATCCACTTAAATCCATTCCAATCTTCTTCCTGTTCCCAAAAGGCAGGTGTCTTTAGATAAAAATGATTTAAATCTGATACAAATCGCTGAAGATTTCTATGGCTATCGTATTGCAGAAGATTCCAATCAAGCTCCTTGGCATAATTCCACTCTGCAAATTGTCCAAACTCGCCTCCCATAAAAAGCAATTTTTTGCCTGGATGCGCCATCATATAGCCATAATAGGTCTTTAGATTTGCAAATTTTTGGTCATAATTCCCTGGCATTTTATTTATTAGTGAACCCTTCATATGAACTACTTCATCGTGAGATAGTGGCAAAATAAAATTTTCGTTAAATATATAGGTCATAGAAAATGTTAATTGATGATGTATATCTTTTCTATATATGGGATCATGCTTCATATAATCCAAGGTATCATTCATCCAGCCCATATTCCACTTAAAATTAAATCCTAATCCACCTACTTTAGGTGGTTTTGTGACCATTGGCCATGCAGTGGATTCCTCTGCAATCATAAGCACTCCATGATATGTTGATAATACCGATTTGTTTAGTTTTTTAAAAAAAGCTACCGCCTCTAGATTTTCTCTACCTCCGTGAATATTTCGTCTCCACTGTCCATTTTCTTTTCCATAATCAAGATATAGCATAGAGGCTACTGCATCTACTCGCAGTCCATCTATATGGTATTTGTCAAACCAGTACATCGCATTCGAGATAAGGAAACTCTGTACCTCAGTTCTTCCCCAGTCAAATACCATAGTTCCCCACTGAAGCTGCTCATCTTTTAGGGGATCGCTGTACTCATAGCACGCTTCTCCATCAAATTTTCTAAGCGCAAAAGCATCTTTTGGAAAATGGCCTGGTACCCAATCGAGAATTATACCGATACCTTGCTGATGACATAAATCTACAAATTTCATAAGGTCTTTAGGTGTTCCATATCTTGAAGTTGGTGCATAATAACCTGTAACTTGATAGCCCCATGAACCATCAAACGGATATTCTGAAAGTGGCATCAATTCTATATGAGTGTATCCCATACTTTTTACATATGGTATTAGTTCTTCTGCTAATTTTATATAATCAAAAGGATGTCCATCCAAATATCTCCGCCATGAACCTGCATGGACCTCATAAACATTCATCGGAGTATTATATGGATTTATATTCGCTCTATATTTTATCCAATTTTCATCATCCCACTCATATCCATTTAAATCATAGGTTTTTGAAGCAGTTGCCGGTGGAGTTTCTGCATGATATGCATAGGGATCACTTTTTTGATGAAACTTTCCTTTTTTATCTTCTATTATGTATCTGTACATACACAGTTCTTCTACTTCAGGCACAAAGATTTCCCAAAGTCCCTGTGTAGTGATTTTCTTCATCGGATATTTATCCTTTACCCAATCACAAAATTCTCCAGTTAAAAAAACCTGTTTAGCGTGAGGAGCCCAAACTCTAAACACATAACCTTGTTCTTCTTTAGTTTTGTATGGATGTGATCCCATAAGTTCATAGGCTCTTTCGGCAGTGCCTTGATGAAATAAATATACTGGAAGTTCTGTCTGTAATTTCATTTATTGCTCCTATCTGTAAGCTTTATTCTTGCAAAACTGCCACTTTTCAGGATAACAGATTACTGTTATACTTTAATTGAAAGGATTGGAGGTTTTTATGGCAAGACAAAAAAGAATTGCGGCAGTACACGATATATCTTGCATTGGAAGATGCTCTCTTACGGTAGCGCTTCCAATTTTGTCAGCAGCAGGTTTTGATACAGGTGTACTTCCTACTGCGGTATTATCCACACATACGGGTGGCTTTGATGATTTTACCTATAGAGATTTGACCTCAGATATAGACCCTATATCTGCACACTGGAAATCTCTTGGTCTAAAATTTGATGCTCTATACAGCGGATTTTTAGGTTCATATGAACAAATAGCGCTCGTAGAAAATTTATTTGATTCCTTCAAAGGCGATTCTACTCTTATTTTAGTAGACCCTGTAATGGCTGACCATGGAGAATTGTATCCTGTATATTCTCAAGATATGGCGATTGGAATGGCTAGACTCTGTAAAAAAGCGGATATAATTGTCCCAAATCTTACTGAAGCAGCATTTCTTCTTGGCGAAAAATATATAGGAAATAATTATAATAAAGATTATATAGAAACCATGCTCTTTAGATTAGCTGAGCTTGGGCCTGAAAAAGTAGTCCTAACAGGAGTGTCTTATGATGATGAAAATCTTGGTGCTGCATCTTATGACCGCTCAACAGGAAAAATAGAATATGCGTTTAACAAAAAAAATCCTTCTATATTCCACGGCACTGGTGATGTGTTTGCTAGTACACTACTTGCAGGGATTATGCATAATCTAAGTTTAAATGAAGCGGTTAAGCTTTCTGTAGATTACACTTATGAGTGTATAAAGCTGACTGAAAGCATGAATCAAGAGCGAAGATATGGGGTTTGCTTTGAAATGGCAATTCCGTATCTACTTAAAAGACTTAATTTATACTAGAAATAAGCTACATTTAGAACTATCTAATGTAGCTTATTTTTCTAAGCTGTATCTTTCACTTATCTCTTTGAATCTATTTTCAATTTCCATAAAAGCAAATACTACATCTGGGTCAAAATGGGTGCCCGACTCACTGACTATAATAGTACACGCTACCTTATGTGGCATAGCTTCTTTGTATGAACGCTGACTTCTAAGTGCATCATATACGTCTGCTAAAGCTACTATTCTTGCGCAAAGCGGTATCTCAAGCCCCTTAAGCCCTAATGGATATCCCTTTCCATTCCATTTTTCATGATGAGAACCTGCAATTTCTATCGCCATTTTTAAGAAGCCCCTATTTGCGTTTTTTGCCACTTCTTCAAGCGTAGTTTTTCCTAAAATCGTATGCGTTTTCATTATGTCAAACTCTTCTTCTGTAAGCTTCCCTTTTTTGAGCAAAATATAATCTGGAATTCCTACTTTTCCTATATCGTGAAGTGGACTTGTATCGTATATATTTTTTATAAAATTAGGATTTATAGTGTTTTTATATTTTGAGTTTTGTGAAAGTTTTTCTGATAGCACTTTGGAATACTGTCTTATTCTTTCAAGATGGTCACCCGTTTCTTTATCTCTAATCTCCGCTAGTCTTGCAAGTGCAAAAACAATTAAATCTTTACTTTGAAGATTTAATAATCTTTCACCCGCTTTTATTCTAAGTAACAGTTCTCTAAAATTTACAGGTTTTGTAAGGTAATCATCTACGCCTGCTTCAAAAGCTTGTGATATGCAGTTTTCGTCATCTCTTGCGGTTATCAGTATTATATAAGTATAATACTGTTGAGTTGATGAACGTCTTATGTGCTTTACGAGCTCTAGTCCTGATTTTACTGGCATATTCCAGTCAGTTACTACAAACTCTGGGTTCTCACTCTCCCACAGCTTTATGCCTTCATCACCATTCTTGGCCTCAAGTACTGCATAGCCCATTTTTTCGAAGTTCTCAGATAATAATCTTAAACTTACTCTACTACTAATACCTTCATAATAATCGCCCCCTTAGATTATTATTCCCAATTTTTTAATTTTATAACTAAAAAAGCCGCAAATGAACAAATTTTTTTCAAAATGCAGCTTTTTTTAGTCTAGATTAAGTTAGTTTCAAAAGTCAATTCTCTAAATATGCCAAATATTTTGTGCGTAATCCATTATCGTTCTGTCTGAGCTAAATTTTCCTGCATTACACATATTTATATAGCATTTTCTTCTGAATTCGGATTCGTTTTGATAATCTTTGTTGACTTTAATTTTAGCTTCTACATTTGCCATAAAATCATAAAGTAGATAGTAGTGGTCTGCACTGTGCCATGATGCGCCTTTTAAAATTGCATCGTGAAGTTCTCTAAAGCCCTTTGTTTTGCCATCGTCTAGACTGCCATCTATTAACATATCTAATACGGCTCTTATCTTTTTATTTTCTTTGTATATTTTTTTAGGGTCATAGGTTTTGGCAATCTTTTTTATTTCTTCTACGGTAGCTCCAAATATATAATTATTTTCAAGCCCTGCTTCTTCTACAATTTCTACATTTGCGCCATCTAGTGTTCCTAGCGTTACAGCTCCGTTTAGCATAAATTTCATATTTCCCGTACCACTTGCCTCTGTGCCTGCCGTAGAAATCTGCTCAGATACATCTGCAGCGGCTACTAGTTTTTCTGCATAGGATACATTGTAATTTGAAACAAATACTACTTTTAGCTTCTTACTTACTTCTTTATCATTTTCTATAAGTTTTGCGACTTCATTTATAAGCTTTATTATGCTCTTTGCCCTTTTATATCCTGGTGCTGCTTTTGCTCCAAATATAAAAGTCGTCTTTTTAAAATCCTTAAGATTTCCTGCTTTTATCTCATTGTAAAGATAAAGTATGCACAGTATGTTTAGGAATTGACGCTTGTATTCGTGAAGGCGTTTTATCTGAATATCAAATATGCTATCTGGGTCGATTTCTATATTTTCCATCTTCTTTATATACTCTGCTAATTGCTGTTTTTTAAGCTGTTTTATAGCAGTAAATTCTGTTATTACGTCTTTATTGTCCGCTAAAATTTCAAGACTTTTTAGTCTATCCAGTTTAGTCTTCCAGCTGTCGTCTCCGAGTTTTTGAGTTATAAAGCTTGAAAGTTCTTGGTTACAAAGCGCAAGCCATCTTCTTTGGGTTATGCCGTTTGTCTTGTTTTGGAACTTTTCTGGATACAAGACGTACCAGTCTTTTAGTACATCATGCTTTATTATCTCAGTGTGAATCTGCGCGACTCCATTTACATAGCTTCCTCCGTAAATGGCAAGATGCGCCATATGAAGTGTGCTTCCTTTTATTATCTTGGTTCTATCAGAAAGGGACTTTGTGATTTTGCCCTCTGCTATAAGCTGAAGCTTTTCTTTTTCAAAGGCTTCGTGAATAAGCTGTGTGATTTCATATACTCTTGGCACTACTGCTTTTACAAGTTTTACGTCCCATTTTTCAAGGGCTTCTTGCATTATCGTATGGTTTGTATATGAAAAAGTAGTTTTTGCTATTTTGAGCGCTTCTTCAAAGCTGATTTGTGCTTCATCTACAAGCAGTCTTATAAGCTCTGGGATTGCAATTGTAGGGTGGGTATCATTAAGCTGCACTGCATTATATTTTGCAAAATTCGTAAGGTCGTTTCCATGATTTAGCTTATAGTTTCTAATCATGTCTTTTAGAGAGGCACTGCTGAAAAAATACTGCTGTTTTAATCTCAGTTTTTTGCCTTCTATAGTATCATCATTCGGATAGAGCACGCGTGATATATCCTCTGCGCGATTTTTTTCTACCACAGCAAGGTCATAGTTTTGCTCATTAAAGGTTTTGAAATCAAATTCATTTATTGGTTCTGCCTGCCAAAGTCTAAGCGTGGAAATACTGCTTCCACCATACCCTATAATCGGTACATCATAGGGCACTGCATTTATGCTCTGGTCTTTAAAGTCTATAACTACTATGTCTTCATCTTTTCTAAGCGACCATGGATCGCCGTATTTTGACCAGTTATCCGCTTCTTCTATTTGGAACCCATTTTCAAAACGCTGTTTGAATAATCCATATTTGTATCTTATCCCATAGCCGTCTAGCGGTAGGTTCATAGTAGCGCCACTTTCCATAAAGCAGGCTGCAAGTCTTCCTAGTCCTCCATTTCCAAGTGCCGCGTCTTCAATTTCTTCAAGGCATTTAAAATCTGCACCTAGTTTTTCAAGCTCTACTTCTATATCATTTAGGATTCCAAGGTTTAGAAGATTGTTTTGAATCGCTCTTCCTAGCAAAAATTCTGCTGAAAAATAGTAGGCTTTTCTCCCCTTATTTTTTTCAGTCTGCATTTTAAGCCAAGTTGGGCCAACTTCTTCTCTTACGGCTTCGGATAGGGTATTGTGTAGTTGCCACGGAAGGGCATTTTTTACTTCTTTTCCATATTCTATTTCGGTTTTTTCTTGTACGGATTTTATTATTTTTTCTATATTCATAATTACCTCACTGCAATCGCATTTTCAGTTTCCATATCAAAAAGGTGAATCTGATTTGTATTTATTCCAAGGCTTATAGTATCTCCTATTTTTGCATTACTTCTAGGTGGAATTTTAGCTATGGCTTTTTCGTCATTTATATTCAGATATAAATAAATTTCTGACCCCATTGGTTCGCAAAGTTCAACCTTTGCATTTACATAGCTTAGGGTGTCTTTGGGCTGTGTGCTCTGCTCATCGTGAAGTTCTTCTGGTCTTATACCGATAAGCACTTCTTTACCCTCATATTTTGAAAGATTTTGGGCTTTTCTTTCGTCCCAATTTATATCTATTTCATAAGATCCAAATTTTGCAATATATTTTGAACCTCTTTTAGCAATTACTGCTTTGAACATATTCATCTGCGGCGACCCGATAAAGCTAGCTACAAATAGGTTTCTTGGATGGTCATACAGATTTTGTGGGGTATCCACCTGCTGCACTAGACCGTCTTTCATAACTACGATCCTATCTCCCATAGTCATTGCTTCTGTTTGATCATGCGTTACATAGACAAATGTTGTCCCTAATTTTTTGTGAAGTTTGCTTATTTCACTTCTCATAGCTGTACGAAGCTTGGCATCTAGGTTTGAAAGGGGTTCATCTAGTAAAAATACTTTAGGATTTCTAACCATCGCTCTTCCAAGGGCTACCCTCTGTCTTTGACCGCCTGAAAGCGCTTTAGGTTTTCTCTCTAAAAGATGCTCTATATCTAATATTTTCGCAGCTTCTTTGACTCTTTTATCTATCTCATTTTTGTCTATTTTTTGCAGATTGAGTGAGAATGCCATATTTTTATACACGCTCATATGTGGGTATAGCGCATAGCTTTGGAAAACCATCGCTATATCTCTATCTTTAGGAGGCACATCATTTACCACTCTATCGCCTATGCGAAGTTCGCCTTTTGATATGGTCTCAAGTCCTGCTATCATCCTAAGTGTAGTTGATTTTCCGCAACCTGAGGGGCCTACTAGGATTATAAACTCCTTATCATCGATTTCTAGATTAAAGTCATTTACCGCAGTGACATCTCCCGGATATATTTTAAATATATTTTTTAAACTTATTTTGGCCATAATCTTGCTCCTATCTATTTGTAAGTTCTGCTAGCTGTTTAATCTTTTGTGCTAGGACACTATCAAGCTGCCCCGGCAATAATCTCCATATCCAGTTTCCACCAATTGTCGATGGAATGTTCATTCTTCCGCTATTATCAAGCTCCATATAGTCTTGTATCTGAAAGATTACGGTATTGGCTCTAGATTTATAACCTTCTTCTATAATTCTCCATACCAAGGCTTTATTATGTTTTAGTCTTAGATTTTTTCTTGCAACGGCTCTTGTTTTTGCATCTACATTTTGAAAATAGCCTCTTAGTGTTTCATTGTCATGTGTTCCCCCGTATACCACAGAGTTTTCTGGGCATTGTTTTGGAAGGTTTGGGTTTCTGGCACTGCCATCAAATCCAAATTGCAGCAGTCTCATTCCTGGATATCCTGAAGCTTTTAAAACTTCCTTTACCTTATCTGTAACTACGCCTAAATCCTCTGCGATTATCTTGGAAGAGCCAACTTCTTCATTTATTGCATTCAATAAATCATATGCTGGACCTTGTTTCCAAATACCTTTTAGGGCTGTAGTTTCTCCATATTTTATAGTATAGTATCTCACTATCCCAATAAAATGGTCTATTCTTATCATATCGTAAAGCTTTGCAGAGTATTTCATCCGTTTTCTCCACCAGCTATAATTATCTTTTTTCATATAATCCCAATCGTAGAGCGGATTGCCCCAAAGCTGTCCTGTTTTTGAAAACATATCTGGAGGTACACCTGCTACTAAGGTCGGTCTTTTATCTTCATCCATTTGAAATTCATAGGTATGTGCCCAAACGTCTGCACTATCTAGGGCTACATATATTGGAATGTCCCCTATTATAGTTATGTTTTTGCTATGAGCATAGGACTTAAGCTTGAATAATTGCTGGGTGAATTTGTATTGGGTGAATTTCCAAAATTCAATTTCTGACTTTAGTTTTTTGCGATATTTGGAAAGAGCACTTTCTTCTCTAAGTCTTATATCCTCTGGCCATTTTAGCCACTCTATGCCTTCAAAGGAATCCTTTATTGCCATATATTCGCTATAATCGTCCAGCCAATATGCATTTTCTTCACAAAAAGCTTTATATTCTAAGTCTTTTTCTATATCACTATTTTTAAATGCAGTTTTTAGAATTTTAAAACGGCTCAAATATATTTTTTCATAGTCTACTTCGCTATCATCACTTCCCCAGTCCAAGCTTTCTACAGCTTCTTTGGAAAGCAGTTTTTCTTCTATAAGTATGTCCAGATCTATAAAGTATGGATTGCCTGCAAAGGCTGAAAAACTTTGATATGGGCTATCTCCATAGCCTGTAGGGCCTATTGGAAGTACCTGCCAATATTTTTGACCTGAGGTTTCTAAAAAATCTATAAATTCATATGCAGCTTTTCCAAAACTGCCTATTCCATAGTTTGAATGAAGGCTTGCCACTGGTAATAGTGTGCCTGCGCCGCGTGTAAAGGGCTCTTGTTTTTTATCTATCATATTTTCACCTGTTTCTCAATTAGATTTCACTTACACTTTCACCTTCTAAAAGTTCATATGACAGCACTTTATGTATGGGTGCTGCATTTTTTTCAATTTGATTGGTAAGTATCTGTACACTACTTTGGGCGATTTCATCCTGTAGCTGTTTTATAGTCGTAAGCTTTGGATTATAATAATTTACAAGGTCTATGCCGTCATAACCTATTATCGATATATCTTTTGGTATTGAAATATTGCTATCTATCATCGCTCTCATCGCTCCAATTGCCATAACGTCACTCATCGCAAATACTGCGGTTATTCCTAAATTCTTGTTTATGAGTCTTTTCATTGCGTCATAGGCACTTTCAAAGGAATATCTTGCCGATTCAAAATTAGTTTCTGAATTAAATTCTATATTATATTTGTTAAGGGTATTTAATACCCCTCTCATTCTGGTCTGACTTATATTTGAGTTTTCGCAATTTCCACCTATTATCCCTATCTTTTTATGACCTTTCTTGACAAGATATTCAACTGCATATTCTACAGCTTTTTCGTCATCGGTCGCTACGCTTGAAAGGTTTGGAAAATTTAGAGTTCTTGCTGAGTTTGTAACCAGTATAGAAGGTATGTCTATCTTTGAAAAATGGTCTTCAAAATATTTGAGATTTCCTCCTAAAAACATTATTCCAAGCGGTTTTTTCTCGTTACAAAAGATTCTTGCCTGCTGAACTTCATTCGCATCTTCATCCAAATAATTTACAATCGCGTCATAGCCTTCCGCTTCGATTTGATGTTGTATTTTTTCAAGAATTGAATAGAACAAAAAGTTAAATGTTCCTTTTACAAATACTCCTATTAGGTTGGTATTCTGCTGTTTTAGATGCTTGGCATTGCTGTTGGGTACGAATTTACGGCTTTCTACTACTGCCTGAACTTTCTTTTTAGTCGCCTCGCTGACATCTGGATGATTGTTAAGTACCCTAGATACGGTGCTTACCGCTACTCCTGCTTCTTTTGCTATATCTTTTATAGTTACCATATATTCTCCTAGTCCTGTTATCCTTTTACTGCGCCTGATACTACGCCTTTTATGATATATTTCTGTGCTGATAGATAGAATACTACTATTGGCACAATTGCTAGTACAAGCATTGCCATAAGTGCTCCCATATCTCTTGAACCATACCCACCTTGAAGATACTGTATTGCTACTGGAAGGGTTCTGTACTTATTTCCTATTACTAGATAGGGAAGCAGATAGTCATTCCATATCCACATTGTATTTAGAATAGATACCGTTATTGCGGTAGGCTTTAAAATCGGAAATACTACCAAAAAGAAAGTCTGGATTGGATTACAGCCATCTATCATAGCGGCTTCTTCAATCTCTACAGGTATGCTTTTTATAAATCCCGAAAACATGAATACCGAAAGGCCTGCGCCAAAACCTAGGTATATAAGTATCATTCCAACAGGGTTATCTAATCTTAAAACGTTCACCGTTTTTGACATCGTAAACATTACCATTTGAAACGGTACTATCATACTAAATGCAAAAAGGTAATATATTATAGTCGTTACTTTACTTTTTACTCTAGTAATGTACCATGCAGTCATTGAAGTACATAGGGTTATTACTAATACTGAACCCACGGTTATAAATAATGAATATCCAAAAGCTGAAAAGAAGTTTATCTTTTTTATTCCGTTTACATAGTTGCTCGACCCTACATAGGTTTCTGAAGTTGGAAAGGCAAAAGGTGCATCGGATATATAAAACTGACCTTTGAATGAGTTCATAAGCACTATAAATATTGGTACTAAAAATGCGATTGCAAGAATTAGCATTATATAAAATATTATTTTATTTGAAGTCTTTAGTTTCTGCTCCATTAACTTTCCACTTCCTTTCTTCTTGTGATATAAAGCTGAATAAACGCTATTACGGCCACCATTATAAAAAATACTACGGCTTTTGCCTGTCCTACGCCTTCTGTCCCCACTCTACCATAGAAGGTATTGTATATATCAAGCGCAAGCATTGAGGTCTGCTTTGCAGGTGCCCCGCCTGTAAGAGCAAAGTTTTGATCGAATAATTTGAATGAATTTGTAAGCGTTAAAAATGTACATATGGTTATAGATGGCATTACCATAGGTATCGTGATGTGAACAAGTGTTTGTAGTGGACTTGCCCCATCAATCTCTGCGGCTTCTTTTAAATCTGCTGATATATTTTGTATACCTGCGATATATATTATCATCATATACCCCGAAAGCTGCCAGTTCATAAGTACCACGAGTCCCCAAAAGCCGTATTTAGCACTAAAGGTTATATCTACTCCAAAATTTAGAAGTACTCCATTTATTATTATCTGCCAGATATATCCTAGTACAATCCCACCTATTAGGTTTGGCATAAAAAATACGGTTCTAAATAGATTTGTGCCTCTTATCCCTCTTGTCAAAAGTAGGGCGAAGGTGAATGCGATTACATTTATTGAGATTACTGATACCACAGTAAATTTGACTGTAAACCAAAGTGCGTTTACAAAGTCTGGGTTTCCTACAAAGGCTTTTCTATAGTTTTCAATCCCGACCCATGTACTATTTGTAACAGTTGTAAACTCTGTAAATGACAGATATACGCCCATTACAAAAGGGATAAGGAATGATATCGCAAAAGCAATTAGTGTGGGAAGTGCAAATACTGCAAAATATTTTTTTAATGCCCTTTCCATATTTTCTCCTCTACATATGATTTTTATCATACAATTTCATTAAATTTTATTTCATTAACACTGTTTTTGAGTTTGAAAATGCCCCTGTGCGTTTTACAGGCAGGGGCATTTGAATTTTTATTTTGTTTTTAATTAAAATCCTACATATTACTTTCAGTTTTCCAATCAGCTACCATTTTTGATACTACATCTTCCCAAGCCATTTGTCCCTGTGCATATTGTAGTAATGATGCCCCAAAGTTATCTTTGAAAGTTTGATTTGGGAATACTGTAAAGTTCCAAGCTACTGAAGTTGTGCCTTCTTTTTCCATCCATCTTATTACTTCTTTTGCAAGTGGGTCTGATGGTCTTTCTTCTTCTGTGAAAGTATCAAATGGTGCTATAAAATTAAGTTTTTCTACTACAAACTTCTTTCCAGTTTCACTTGAGTATAACCAGTTTATGAAATCTGCTGCTAATTTTTGGTCTTCTTCTGAAGCTTTTGCATTTATTGAGAAGAAGTTTTCTGTACCTGTGCAAAGTCCTTGATTTTCTTCACCTTCTACGCCTGTGTATATTGGCATAAATCTTATATCTTCAGGTTTTACTACGTTTCCTGCTACTTCACTTATTTGTGACCATGCCCAGTTACCATTTTGTACAAATACACATTGGCCTAGTGCAAATTCTGCCATAGAATCTGCTACTTGCTTGCTTCCAAGAAGTTTTGGCTCTGTAGTAGAGTTGTTTAGATATAAATCAAATATATTTTTGTAATTGTCTGCGTATTCGAATTTAATTTCTTTGGTAGCATCACTCGCTAAGTCTACATTGTTATTTTTGAATTCATAGTATACTGGAATGTTTGCTAAATGTGTCTGCCATCTCCAGTCTTCCCCTGGTTTTAAAGATGTACTTGCAAAGGCACCTTTTATTCCAAGCTCTGCTTTTTTTGCAGTCATATCTTCTACTACAGCTTTTAGCGTTTCAAAGTTGTTTATTTCATCTGCTGATTTTATTTTTGCCCCTGCTGTAGCAATGTATTTTTCTAAAAGGGCATTGTTGTATATAAGTCCATAACCTTCAACTACATATGGAATTCCATATACGCCTTCACCATCAGTTATTGCTAAGCTTTTATCTGTAAGATGTGAGTAAAGCTCTGTGCTACTTAAATCTGCACAATATTCTTTCCAATTTGCATAACCTTTTGGTCCGTTTATTTGGAACAGCGTAGGCGCCTCTGCCTTTGCCATCTCTGATTTTAGAGTTTGCTCATATGTGCCAGACGCCGCAGTAACTACGTTTAATTTTACGCCTGTTTCAGCTTCATATGCTGCTGCGATTTCTTCATACACCGGTGCTATTTCTGGTTTAAAGTTAAGGTAATATATTGAACCTGAACCTTTAGGCTCTTCAGTTGAACTGCTACTTCCTCCGCAAGCGGTTAATGATAGTGCCATTGTAGTCATAAGTAAAAATGATAATATTTTTTTCATATTCTCTCCTCCTATGGTTTTTGGAATCGTTTCTGGAAACGTTTCCTGTTATGTATGCATCCATTATACTACTAACTTTTTTTAATCGTCAATAGTTTTTGTTAAAATTTTCTTGCAATTCAAAAGACTCTTACGGCAAACGCTCTCATTTCAGTATTTACCCTTTTATAAAAATTTTAACCGTTTTTGTTTTTTTAAAATTTAGAAAAACAAATGAAAAAAGTTGAAAATATAGGATATATCCTATTAAAGAAAAGAGAGGTCATCTCAAATGCAAAATTTTGAAGTATATTTTTATAAAAAAGCTGATGATACAGAACCTGCTAAAGATTTTTTAAATAGTCTTGATATAAAAATGCAAGCTAAAATGATTAGAACTATTGAGATTGAACGTGCAAAACAATATAGGACTGATTATCTTGAAAGGGGAGATAAATATGAGTAAATTTAATGATTTTTTAAGAGATAAAATGGAAGATGCTGAATTTAAGAAAGAATATGATCTTCTTGAACCTGAATTTGCAGTAATTCAAGCAATTATTAATGCAAGAAAAGAGAGTAAACTTACTCAAAAAGAACTTGCTTTAATTACTGGTATTGCACAGTCTGATATAAGTAAACTTGAAAATGGAAATGCAAACCCTTCAATAAGAACTTTACAACGTTTAGCAGAAGGAATGGGAATGAAACTTCATGTTGAGTTTTTACCAAAATAATTTTTATAAAATAAAATTAAAGGCTGTAGAAAATAACACTTTTCTTTTCAGAAAGGTTATTCTCTACAGCCTTTTTTAAATTGGGGGTATTTTTATTTCATAAACATTTCGATATCGTCTTCTACAGATCCAACTCCTGCTATACCAAAAGTTTCAACTAATACTTTTGCTACATTTGGTGATAGGAATCCTGGAAGTGTTGGTCCAAGATGAATATTTTTCACGCCTAGGTATAGTAATGCTAACAGTACGATTACTGCTTTTTGCTCATACCATGCTATATTGTATGCGATTGGAAGTTCATTAATGTCTTCTAATGCAAAAATTTCTTTTAATTTAAGTGCGATTATTGCAAGTGAGTAAGAGTCATTACATTGACCTGCATCTAATACTCTTGGAATTCCACCTATATCGCCTAGTGGAAGCTTGTTGTATCTATATTTTGCACAACCTGCTGTAAGGATTACAGTATCTTTTGGAAGTTTTTCTGCAAACTCTGTATAGTAATCTCTTGATTTCATTCTGCCGTCACAGCCTGCCATTACAAAAAACTTTTTGATTGCTCCTGATTTTACGGCATCTACTACTTTATCTGCAAGCGCAAATACCTGTGCATGTGCAAATCCACCTACTATAGTTCCTGTTTCTATTTCAGTTGGTGATTTACATTTTTTAGCCATTTCGATTATTTGGCTAAAATCTTTTTTGCCATCTTTATCTGCCGCTATATGAGTACATCCTGGATATCCTGATGCTCCTGATGTAAATATTCTGCCTTTTACTTCTTCACTTCTTGGAGGTACTATACAGTTTGTAGTGAATAGGATTGGACCATTGAAAGTTTCAAATTCGCCCACTTGTTTCCACCATGAACCACCATAGTTTCCTGCAAAGTTATCATAGTTTTTAAAGAATGGATAGTAATGCGCTGGAAGCATTTCACTATGTGTATAAACATCTACTCCAGTGCCTTTTGTTTGCTCTAAAAGTTGCTCTAAGTCTGTAAGGTCATGTCCTGAAATAAGAATTGCAGGATTATTTCTTACACCTATATTTACCGTTGTTAGCTCTGGATTTCCATATTTAGAAGTGTTAGCTTCGTCTAGAAGTGCCATTGCATTTACTCCAAACTCACCAGTTTTAAGTGTAAGTTTTACTAAATCATCTGCTGAAAGAGTATCGTCTAATGTAGCTGCTAATGCTTCATATATAAAACCATATATCGCTTCATTTTCTTTACCTATATTAAGTGCGTGATGAGTGTAAGCTGCCATACCTTTTAAGCCGTATGTAATCAGCTCTCTAAGTGATCTTACATCTTCATTTTCTGTTGCAAGTACGCCTACTTTAGATGCTTTTTCAAGCATTGATGCTCTATCTGTTACTGTAAATACTGCCGCATCCTTAAGCTCTACACCTGAAACCTTTGCGCTTAATTCATCTCTAATGCCTAGCATTTTTTTGATTTGAACTTCAATTGCACTCTCATCAAAGTTTGCATTAGTGATAGTTATGAAAAGGCTTTTTAATACTTGATGGTTTACTTCTGAAAGTGATTTTGGGTCTAACTTGCCTTTTACCACTATTTCAGAAATTCCCTTACATACATAGATAAGTAAATCTTGAAGCTTTGCCACCTCTTCATTTTTACCACATACACCTTTTATCTCACAACCCGTACCCTTCGCTGTCTCTTGACATTGATAACAAAACATACTCATTTTTTAATTCCTCCTTAGTTTTTATTTTATTCTTTATTTGAAAATTGACTAACTCATTAGGTCTTATTTATATGATACCCTTCTTTTAGAATAAAATATGTAACTATTGTTACATTTTGGAGAAATAAAAAAAGATCCATAAAAATGAATCTTTTTAAAATTTTTATTTTTGTTTTATATAATTAAATATTATAGCTGCAGTTTCTGCACGAGTCGCATTTGCTTTTGGTGAAAGCTTATCTTGACTTCCACTTATAATTCCATTATGATGCGCCCATATAAATGCCGCTTTCGCATATGGTGATATTTTATCTAAGTCTTTAAATTTCATTAAGCCTTCATAGTTTTCAATAGTTGGCGAGCCTTCTAATCTCCAAATAAGTGTTATTAGCTGTTCTCGACTTATACCATCTTCCATATTTAATCCATCTGAAATTCCATTAACTACTGCCCAAGTCTGAGGTACTGAATACCATTTATTCCCACTTGTTTTTATTGCTGGTCTTCCCGACATATTATAAAGTATTGTCAATGCCATAGCTTTAGTAGTTTTTGTTTTCGGTTCAAAGCTAACTTCAGTAGTTCCATTCATAAGCCCTAAATTGCTCAGATTCATAACTGCGTTATAAAACCAGTCACTTTCTTTTACATCTTTGAATTTATTTTTGTATTGAAATTCATTTTGAATTTTATTTTTAATTTCGGTTTGAGAATTTTTATTTTCAACTTCAAATATTGCTTCTATGCTATGTCTTGAAGAAAAATCACTAAATCTAAACTCTTTAACTACACCTACACTTTTGTTATCTATTATAACGTCTTTTATTTCATAGCCTTCATCTGGTAAAATACTGTAGATTTTAATTGTTCCATTGCTGTATTCTAAAGATTTTTCTAAAATATTTCCACCCTTGGTCTTTTTAACCTCGACTGGATACGATTCCTCTTTCGTTGAGGTTGAACTTTTAGTTTTTGTTGGTATAATTTTCTCTATCGCTAATGGAGTACTTGCATAATCGGTTTTATACGCTTCATTTATTTCTTCCACAAAAATTTCAAGGGTATTTCCCCCTGCACCTATATTTACTGGAAGTGTTAAATCTAGATTCTTTGCACTTCCATTTAAATCAGTCTCGCCTATTTTCCCATAGTGAGTTATTTCACCGCTATTATTTTTCACAATAGCTGACACCGACTTGTTAGAAGATGCCTCCGTCAGTGTTACTTTAACTGCCGTTCCTGCATTAGAGTTTGCTCCATTTACAACCACATCCCCTGATTTTAGCCCCTCTGGATTTGCATTTTCATCATAGCTATCTATAATTGTAAGCTTCTGCGGACTATTTGCGGCTGATACTGTCTCTAGTACGGGCTTTGCTAGTTCTGATTTTCCGCCTTCTGCCTCAGAGGTAAGTAAAATAGAGTCTTTTTTAAGTTTAAATGCTGGACAAATTCCATATTCGTTTGCTACAAGTCCATCGCCAAATGATATTCCTCCGTCGACAAAAACCGCTAACGCTGCTATAGAATTATCTTTATTTGGAGTCCTAAGCCACCATTCTAAACCATGCTTGTTTCTTACACTAGTGTTCATCCTCCAAGCTCCGCCATCATTTACTTCTTCATATGATGGAAGTACAATTTTTTGTGAAATATCGATAGTTTGTTCATATGTAACTTCAGTTTCTCCATATGGAATAATGCTATCTTTTTCCGCTTTCGTAAAAACGCCTTCTTTATCAATAAACCCCGTACCATTAAGCCAATTGCAAATATATGAGTCTTTCCAAGCATTATGATTACTCTCATCATACTTCATTTCTTGTTCTGCAATATTTGCACCATCATAAAATAAAGTTATATCCTCCGACGATTTTGCCACTAGACGATATAATGCGGGTGTGGTAACTGAAGTCGTATTTCCAAAGTATATATTCCCCTCTAAATTATCTATTTCTATTTCGTTTTTGTCACTAAAGGCAAAGGTATTATATGGTATTGCCCCCAAAGTAAGTGTAAACAACATACATATCACTAGTAATGATGATACAGTTTTCTTTCGCATTTTTCATCTCCCTTTATTTTGTATAATAATATCTATAATACTAGAAAATAAAGTTTATGAACAGTGACCTTTTTGTCTAAAAAGGTCACGTTTTTTCGATTTTAAAAAGAAATTTACAGAATAAATTTTTCAAGTTCTTCTCTACTTGAAATAAATAGTTTTTCACGAATTTCCATCATAATATTTTTAAGCCGTCCTACTGAAATTCCGTATTGTTTTGCAATTTTAGCATACGGTTCATGGCGTGCAACAAGTACTGCAATATGAAATTCTCTAAGAGTCAAAATCTGAGTAATGTTATCTTTAGTAAACTGATTATGAAAAACAATCCAATTCTTTCCAAATTTCTCCCACCGATTAATTATAATCTTATAGTAATTAGGAAATTCTTCTTCAAGACACTGCTCTACAAGACCTCCGAGACAAGTTATATGTTCTACAAAAGGAGTAATAAAGCCATGTGGAAGTGCAAGTTTCATAGCTGATAAAAGCCATACTTTGGCTTCGCATATCTTATCCAAGGCATAACAAGCTATTGCACAAGTCATTCTCAGATATAATTCAGTCATTGTTATACTTCCTTCTTTGTCACTTAATATTAATGCACTCTCTGCTATAGCTATTGAAGTATCAAACTTACCTATACTATAAAAATACTTAGCTCTCAAATATAGTACATTCGATCTTGCCTGTGGGAAGACCTCACTAAGTTCTCCTGTTTTTAACCATTCTGGCACCATATCAGGAGCAAAAACACTAACTGCCGTTGTCGCTAACGAAAATTCAGCCATAAATCTTATTTTATCTTCAATATAACTATCAGTATATTTTTTTAGATACTCTTCAATCTTTATATATGTACAATAATCGCCCATACTTATAGCCGCAGCTATAGTTATCGGGCATATACGTAATCTGGCTACTGCATCGTTTTCTGTATTATTAAAACAGCTTATTACTTTTTCAAAATCTCCTTTGAGATAAAATAACTCAGCTTCATAAATATTTCGTATGCGCTGTTCCTCTATATTTCCTAAAATCTCATTCGGATTATCCGAAGGCATGGGCAACGTAGTAAGTGTCAATACTTTAAATAAATCCTCACTCATCGAAATATGTGATTGTTTTTCTTTTATGTAATTCACAATAATCCCCCGATTTTTTATAAAAAAAGCCCTACTATATTATAGTAGAAGCTTTCGAATTTTTTATTATTTTATTTTTGGCGGAGAGAGGGGGATTCGAACCCCCGATGCAGTTGCCCGCATACACGCTTTCCAGGCGTGCTCCTTAAGCCACTCGGACACCTCTCCACTGAAAATTAGTTACTAAAGGATTATATCACACTAAGTAACTACCTTTCAAGGATTATTATATTTCAATATTTTGTAAGCCTACTTTTATTATAGATTTATTTTCTTCTAATCTCTAGAAGCTGATTATACTTTTTAGGCGAAATCTTATTTATAGCTTCCATGTAAAGAATTACTTTACCTAAATATGGCAATTTAGTACCTATATAGCTATTTGTAAGTTCTTCTATCTCTAGTCCTATTTTACATTTTGGGTCATGTACTTCACAGTGTCTACAACATTCAATTGCTAGATTAAGTTTTTGAGTAAAATATAAATCTCTATTTTTAGCATTAAGCTTGAATATAAGTCCAATTACTATACATAGCCCTGCTACAAACAATCCTACATTAAGCGTAGTAAGCAGCTGCTTTGGTGAGGTTTCGTATATACCGAATAACCCAAAGCCTAAAAATATTACTGCGGCTACAAATTTCATAGTGACTTCTGGAATTTTTTTACCTATAAGTTTTCCTACTATTATCCCTATAAGGCTAACTACTATCATTCCGCTAGTTGTTCCTAATAGTGTTATAAACGGATGGGGTGAGTTTAGCCCAAGTGCCATTGCACTAAGCTGTGTTTTATCCCCTAGCTCTCCTACAAAAAATGATAATGCGACGGTAAGCATAGGCCCAAATTTAAATTCTGAGGCTTCTTCGTCCTCATCTTCAAATTCTAATTTCATAGACATAAGTCCAAATACTATAAATAACAATGAAGCTATTAGCTGGATTATGTTTGTGGATGCAAAGTTAGACACAAAAGAGGCAAGCAGTATAGCTATGCCGTGATTCAAAAACGAACCTACCGCAACACCTATAAGAACTTGCCTCATTTTAAATTTCGTAGCAAAAGCCAGTGCTAAAAGCTGCGTTTTATCTCCCATCTCTGCAAAAAATATAAGCATAAAGGCGGTTATAAAACTTGTCATCTAGCAAACCTCTTTTTCCTGAATTATCTGTTTAAGTGTCTGTATTTCATCATTTTTAAGTTGTACATTTTTTAAGAAAGTTTCAAAGAATAGCTGTAATGAACCGTTATACATCTTTTCTATATGTTCTTCTGATTCTATTATCTGTACGTCATTTTTAGAAAGTTTTGAAGTAAGTATCGTCCTTTGTTTGTTTAGTACGCCTCTATCTACTAGTCTTCTTATTACCGTATATGTAGTCGATTTATTCCAATCAAGTTTTTCTGCACATATTTTTGATAATTCCCCAGTTCCTATAGGTTCTTTGTCCCATAGTATTTCCATCATTTTTAACTCTGCATCAAATATTTTTATTTTTTCCATATCAACAGCCCTCTTCTTTTATATGATTTTAATAGTTTAAAGTAAATTTACCTAAAAAAAATTAACACTTTCAAATCATAACCTGAATAGTTTAATAGTAATAATTTTTAAGTATTAAGTTTATTATTAATAATTTAAGTTTACTTTATCAGAATTTTTGTCTTTGGTCAATACTTCTTTCCACTTTTTCGTCAAAAAGATGATTTTTTTTAGATTATTTTGTGTTTTTTTTGTGTCATATGGTCCTTTTTATGTTTTGAATCCTAAAAAAAGACCCTTATTTTTTAAAATAATAGGTCTTTTTGTCACATTTTATATTAAGAATTTTTTTGATATTTCTACCAATTTTTTGCTTTTATTTGGAAATGAGATTGGTCATGATCACATACTGGACATTTTTGAGGTGCTTGAAGGCTCTCTACTATATATCCACAGTTGTCACAATGCCACTGAACTTTTTCGTCTCTTTTAAAAACAGTTCCACTTTGGACATTTGAAAGCAGTTCTTTATATCTTTCTTCATGTTCTTTTTCTATTTCTGCGACTTTAGTGAAAAGAAATGCAATATGGTCAAAACCTTCTTCCTTCGCCTCTTTTGCAAAAGTTGGATACATGTCTGTCCATTCATAATGTTCCCCTTCTGCAGCATGCATAAGGTTTTCTACAGTGTCACCAATTCCCTGAAGCTGCTTGAACCACATTTTGGCATGTTCTTTTTCATTATTTGCGGTCTCTTCAAATATTTTAGAAATTTGAACATACCCTTGTTTTTTTGCTACACTTGCATAATAAGTATACTTATTTCTTGCCATCGATTCTCCTGCAAATGCATCCAGTAGATTCTTTTCCGTCTTAGTTCCTTTTAAACTTTGTTCTGCCATTACACTCTCTCCTTCTCAATTTTTTAATTTTTTTTGGACATAGCCGCTCTGCAAGTAGGACAAACTCCTCTAAATAAGATTTCGTAGCTATTAACTATAAATCCTGAGGTTTCTCTTGCTGATTTTTCGATATCTAAAATATTATCAAGAGGCTTTTCAAATTCTCTTGGAATATCATAGCATCTTTGGCATATATCACATTTTATATGATTATGATCAAATGTGTTGTGATCAAATCTATCTGCGCCATCGTTCACTAAAACTTTTATGAGTTTTTCTTCTTCTACAAGAATATTAAGATTCCTGTAAACCGTGCCCTTGCTTATATTTTTGTATATTTTTATTATGTGATTGTAGACTTCTTCGGCTGTAGGGTGATTTTGTAATTGATGCACGGCTTCAAGCACTAGCTTCTTTTGAATAGTGTTTCGCTTTTGCACTTGAACTTTGTTATTACCATTTGGGGTTTGTTTTAAACTATTATCTTTATCCATACTCCACCTTACTTTTACTTACTAAGAATTATTCCTATTTAATATTTTAATACCTTTTATTGTTTTTGTCAAGATTTTACAAAATCTGAAATTTTAGCCAAATTGTTAATACTTTTTAATTTTTTTATGATAAAATCATCTAATAACTACGTTTAAAACAAGTTTATTTTTTTGATAAGGGGTGTTTATATGAGTAAAATACTTATAATTGAAGATGAAAAACCGATTTCAGATATTGTAAAATTTAACCTTCAAAAAGAAGGCTTTGATATTATAACTGCCTATGATGGCAAGGATGGACTTGATATGGCGCTTTCGCTTAATCCTGACCTTATAATCCTAGATATTATGCTTCCTAGTATGAATGGTTTTGATGTATGCAAAAAAGTTCGCGAGCATTCAAATGTTCCTATAATTATGGCTACCGCTAAAGAAGAAGAAGTTGACAAGGTGCTAGGACTTGAATTTGGTGCAGATGACTATATTACTAAACCGTTCAGTATACGAGAACTTACTGCTAGAGTTAAGGCTAATCTTAGAAGAACTGCTATGCCGTTGGCAAATCATGAAATGAATCATTCTAAGGACTTTATAAAAAGTGGAGAACTTGCTATTGATGTTGCTAAATATGAAGTTTTAAAAGCTGGTGAAATCGTACCACTTACGGTAAGAGAATTTGAACTATTAAAATTCCTTGCTACTCAGCAAGAGCAAGTTTTCTCAAGAGAACAACTGCTTGAAAAAGTATGGGGTTATGAATACTATGGCGATATAAGAACTGTAGATGTTACGGTGAGACGTCTTCGTGAAAAAATTGAAGATGATTCGGCAAAACCTAATTATGTGATGACCCGCAGAGGGGTAGGCTATTATTTTAAGGGAGAATAACGTGTTTAAGAGTATAAGATGGAAACTCAGTATACTTTATTTTGTGTTGGTATTTATTGCAATGGCAATCGTAGGCGTATTTATAACGGACAAGCTTGAGGATTACAATCTTGATATAGTACGCCAAAACTTAGTGTCTATATCAAATAATACTATAAAAAGTATACTTCCTGAGTCTAATTTTGATGCTGCTCAGAGCTCTATTCAAGACAGTATTGATAAAATAACGCTGCCAATTGGCTATAATATTTCTATTGTAGATGCTCTGAATTATTCAATTATTGCATCTTCAAATGACAGTTTTGTTGGCAAGAACAGTATGGAGGTCCTCGACCGAAAAGTAATAATGAGTAGCCTTACTCAAAAATCTTATGAGCTTGATATCGCTGATTCAGATAATGGAAATGCTATGACTAAAATAATGGCATTTTCCTTTATAAATGATTCTGAAGGAGGCGGCTATATAATTTACTCAAGTGCCAGTCTTCAAGGCGTATATAACTCCCTTAAGACCGTTACTAATGTATTTTTAAATGCTACTATGCTCGCTCTACTTGTTTCCTTATTGGTTGGATTTCTAATATCGGGTTCTATTACGAACCCTATAAATGAGCTTAATTTAAAGGCCAGTCTTATAGCCAAAGGAGATTTTTCTCAAAGAGTGGAAACCCATTCTCACGATGAGATTGGGATGCTCGGAAATACGTTTAACTATCTCACTAAAAAACTAGATAGCACTCTCGTTGAGATTTCTTCTGAAAAAAGTAAGCTTGATGCAATAATAAGCAATATGGCAGATGGTCTTATGGCGCTTGATGACCATGGATTTATTGTGCTCTACAATAAAGCGGTACTAAAGCTTTTAAAAGCACGAGACATTGAAATTTATGGAAGTAATATAAATGACCTTCATATATATACTGGTATTAGTTTGCCTCTTGCAACTATAAAAAAATGTGTATTTGATGAAAGTAAAAAAAGTAATGCAAAACACATTACGCTAAATGTTTCTGAAGATAAAATCCTAAGAGTTTCTCCTGCCTATTATAGTGATGATGCTAAAAAACAGACAGGCTTCATTTTGGTGTTTCAAGATATCACAGATGCTCAGAGACTTGATAATATGAGACGGGATTTTGTAGCTAATGTATCTCATGAGCTTAAAACTCCTATTACTACTATAAAAACATATGCCGAGACCCTTTCTAGTGGTATAGTTTCTGAACCGGAAATGGTTACTGAATTTTTAAATACTATTGAAAAAGAAGCGGATAGAATGACCTCGCTTGTGCGCGATTTACTTCAGCTATCTCATTTCGATTTCAAAAAAGCCAAATGGAATTTTGAACATCTGAATGTGAATGAAATTATAAAAGAATCTCTTGAACATCTTAAAATATACTATCACGAAAAACATCAAAATGTGAATTTTGTTTCAGATTTTGATCCTATAATTCTAGCTGACCGCTCTAAAATAAAACAGGTAATTCTAAATATTCTGTCCAACGCTATCAAGTATACGCCTGAGGATGGTTCTGTGGATATTTCTGTAAATATTGTGGATAAATTTGTAGATATTTCTATAAAAGATGATGGGCTTGGAATTCCAGAAGATGATATAGATCACATCTTCGAACGCTTTTATCGCGTAGATAAGGGGCGTTCTAGACAACAGGGAGGGACTGGACTTGGGCTATCTATCGCTAAAGATATAGTCGAAGCTCATGGTGGAAATATCCACGCTTTTTCTAAACTCAATGAGGGAAGTACCTTTGTGATAAAACTTCCTGTGGATAACTCTTTGGTTGTGGATAAAGAAAATGTGTAAATCATTCTTAACTTCAATGTAATTGATTTGTAATATAAAAGGTATATAATGATAGAGTGATGAAAGTGTATACATCTATGGAGAAAGGAGGTTTCTTTGAATGAAAAAGTATATTAAAATTTTGGTTTTAACTGTCTGTATGTTTTTGATGTTGACTATAAGTGCTTTTGCCGCTCCTTCTGAGAATATTTCTGCTGAAACTGTGCAAAAAATTGCAGAAGCTTGGAGTGCTGATAAAAGTATCATTACTAATCCTAAGGACTTTGTAACTACGCTTAATGAAGATGATAGTATTGCAATTTCAGGAGTTGTAAAAGAAAATGACACTATAAAAATATCGCTTTATACTCGCTCTGGCGACCAATATGTACCTATGGGCGATGTTATAAATCCAAAAGTAGACAAGCTTGGAGTATTCTTTCAAGACATTTCTTTCAAGTACCAAACGGCTAGTACGCCTAAAGAATCTAAACTATCTAAGGATACTTTTATAGTTTTAGAGCTTAGACGAGGTGATTCTGTAATAAAAGATTATCGTGTTGTAAAAATAACTGATAAAAAAGATATTCAGGAATCTCTCAGTACCATGAAAGATGGTTTCAACACCTATTCTACTAATACGGTGAAGAAATCTTAATGTTAAAAAAGGATTGAGATATGAATAAAAACCAGCTAAAAAATATGGCTATCGTGTTCTTATTGATTTCGTCAATCGTACTTCTATCTATAAGGTTCGAGCTATTTGTTTCGCCTGCTGTAAATCCATCTGAAAAGTTTGATACAGTGGGTGTAGAAAGTATCCTAAAAGCTTCTGTAAGACCGTCTTCTATTATTATAAGATATGGGACTAATAACGTTACTAAATTAATAGATAAAGAAGGATTTTATTATCAAGAAGCTAGAAGCGTGCTTAGAGATTCTTTACAGGATATTACTGGAGTTGAAGATATCTCAGAGGATGAATATACTAAACTTAAGGATTCTAAGAGCATACAGCTTGATTTTGAACCTACAATTGATCAAAGGCTCCTATACGGGAGTCTTTTTTTAGAAGATGGAAGTCTTGGCGATTTTCAAGAAATCAGGGAAATTTTGATTCCGCTTGTAAACGATACTTCTATATATATAAAAACACCTGAACATAAGATTTACAGGTTAAAAAATAAAATTATAAACTATATGCCTTACGTTGATAATCTAAGCGATGTCAAATACTCAAAATACTACTCTTTAGGTGATTTATTTAAATCTACAAGTGAAGTGCTTATATCTGACAGCGGGCTTAATATTCCTACTCATAATACAGTCTCGTCATTTAACGATAATACTATAATTGGCGTAATTCGCTCTGTATTTTCTAATCGTTACGATTTTGCAAACCGTATTTCAGAGCTTGATGGCACTTATATTGTTACCTATGATTACGGAAGAGAATTACTCAAAATTTCTCCAAACGGAAAAATCATATATTCTAATTCAGATGCCCTCAACAATCCTTCTAAAGTATCTATGACTAATAGTCTTGTACTTGCTTACAACTTTATCGATAAGTTCAATCTCAACAATGATACTTATGTCGTAGAAGATGTAGCGCTTTATGAAGAAAATAATGCTAAGGGCTATGTGTTTACGTTTAATCCTAGAATTGACGGTCTAAGGGTCTGTATGCGTCCATTTGCGCCTCATACTAAGGTCACTGTTGTAAATGGAAGAGTTTATGCATTTGAGAGTATTTCGCGTGTATTTGACCAAAATAATGGAAGTTCCGATGATTCTCAAAAACTTTCTGCACTTCAAGTGCTAAGCTTAAATTTTGAATATCTTGAACATAAACTTAAATTTAAAGATAATATTGATCTTTTTAATAAAATTTCACTTATAGATATTGTCTATTCTTATGATGCTGAATTAAATTACATCCCGTCATATAAAATGATTATTGATAATCAGCTGTTCTATTTTGACATGAAATCTGGGGAGGTGATTTAATGGATTGGGATAAGGCTAAGACCTATCTTATAGCATCTCTGGTTATACTAAATCTAGTACTCGTTATAAGTATAATGAGTCATAATAATGCCGTATCTATTGATAATATATATTTCTCAAAAAAGTCACTTATCGATTTACAAACGGTATTAGACAGAAAAAATATCAAAATCACGGCTGAACTTCCAAAAGATATTTATAAGGTTGGCACGATGAGTATTGAATACGAAACTATAAATGCAGATTCATATCCTGTATTATTCAAAGCGTTTGATGATAAAATATATGTCAATGCGCTTAAAAAATTAGTACTTGAGCTTGATGATGTATCTATTAATAATCTTTCCCAAGCTACTGAGTTTTCAGAAAAATTTATAGCCAAATATATGCCTGAAAAAGAATTCCGTCTAAGAAATCATACTTTGGGTAATGGTGCAATAAAGCTTTATTTTAATCCAGTATATGATGACTATATATTTGAAGAAAGTGCTCTTAGATTTGAGTTTTCTGAATCCGGGGCAAAACTCGTAATGATAATTATGAAACCCCTTGAAACCTCTGCTACAAAAAGAGAAGCTATCACTAGCGTGGAAGCTATATTAAAAGCTTTCCCTTCTATAGAAGCCAATTCTGTGATAAATAAGATTGATTTTATATATTACTTTGATTCTAACTCTGCCGAAAGCTTGTATAAGCTAAAGAACGCTAGAGCTTTTCCTTGTTGGCGAATCATGACTTCTAATAATAATATATTCTATGTGCCCGCACTAGAAAACTAACTTGCTAAATTGGATTTTATATAAAAAGACTCAGCGGTATAAGGATGATGTGTTTCCTTCTCCTAGCTGAGTCTTTTAATATCTATTCTCCTAAAATTTCTAATATGCTTGCTTTACAAATTTCTACAGCGTTTAACATATCTTCTTTTTCAATTATAAGTGGGGGATTAAAATATAATACGTTTCCAAGCGGTCTTAATATTAAGCCTTTTTTTAACGCTACCTTATATATCTGATACCCAATTCTAAGCTTCGAATCAAATCCTTTTTTAGAATCTTTAGCTTCTACAAGTTCTATCGCATTTATAAGTCCTAGGCTTCTTATTTCCCCTACATTTTTATGTGATTCTAATTGAGATTTTATAAGTTCATTGAAATACTTAGCTTTTTTCTCTGCATTTTCAAGAATGCTATCTTCTTCTAATATACTTAGTACCTCTAGAGCTGCGGCACACGCAAGCGGATTTCCACTGTAGGTATGGCTATGCATAAAAGCTTTCCCCTCATTATAGTCTGCATAGAATGCATCATATATTTTATTTGTCGTAATTGCAAGTGCCATAGGCATATATCCACCAGTAAGCCCTTTTGAAAGACATATTATATCTGGTGATATTTGAGCATGATTACAAGCAAACATTTTTCCAGTTCTCCCATACCCCGTTGCAATCTCATCTGCAATAAGGTGTACATTATATTTGTCGCATAAGGCTCTTAATTTTTTCAAATATACTGGCGGATAAATTTTCATACCCGCAGCGCCCTGAAGCAATGGTTCTACAAGTATCGCTGCTGTATTTCGTCCATGTATTTCAAATATATGCTCTGCATTTTCAAAACATTCCGCCGCACAATCCTCTCGACTTTTACCATATCTACATCTATAACAGTCTGGAGATTCTATCCTATTTACATCAAGTAATAGCGGCTTGTACATATTTGAATATATATCTACTCCTCCTGTAGAAAGCGCCCCTAAGGTTTCGCCATGATAGGCCTCACTCATTGCCATAAATTGAGTTTTTTGTGGGTTTCCCGTTTGATAGTGATATTGAAAACTCATCTTCATCGCTGCTTCTATTGCCGAGGAACCATTATCTGTAAAAAAGAATTTACATAACCCTTCTGGAAGCAGTTTTGATAGTTTTTCGCATAGATTTATAGCTGGTCTGTGAGTAAAATTTGCAAATATTACATGCTCTAGGCTATCTAACTGATTTTTTACGGCATTGTTTATGCGTTCATTGCTGTGTCCAAGAAGATTGCACCACCAAGAACTCACTGTATCCGCATAAGCTTTTCCTGTATCATCATATAGATAAAGACCTTTGCCGCGTTCAATCAATATCGGTGGCAATTCTTCATAGTCTTTCATTTGAGAGCATGGATGCCATATGTAATCCAAATCTTTTTGTATCATATTTGATGAAAATAGCGATTTTAGATAATCTAAATCTATATCCAGCTCCTCTGCATTTTCTGATACAGCTGCAATAACTGGTATTCCTGATAGAGTTTGTAATTTCTCTCTATTATCCCTATGAATTGGATTTTGAGCATCGTACTGATTTAATATTATTCCTTTTATATTCAAATTCTCGTTTTGGGCATATTTTATAGTTAATATAGTGCTATTAAGACTTCCCAAACCTGAAGGTGCCACAATTACTATATCAAGCTGTAAATGCTTTATTACATCCGTAAGCATTACTTGCGCTTCTTCATCTATTCTAAGCGGACAGACTATTCCCCCACTTCCTTCTGCAATTATATAATCATACTTTCTTTGCAAGTATTCATAGTCTAATTTCACTGTTGAAAGCTCAAGCGGCTTGCCTTCTAGCTGCGCAGCAAGATGCGGGGAATATGGATTTTTGTAAATATAACTGACATAGTCATTTGGATTTACATCAAGTCCTGCTTTTTCAAATACAGCCTTGGCATCTCCTGCTATAAGTTCATTTTCTGCTTCAATAGCGCCACTAAGTGCCGCCTTATAGTAAGTTGCATTTTCTCCACCTTCAATAAGTTTTTTTAAAATCAGTCCACATATGTAGGTCTTGCCTACATCCGTCCCTGTAGCCGTTATAAAAATTCCTTTACCCATGTCTACCTCCTTCCTAGTTTATAACCTGCTTCTTCTATCATAGCTATATCCATGTCTATATTGGTACCGCTAGTAGTTAACATATCGCCTGTTATAGCTCCGTTTATTCCTGATATAAAGGCGCTTTTACCCTTATCTTTCAACAGCCCTCGTCCACCTGCAAGTCTTATTACCGCATCTTTTAAAATAATCCTATACAGCGCTATAGTTTTTAAAATTTCATCTTCACTAAGCATAGCATTCTCTTCAAACGGAGTTCCTTTTATAGGATTTAATATGTTTATAGGCACAGATTTTATATTTAGAGCTCTAAGTTCAAAAGCCATATCAAGTCTATCTTCCAAAGTTTCTCCAAGCCCTATTATTCCCCCAGAGCATACTTCAAGCCCTGCTTTTTGCGCGGCCTTTATAGCTTCTAGCTTATCTTCATAGGTGTGAGTAGTACATATGTTTTTAAAAAAAGCTCTGCTAGTTTCCAAATTATTGTGATAACGAGTAACGCCAACTTCTACAAGCTTTTTAAAATCTTCATATGTCAAAAGTCCATGAGAAGCGCATAGTGACATTTCGCAATTTTGCGATAATTTTTTATAGGTTTTGCATACTTTTTCAAGTTCACTCTTTGAAAGTTTTCTTCCTGATGTTACAAGTGAATATCTAAGCACACCTTTTTTCTCATTATATTTTGCATCACTTAAAATCTCATTCGAATCCATAATTCCATATTCAGCAGAAGGCGTTTTAAAATGTGAAGATTGACTGCAAAATTTACAATCTTCACTACAAGATCCACTCTTGGCATTTATTATTGTGCATATATCAAACTCTGAGCCACAAAAATTCTGCCTAATTTTATTTGCTATCTGACACAATTCTTCTACAGGCTTTTTTGCAAGTTTTAAAGCCTCTGCTTTTGAAATCAAATTTTCAGAATCTAAATACGCTTCTAATTCCATGCTCTTCTTTCCTTTCTAAGTAATGGTACTAGTCGCTGTCCTAGAAATGCACATACTATACAAGTAAATATATCTCCTGGAAGACACATTATAAAGCCGTACATCATTATAGCTTTTGCACCTATAGGATTGTTTATTACTAGATTGGAAATTAGGTAAAAATATGGTACTCCTACTAAATACACTATTGAAAGTCCCGAAAGTCCTGCTATAAGAATATTAAAAAATGATGGTTTTTCATATTTTTCCACAATACGCCCTGTTATATATGCGCCTATCATAAATCCTATAAGGTATCCAAAGGTTGGCTGAAATATATATCCAATGCCTCCACCCTTAGTAAATACTGGGATTCCTATAAGCCCTATTGTAAGATATACTCCTACAGATATTGCACCTAGTCTTGAACCTAAAAGAATTCCTGCCAAAGTAGTAAACATCAACTGCATAGTAAATGGTACATAGGGTACGGGGATTTTTATAAATGCCCCTATTGCTATAAGCGCTGCAAATATTGAACATATAATCATTTCTTTTGTACTTATTTTTCTTTTTTTAATTGATATACTTTCCATAATTTCCTCCAGTTATCTGTGATAAATATAATTATATAACCAAAGAAACCCCATGTCAACTAAATTTTAATTTTAGTTGACATGGGGTTTCTAGTTAACATTATTTTAAAATAACTTCATCTTATATCTTAGTTAGCAAGCATAAAATATGCTATTACGATAAGTCCTAGCACAATTCTATAATACCCAAATACCTTAAAGTCATGTTTTTTAATATATCCCATAAGGAATTTAATCGCAAGCACTGATACTACAAATGCAGTTATCATTCCTATAGAAAGTGCTATTATTTCACTGCCTGTAAATACAAGTCCAAATTTTAGAAGTTTTAGTAGACTTGCGCCAAACATTACTGGAATCGCTAAAAAGAAAGTAAATTCTGCCGCAACAGTTCTAGATACGCCTATAAGCATTGCGCCTACTATTGTAGCTCCTGAGCGTGAGGTTCCTGGAATTAATGCTAATATCTGAAAGATTCCAATTATAACTGCGGTAGAATAAGTAAGGTCTGTTAGATAATTTACTATAGGACGCTTATTCTTATTTCGATATTCTACAAGAATAAAAAATATTCCATATAAAATTAACGTAACGGCTACTGTTTGGTAGTTATAGAAAAGTTCATCAATTTTATCATCAAACGGAAGTCCTATAATTGCCGCAGGTAATGATGCTATCAATACTTTAAGCCATAAACTCATCGTTTCTTTGTTTAATTCTATTTTAGGTTTTCCATCAGCTATTTGTACTCTATGAAACGGAAAAAGCTTTCTCCAATAAATAACCACTACTGCCATTATAGCGCCTAGCTGAATTACTACAAAAAACATCTCCTTAAACGCTAATGATACATCCATTTTTATAAATTCATCTACAAGTATCATATGCCCTGTACTGCTGACCGGTAACCACTCTGTTATGCCCTCTACTATCCCCAGAATTATTACTTTCAGTATTTCTATAAATTCCATACAACATCTCCTCTTTATATTTATATTTGTATTTTTATATGAAAATAGCAATTACAACAGTGGCAATACCTGCCATTCCTATTGCAATTCCACTCATTGCCCCTTGAATTTCCCCTAGCTCAATAGCCTTTGAAGTCCCTACTGCATGGCTTGAAGTTCCTATTGCCACGCCCTGCGCTATAGGGTCTTTTATTCTAAATAATTTTATCATCATAGGTGCAAAAATAGCCCCTAAAATTCCAGTAAATATTACTATAGCTACTGTAACTGCTGGTATTCCTCCATGACTAATTGATATTTCCATAGCTATTGGAGTCGTAACTGATTTCGGAAGAAGTGAAGCGGTAAGTTCACTGCTCACTCCAAATAGTTTGCAAAATACAAGGACACTTCCCATAGACACCATACTTCCGACTATAGTTCCTGCAAGTATTGGAAGACAATGTTTTTTCAAAACCTTCCACTTTCCATATATTGAAATGGCTAAACAAGCTGTAGAAGGTGCTAAAAATAGGGTTATAAACTGTCCGCCTTGATTAAACTGTTCAAAGCTCACTCCCAAAAGTTCTAATATAACAATAGTCATTACAATCGATATAAGAAGTGGATTAGCTAGTGGTGATTTGGTCTTTTTATGAATATACATTCCAAAAGCATAAGTAAATATACACAAGATTATAGAAAAGAATTGTGATGTAAATATATTCTCCATATTATGCCTCTTTTCTTTTCTGAAGCTTCATAACTGCCATCACCGTATATGCCGTAGCGATAAAGGTAAAAACTAGAGTTATAAAGCAGATAGCTACAATCTTCAATATACTTCCTTGAAGAAATTCCAACCTGTCCATTATAGCCACTCCACTTGGTATAAAGAAAAACGCCATATTTTGAAGTAAAAATTCACTTTTTTGCTTTATATGGTCAGTTTTTAAATATCTTGAAAGTAGCATCAGAAGTAAAAGTATCATACTTATTACGCTCGAAGGAAATGTAAACGGAAGCAGTGAGGCTATTATTTCACCTATCCAACATATTCCAAATACTATCCCAAATTGCATTAATAATTTCATTAAGGTCATCCCTTTCTTTTTTAAGCTTACTAAGATAGTATACCAAAGCTTGGCAAGAAAATCAAAAAATAATCAAAAAAACAGGGCCTTAGCCCTGTAAAAATTTTTCATATTCTAATTTTGGCATAGGTTTTGCGTACAAATAGCCTTGACCATATTTACATTTCATAGCTTTTAGCATTTCAAGCTGCACTCTTGTTTCTATGCCTTCACATACTGTATCTAATCCTAATTCATTTGAAAGTTCTATCATCCCTCTTAAAATATTTATACCCTTATCACTTTTATCTATATTTTCTAAAAAAGAGCGGTCTAATTTTAGTACATCCACCTTAAAATTTTGAAGACACCCCAGCGAAGAATACCCTGAGCCAAAATCATCTATTGCCATGGATATACCCATATCATTTATCTTTCTTAATACTTCTCCTATAAATTTATATTCATCTAGTGCTACGGTTTCTGTAATTTCAAGTTGTATGCTATTTGGATTTATTTGATATATATCCAATATATTTCTTATGTATTCAAGCACATCTGGTTGATAAAGTTCTATTCTTGAAATATTTATAGACACTTGCTTCAGCGTTACTCCTCTAGCTTTCCAGTCAGCTATATCCTCACAAACTTGCCTAAATACAAATCTTCCTATATCTATTATAAGATGAGTTTTCTCTGCAAGCGGGATAAACTTCATAGGGGTTATATACCCTGCATCATTATGCTTCCATCTAATCAGCGCTTCTGAACCTACTGTCTTTTCAGTCTCTATATCAAATTTAGGCTGATAGTATACTGAAAAATTACGATTTTCTATAGCTCGTTTCATTTCTTCTATTAACCAATTTTCTTCATTTACCGCTTGAGACATACTTTCTTGATATATTGCATAACATATTTTAGGCATAGACTTTATACTTTGATTCGAAAGTCTTGCTTTATCAAATGCAAAATCAATATCTTCAGTTTTTTCTTCTATAAAATAAACTCCTGCTGAAATTGAAATATCTCTATATAGATAGAATTTTTGATTTAGTTGATTCGCAAGATTTTCTATATCTCTTAAAATTCTTCCCTTATTTTTATATGATGCAAGTATGCAAAACCTGTCTGCATTGATTCGCCCTACAATTCCGCGTTTATTAAATATTCCAGCAATACATGCACCTATATATTTGAGCACTTCATCGCCAAACTCATACCCAAATACATTATTTATCACTTTAAAATTATCTATGTCTACATCAATTGCACAAAGGCTATGTTTTGATTTTTCAAGAAATTCTACAGAATGTTTATTAAAACCCTGCCTATTATAAATATTGCAAAGCTCATCTTGATATGCCACAATTGATAATTTTTTTAAATTTTCTCGTTTTTGATGAAGAATGTATATCATAACGAGCAGATATAATATGCATATTCCTGCTATTAACCCTATGCTCTGCATTATAACCCTACTTGATTTTTCAAATACAAGATTCCAAGGCGCTACAATTACTGCTATTAAATTTGAATCTTTATCATCTATACTTATAGGTGTAAAGTAGGCATATTCTTTTATATTTTTATGGCTTAGATAAACTAAACTTTCCGATGAGTTTGATGCAATTTTCAATTTCATCTGCTGGATATCCACACTATTGTTATATTTTGCTGCCTCGTAAAATACATTTTTTCCTATGTATTTCGGATTAGCGTGAAGTACTATGGTTCCATTCTTATCAATTATGTATCCATCCCCTTCACCATTAAATAGCTTGGAATCTTCCATCCCCGAAATGCTTTTTAATTCAAAAACTCCAAAGATAGTGCCTTTTTTTTCCAAATGATTTCCTATATCTGAAGAAAATATAATTGCATTTTTATACTTCTCCTCATAGTTTAAAACCACTTTGCTAATATATTGTTCTTTTTCAAAAATAGGCTTTAATAGTTCATTTTTCGATATATCTATCTGTTTCCCATCTGAACTAAACCCTTTTCCTTGTGCATCGACATAGGCAAGTTGCGAAAAGCTACTATTTGCTTTCCACTGAACAAGTTTTTTTAATTTCCCTTCATATGTAAGCTTGCTGAAACAAGTATCCTCTTGTGCCAACAAATTTAAAACATCTAGATTATTTTCCAATCGACCTTCTACTCTTTGTGCAAACTGTCTTGATATTTCTTTAAGATGATATTCAGCCTCTGTAAATAATAAATTTTGAATCGAGAATACATAAGAGAAGGCTACCAGAATCAATCCTGCAAGTCCTGCAAGCGACCCTATGTCATAATAAATTCCTTTATTTTTCATAAATAACCTCTAACTTTTAAATGTCTGATATTTTTCTATAAAAACTCTTAGTTTCATACATCTTATCATCTGCCGCCTTGTATAACTTTATCAATGAATCATGACACTCACAGTTATACTCTTCAAAACCATAGGATAAGCTTATTGGGAATCCAATCTCACTACACAGCAAAAGTTCATCTACCTGCTCGAGTTTTGTGCGTACATTCTCAATAGATTCATTTTGAATTATTATACAAAATTCATCTCCACCTATTCTATATATTTCTTCCATATCACTAAATGCAGTTTTTATAGCATCTGCCATGGCTCTTATAGCTTTATCTCCTACCAAATGCCCCATAGTATCATTTATATTTTTTAAATAATTAGCATCTGCAATCACAAATATCAAATTTTCTAAACTCTGTTTTTTACCCTCTAAAATTTCTATATCTCTTTCAAATCTAGCTCTATTCCCCAATTCTGTAAGTGCATCCTTATATGCTAGTTCCTTGTATATCCTATCTTCAAAAAATTTCTGAAGACTTTCTTTACTTGAGGATATGTAACTCACAACCATTATGATTACCATACCTGCTAGTGCAAATATAAGCTGATTTTCAAGTGCATCATATGGTGGACTCCTATAAAATTTAATCACTTCATTCGCTCCCATAGATACTAGTATCAAAAATGCAATATAAAATAGCTTTAGCGAAAATGGCTTCTGTGAGAAATTTTTTAGTGCTGCTAATATTACAAAAAGAAATGTAGATATAATTATAAAATGATAGAAAGACAATATTTCATAAAACTCTAATAATCCAATTAATCTTAATGTCATTGTTAATGAAAATAATCCTAGCATTATATACATCATGATTTTTATAAATTTAGACTGAAAATTCCAATTGTACTCCAAAAATCCCCAAAGCGATATCGGCATAGCATAAAGACACATATACTCAATCGCATGTGTCAGCTCCCAGTTTGAAGTGAATACCTGCGCCATTTTACTACTGCATATCGTCCAACCTGCATATGAAATTATAAATATCGCAAGATGTATAAGTGCTGCAATAGAGGCTCCAAAACTTGTATATACAATAGAGGCTATAAGTAATAGTATTCCTGCTGAAAATAACCCCAACGCAATTGCAAATACAAAATTATTTTTAGGTATATGTGTGTTTTCTGTCATTATTGCACTTTTAAGGGTAACGTTATCTATGGCATTAAACTGAATTTCATTTATTCGTTGTAGTCTTATCCTTATTATCTCACCTTGTTTTACCCCAATAAGCGGACAAAATACCCTTCCACTCCCTGTACTCTTTGTATTTGGAACAGCTTGATATACATGACTGTATATTTCTTTTACGCCGTGATATATCCATACATTTTTTTGACTTGCTATGAAGCTTATAGCAGAAACATCATAAGAATTCTTAGGAATTTTTATGTATATATCTAGTTCCTTGGAAGCCTTATTTTTGACATTATATGGAAGTTTCACCGAAGATGCCTCTTCTACGCCATCTACAAATATTCTTTCTGCTGTTTCAATATTTAGATAGGCTGCAATATCTACCTGCTGTGGATATCTATTCATTGTCGTAATAAGTACGCCTATTATACACATAATGCAGTAGAATACTCCTAGTGCCGCCATATAGTTTCCATTTGTTTTTAAAAATTTTTTTACCCTATGCATAACTACCCCATTTATTACTTATTAAAATACTTTAAATTTCTACATTTTATAGAAGTAGTCTTCTTCTACATCCTCTATTATATCTAATACGTCTTGTACAAATACTTTGTCATATGCCTCATTTCTTACATCTAACACTTTTTTTATAGCATTTCTTGCATCATTGAACTGGTTCATATAAACATATACATTTGAAAGTATAAAATATGAATCTACAAGCCATTCGCTTTTTTGAAAAGTTTTATCTGATTTTAAAAGCTTTATTACTTTTTTTGCAATATTAAGTGTATTTGAAACATCCCCACTTTTAGCATAGCATATCAGTATATTAACTAGAGGTTCAGTACTCTTTCTGTCAAGTTCAAGCGCCTTTGCATAGAATTCTATCGCTTTTCCAAAACAATTTAATTCTTGAAGACACTTCGCCGTATAAAACATAACCTTTGAAGTTTCTTTTTGCATTCTTGCCGCATTAAAATACTGTAAAGCTTTTGTATAATTGAATCTAAGTTCTTCTAGTCCTTTTTCGTAGGCTTCTTCATAAGTAAGTTTTTCTTTAGGATATTCTTTAAGGTGATTTTTCATAATCCCTGAAGTTAAAAATTCACCTTTACAACAGTCTATATACTGTTTTATATCTTCAATTAGCTTTTCACCTGCATCCTCATAACTAAGTATAGGATTTGTTTTTATATGTTTGAGTTGAGCTTCGCTAAGATAGTCATTGAGTTTAAAATCACGCTGTGTTTTAGAAATCAAAAATACATTATCACAATCTACTGAACAGTCATATCCATTATCATCTGAATCTTGTGGAAAAAAATCTACAATATATCTATGGTTTCTATATATCGAAGCAGACTTGTACCACCCAATTATTCTTAATTCTCCTTCATGGTCAAAGGCACACCATACTATAGTAAATCCACTTACAACCGATTTATCTTCAAAATATGTCTTGAAATATGTTTCTATATGAGTATTTCCATAGCCTTGAATATATCCATAACATTTGTCATTGAATTCTTGGAAATTATAAATTTCGCCTGCATAGTTTTCACTCTTACTATATGTATCATCAACATAATTAAAAGGTATATCGCCATCGGTAATTCCGTTATACCCTTCCATCCAAGCAGTCCTGCATATTATTAATTTTTCTTTTTTCATGCTGTCCCCCCTCTTAGTTATACAAAACTGCCTCATCTATTAAATGAGGCAATTTATAGTGTAAAGTTCTTCTTTAAAACGAAGTCTATTTCTGCTTAATAGGGATTAAAAGCTGTTTTAACTCTGATACATCCTCTATAATATAATTTGCACCCGCTTCTTTTAGTTCATGTACTCCGCCGTAGCCATAAAGGACTCCTATACTGTCTATTTTGTTTTTTTGCGCACCTATTATATCATGTTTTCTATCCCCCACCATAATCACACTATTATGGTCAGTTACCCCTTGGTTTGAAAGGGCATATTCTATAACCTCAGCTTTATCCTGTCTTTTGCCGTCCATTTCACTTCCGCATATCTGCGTAAAATACTGCGTTATATCAAAAAAATCCGCGATTCTTCTTGCATAATTTTCTGGCTTTGAAGTAGCCATCAGTACTACCCTGCCATGCTCTACCAGTTCTTCGAGTAAATCGCGAATCCCCTCATATAGTTCATTTTCAAATATACCTGTATCGGAATATCTTTCTCTATACTTTTTTATCGCTAAATTTGAATCTTCCTTTGAAAGACCATAGTACTCTTGAAAAGATTGATCTAAAGGCGGTCCTATGAACCTTCTCAATTCATTTAAATCTTCCACATCTATTCCAAAATATCTCAGAGCGTACTGCACACTCTGCGTAATTCCTAGAAAAGAATCTGTAAGCGTACCATCCAAATCAAATAATATATATTCTTTTTTGCATGGCAATACCTTATTATGAGTCATAGTTGTTCTCCCTTGTCCCTCATTTTCAATAGACATCCTGCCTATTAGTTTTTATCTACTATTTGATAATACTATTTTTTTAACTTTTTTTCAATCTTTGTTTTCTTTCATACAAAAAAATAATCCGGTATTATTGTCCCGAATTATTTTTAATTCTAATATAATACTATTTCGCTATTAACGCTGCGCCAAGCGCTCCCGCATATCTTCCCATCGGGCTACTCTCCACCTGTGCATCTAATTTTTTACTAAGCATTTCTATCATATATGCATTTTCGCAAAGTCCACCCGTCAAATATATCTTTGAATTTGAGCTACTGTGTTTGCTACATAATGATTTTACTTTATTGGCAATTGAATCTACCACTCCAAACGCTATATCTTTTTTCGGGCTTCCACTACCTATAAGGCTTATTACTTCTGATTCAGCAAATACAGTACACATTGAGCTTATGCTTACTCCGCTACCTTCTCTTGCCAATTCACACATGTCGTTAAGGCTCATTCCAAGGGTATTTGCCATTATTTCTAGAAATCTGCCAGTTCCTGCTGAACATTTATCATTCATGATGAAATCTACAACATTTCCATTTTCAAGCGTTATTATCTTAGTGTCTTGGCCTCCGATATCTATCACAGTGCTACTTTTTTCTCCAAAAAGATGGGCTGCACCTTTTCCATGACATGTTATTTCCGTTACAGTCTTATGCGCATATGGCACAGATACCCTGCCATAGCCTGTCGCTACAAAACGACTTTCTGTTTTTGGTATTCCGCTTAGTTCAAGGTCTTCACTTATCTTTACCGCTGTCTCAAAACTACTCCAACCTGTCGGTATCACTTTTTGATACACAATTTCACTTTGTAAATCAAGTGCAATTACCTTTGCTGAGGTTGAACCTATATCAATTCCTACTCTATACATATTATTCTCCTAAGCTATTTTGTCTTTATATATATAATTGCCTATCTCTATATAATCTTCTAATGTCAGTCCCTTGTCACTGGTGTCATATTTGTGTTTTGATGAAGATGCCGGACTTATAAGAAAATAATCATGTCTTAACACTTGACCGTTTTCTACGATTGGGTCATTATAGGTAACATCTACAAGTAACCATTGTCCATCTATATATACTAAATTAAAGGCATGATCCATAGCACCTGAGGTAACCTGTATAACCGGAATGTCTATCATCGTAAGCATTATTCCAAACATTCTAGAATAACCATCACATACCGCCTTTTGCTCCAATGCTACGCCTGCTGGCGAATGCGCTTCATCTCCAGAGGAGTCATCGTAGGTAGTTTCATTTACAATTTTGTCATGTATTGCTCTTATCTTTTCTAAATCATCCATATCCTTAGTTATTACTTCATCAATCCAAGTTCTTGCTATCTCTATAACTTTTTGATTCTCATATTTGCTAAGATTTTCTAAACTTGCTTTATAGTTCCCTTTAGAGCTCTTTATCGTTAGCGAGTTAAAAAATGGCACTACGGAATATACGCCTTGTAGAAATTTCATAGCTTCATCTCTATCTTTTGCTATAGTTCCATCTATAGCTATTTCCCATTTGTTTCCTGCGTTTGTATCATATGATGAAATATCATTTATGTTACTCTTAAAAGTTTCGTTCAAAAGCTTTAAGTATTCTAAATTTGTATCTGAAACTTGTGCAAAGGCACCTGTAACATTTGATGCGGCTATCATTATGGTCATAAAAAATATTGAAATTTTCTTTTTTAGCTTCATCTATAATCTCCTTATCGGCATATATCATAATAAACCCATAGGATAATTATATCATATTGAAAGCGTTATTACACTAAAATTTGTATTTGGTTTTGTGGCATTTATGCTTAATTTATCTTTCTACAAGCGAATATATAAGCGCATTGCAAATCGCTGCGGCGACGTTACTTCCACCTTTTCTACCTGTCGCTACAATATATGGGATTCCTGAATCCATTATAAGCTCTTTTGATTCCACTACATTTACAAATCCTACTGGAACGCCAATTATAAGCTTAGGGTTTAATTTGCCCTCTTTTATCATTTCATCAAGCGCAATAAGGGCCGTAGGGGCATTTCCTATTGCAAATATAATCGGTTTATCTAGTTTTGCCGCCTTTTCCATAGATACTATAGCTCTTGTAACGCCTCTTTCTTTTGCTTCTTTAGCCACATCCTCATCTGCAATATAACAATGTACCTCACCGCCTAATTTAGCTAAATGAGCCTTGCTTATTCCTGATTTTGCCATATTGGTATCTGTAACTATTACTGCCCCATTTTCGAGTGCTTCTTTCGCTGATTTTATTGCATCTTGTGAAAATTTAAGATTTTCCAAATACTCAAAATCCGCTGAGGTGTGAATTACACGTTTTACAATGCTCTCATGCTCTTTTGGAATTTTTGCATTTGGATATTCAGTTTCGATTATACTGCTTATTATATCAAAACTCTTCGCTTCTATTTCCTGCGGCTTTATTATATCAAATTTCATTTAAATTACTCCTCTTTTTTAATTATACCGCATTATAACATGCTGAAATTATATATACCGGGTTTGCGGCTATCATAAGATTATAGTTTCCCATTTTTTGAGATTTAGCACTTGATATATTTACATATTCTATGTCTTCAAAATCCAGTTTTGTTAGCATCTCGCTTGCTTCTACAAGGGTTTCTATAGTTACTGTATTTATCACAAGCTTAAAGGTTTTCTGAGCGATTTTAGCTTTATTTATTATGCACATCAGAATATCCCCTAGATTCCCACTGCTTCCACCTATAAAGACCTTATCCGGTGCTTCCCAAGTTTCCATACATTCTGGAGCTTTAGCCTGTATAAGCTCGATATTGTGACAGCCTAGATTTTTTATATTTTGCTTTATAAGTACTACCGCTGCTTCTTTTTGTTCTACTGCGTATACCAGAGATTCTCTTGCTTTTTTTGCCATTTCTAAGGTTACTGAACCTGTACCTGCACCTATGTCATAGACTATATCTTTGGGCTGTATCTGAAGCTTGCTTACGCTAAGCCACCTTATTTCTTCTTTAGTCATAGGGACTTTTGCGCGTTCAAAGTCTTCATCACTAAACATTATGTCTGGATTTACGACTTTTGGGTTTTCAATAAGCATTACTGAAAGCGATGAAATTTCTGCGTTTGCAAAATCCTTTGCACTCCCCACATATAGCTTTTCAGTTTCTAATCCTAGATTTTCACCTATGCTTACACTGACATCTGCAAGGCCTCTTTCTACGAGGGTTTGACATATTAGCGCGGCATTATTTTCTCCCCCTGTAAGTGCAAATACTTTTTTGTTGTAGCTTACTACTGCGGATATCTCTATTTTTCTACCATGGGCACTTATTATTTTTGCATCATCGTAACGTTTTTTTAATTTTGCAAAGAAATACTGCATGCTACTGAGTCCATTTATGAATTCCAGTGCTATATCTTCGCAAGCGTTTAGTTTTGGTTCTAGGGTCTGAGAAAGGCTAAAAAAATTAACATCCCCGGATACAGGGATGGCAATATTTTTAGAAGTGCTATTTATGACTTTTTCTGCAAGGTCTGATAGGGATACTGAAATTATATTATTCATAGAAAGCTCTAGGCGTTTACCTAAAGTATCTGTGATAAATACTTCATCTGCATTTTCTAACGCTTTTAGGGCGTAGGGAGTTAAAAACTCACTACTCCCTAATCCAAGCCCTATTATTTTAACATTTTTCATAATTAAACCAACTTCCTTAGTTCAGTTTATCAACTAATAAATTTCTGCGATTCTTTCGTTTACTATGTCTGCAAGTCTTGGGTCTGCGCCAAATGTTCTTCCCATTTCTACAGTTATATGACCCTTATCTTTGCAGAATTCTTCGATTTCTCTTGGAATATCCTCTTGGATATGAAGTCCTGCAAACAGGAAGTATGGAATTACTTTTATGTCAGTAACGCCTTTGTCTATAAGGTTTTGAAGTCCTAATTCTAAAGTTTTTTCACTTAATTGTAAAAATGCCATTTCTATTACTTTTTCTGGATTTTTAGCTTTTACCATCTCTACTATTTCTACAAGGGTTTGCTCTGTTTCTGTAGCTTTGCTACCATGTCCTAATATTAATATTCCCTTCATTAGCCTATATCTCCTTTTTTTATCGCATCTGCAATTTCTTTTGCATAATATGTTATCAGTATATCTGAACCTGCTCTAAACATACTTATAGCACTTTCGCACATTATCCCATACTCATCTACAAGGCCTGCTTTTGCAGCCGCTTTTACCATCGCAAATTCTCCACTTACATTGTATGCTGCGATTGGTACATTTGTGCAATCTTTAACTTCTCTTATTATGTCTAGATATGAAAGCGCAGGCTTTACTATTACTATGTCAGCACCTTCTTCAATATCTGTGATACACTCTTTTATGGCTTCTCTTCTGTTGTGGTAATCCATTTGGTATTGTTTTCTATTTCCAAAGCTTGGTGCTGACCCTGCCGCTTCTCTAAATGGGCCATAGAATGAAGATGCATACTTTGCTGCATAACTCATTATGCTTGCATGTTTGTAGCCATGTTTATCTAGTTCTGCTCTTATTGCGGCTACTCTACCGTCCATCATATCTGAAGGTGCTACCATATCTGCGCCTGCTTGAATTTGTGCAAGCGCAATTTTTGCTATATATTCTAAAGTTTTGTCATTATCTACGTTGTGGCCTTCAAGGATTCCACAATGTCCATGAGATGTATATTCACACATACAAGTATCGGCAATTACATATGCTTCTGGAAATTTCGCTTTTATCTCTCTTATTCCCTGCTGAACTACGCCTTCTTCATGAAAAGCTTGAGTTCCTACTGGGTCTTTATCGTTTGGAATTCCAAATAATAAAAACTTATCTACGCCATGCTCTAAGGCTTCTTCTACAGCTTCATTTATTCTATCTGGACTATAGTGAAAGTGGCCATCCATTGATGAAATAGGTGTCTTTATATCCTTTCCTTCTTTTATAAAAAATGGCAGTATAAGGCTGTCCTTTGAAGCTCTTGTTTCTCTCACCATTTTTCTTAGTACATCTGTCTCTCTTAAACGTCTTGGTCTTTGAATTAATTCCATTTTGTTCTCCTTTTTGATTAATTTTTTAATGGTCTGTTAGTTTCTATTCTATTTAATATCTCAATTTCCTCTATCATCGATTCCACAGTTGCTTCTCTTGATACATTTATTTTCATATCATATTTTCTAGCTTCTGTAGCAGTCTGCTCACCTATGCATATGGCGCTTATAGTGCTAAAATCAAAGTCTTCATCCTCTTTTTTGATGGAATCTGTAAAGCCAACTACAGTTGAGGCACTTGTAAAGGCGATGTAGTTTATTTTGCCTTTTTTTAGTTTCTCTATTACAAAGCTTGCTTCATTGCTTACATGCTCGGTACGATAAATATGAACATCGTCATAACCTATACCTTCTTTTTCAAGCGATTCAGTAAGTACACTCGTACCTAAATTTGCTCTTAAAATCAGCACTTTTTTTAATTTTTCATTAGCATTTATATTTTCTAAAAGCCCTTTTGCAAGGTTTGGTGAGTCGTATATATTTGGCATATAATCTACAGTAAGATGTCTAGTTTCTAACTGTCTCTTTGTTTCTTTTCCTACTGCGGCTATCTTAAGTCCAAACAGCTGTCTTATATCTAGGCTGTGCTGAGAAAGTTTTTTGAAAAACATCTCTACGCCTACTGGACTTGTAAATACTATCCAGCTATAGTCATTTATATTTTTCATTGCAGTTTCAAATTCTGGACAATCATCTATAAGCTCGGTTTCTATACATGGATATTCGATTACATCTGCGCCCTGCGCTCTAAGTCTATCTGACATTGTTCCTGACTTATCTTTTGGTCTTGTAACTACTACAGTGCTACCTTTTAACGGTTTTTCGCTGAACCAGTCAAATTTTTCATTAAGACTGCACACTGTACCTACTACAGTTATTGCCGGGCTTGATATATTACTATTTCTGACATCACTTGCTAGGTTTTCGATTGTAGAAACTACTTTTCGCTGATTGGTAGTCGTTCCTTTTTCTATTGTTGCTGCGGGCATATCAGGATTCATTCCTGCCTCTATAAGCCCCTTCATAAGTGTTTCTAAAGCTGTAAGCCCCATAAGAAATACTAATGTGCCTCTGTGGTTTACAAGCGCTTTATAGTCTATGTCTATCTCTTTGCCTGCCTTAGCATGCCCTGTGATTATATGCACACTTGAGCAACAATCTCTATGGGTTACTGGAATCCCTGCATACGCTGGTACCGCAAGTGCTGAGGTTATTCCTGGAACTACTTCAAATTCTATATCATTTTCATGGAGTAGCTCTAACTCTTCGCCACCTCTTCCAAATAAGAAGTTGTCTCCACCTTTAAGTCTTACTACTCTTTTGCCCTGCATAGCATATTTCATTATAAGTTTGTTTATTTCTTCCTGAGGCATTAGATGATGGTTCGATTTTTTACCTACATTTATTTTTACGGCATCTTTAGGAATTAATGCTAAAATCCCATCCCCTACAAGTCTATCGTAAATTACCACCTCTGCGTCTTCAAGCTTTTCTTTTCCTTTTATCGTAAGTAGTCCCTTGTCTCCTGGGCCTGCGCCTACTAAGGTTACTTTTCCAGTTTTCATACACTCACTTTCTTTCTTAAGCTCTTTTGCTAATGAAACTGCCATAGATACCGCATCTTCAAATTTTCCACTTACAGTTTTTTTGTGTACTCTTGGTCTATAGGTCGTTATAATTTTATTTCCTGATTCTAGCTGCGCTTCTTCCTGCCTCTTCATACGTTCATAGTCTTCTTGACAGACATAAAGTCCTGTAAGGTATAGCTTATCATCTTCTATGTGACTATGCGCTGCAATCGGAGCACTACATCCACCGTCAAGTTCTTTGACAAAGGCTCTTTCACAGCTCGTCGTAAGCTGTGACTCTTTATCTAAAAAATCTCCAAGTAAACTTACATCAAAATCACGTCTTGCCTGTACTACTATAACGCCCTGACAGTTTGCCGGAATTATCTCCTCTGGCGTAAAGTATCTGCTTATTCTGTGCTCTAAATTTAATCTTTTTAGCCCTGCCGCCGCAAGTACTAGCGCTGAAAATTCCCCTCTATCAAGTTTTTCTAGCCTTGTAAGTACATTTCCTCTTACTGGTCTTATCTGTGCTTTGGGATATAATTTTTTGAGCTGCATAGTTCTTCTTGCACTTGAGGAGCCTATGGGTTTTGAAAAGTCTATTTCTGTTACGCCTTCTGGAAGTATAAGTACATCACGCGGGTCTTCACGCTTTCCTGTCGCTACTATTGGAAGCTCGTTCGGCACATCCATAGGCATATCCTTGAAGCTATGTACGGTAAGGTCTACTTTTTTATCAAGCATAGCTTTATCAAGTTCTTTTACAAACAGCCCTTTGCCTCCTATTTTGTCCAGCGTCTTATCAAGGATTATGTCGCCTGTCGTTTTCATAGTAACTAGTTCTACATTTATATCTGGATTTGCTTTTTTTATGGCATCTATCACAATCTGAGTCTGAACGACTGCTAGCTTGCTCTCTCTACTGCCCACTCTTATAGTTTTCATTTGTACCTCTAGTTTTCTAACTGTAAAAAATTTCTTAGTGCCTTTGCGGTTTCTGCCGTTTTGTGGTGACTGCTTCCATCTGAAACAAGTCCTATGCTTAAGTTTTCATGATTGATAACTGCCGGAAAGTAAAAACTGCATTTTGATTTATCATCTACTACAGATATATGAATTCCTAAGCTTAACGCTTCTTCATATATGCTTTGGTTTACTTCACATGAGTCAGTCGCCGCAATTGCTATAAATGAACCTTTTAAATCGCCGTATTTATATGCTCGTTGTTCTAAGTTTATTTTGCCTCGATCTGAAAGCGATTTTAGCTCCTCTGTAACCGTTTTTGCTATCAGTTTAATTTCCACCCCATATTTTAGTAGCGTCATTATCCTTCTTTGTGCGATTTTGCCACCGCCTATAACCGTTACCTTTTTTGTATTTATATCTAAAAACATAGGAAACCTTGGAAATACAGTTTGAGTTTCTGCCTTATTATACCTACAAGATGATAGGTGGTTTTCGCTTTGCAGTTTTATATATTTTTCAAATTCTTCTACACTAAGACCTTTATCATCTACGGGATTTCCATGTTCATCTATAGGTCTTTTTATTATCCCTATCTTTATTCCTAAGTTTAACGCGGCTTTTAGTTTTTCTTCAAAGCCACCTGAACTCCCTGTGTCTTTAGTTATAAGTATATCTGTATTGGTAGCTTTTATGAGTTCTTCATTCATCTTTATGCTAAATGGCCCCTGCATACAGATTATATTCGATTTTTTGTAGTTTAGTTCAATTGCTTTTTGAAGTGAGCTTATGTCCGGAAGTATTCTTACATATACTCGCTGATTATAGGCCCTTACATCAGTATACTGATGTAAATCCTTACTTCCTGTTGTCAGCAGAATTTTTTGAAATTCATTTTCAGCTCTATTTGCCCAAGTGATTACGTCTTCTACGCTTTGAAATTCTAAAATCAGGTTTTTTTGAGATTCCATAAGATTTTCAAGTAGCTTTGAGCCTGTAGATTTTCGAAGTACTCTTATATACTGCGTACTGCATTCTTTGGTTGCCTCTTTTAAGTTTAAAGTAACTTCTTTAGCATAGGGATGCGTCGCATCTACTACGACAAAAGGCTTTTGCTGCATTTTAAATAACTGCTTCATTTCATCTAGATTTAAACGTTTGTGATTTATCTTAAGGTTCTCATTTGAAACAAGTTCATTTTCTAATACTTCCTGACCATACTCAGTGGCTACAAAAGCTTCTACTTCAAATTTTTTCTCTGCAAGCATATGAATAACAGCCTTGCCTTCAGTCGTTCCTGCAAATACTAAAAATTTCATTTACTTCACCTTGTATCCTCTTGGGGTTACCAATTTATTGTTGATAATTTGTGTGGTTTCATTTCCAATTATTACAGTAGTAAACATATCTACCTTAGTATCTCTAAGTTCTTTTAGTGTGCAAAGATTGTAACTTTCCTCTTCACGCCCTATATTTCTAACATATCCGCATTTTGTATCTTCGGCTTTATATTCTAGCATTATATCACATGCTTTTTGAAGATAATCTGAACGCTTTATACTAGAAGGGTTGTAAAGACAGATTACCATATCTGCATCTGCTGACAGTTTTAGGCGTTTTTCTATTTTTTCCCATGGAGTCATCAAATCACTTAGGCTTATAACTGCAAAATCATGTATAAGCGGCGCTCCTAGTACTGAGGCTGCTGAACACGCAGCGGTTATCCCTGGAATCACTTCGATTTCGATTTCGGGATGGGATTCACAAAGCTCGTGAATTACACCTGCCATTCCATAAACACCCGCATCTCCACTTGATATCATCGCTACCGTATTTCCATTTAAAGCTTCTTCAATTGCCATCTGACAACGCTTAACTTCCTGCTTCATCGGAGTGTTTATAAGACGCTTGCCTTCTATTATTTCTTTTATTAGGTCGATGTAAAGGTCATACCCTGCTATTACATCTGAATTTTTTAGTGCTTCTATTGCCCTTGGCGTAATCTGTTCTTTTCCGCCAGGGCCAAACCCTACTACATATATTTTCATATTTTTATCCTTTATCCATATATTTAATCTCTATATTTTACTATCGAAATTGTAATTCCATTTTTACTACTCTTATGATGCACAAATTCTATAGGAAAAAGCTGTTCTTCATAATACTCTTTATCAGACTTATTTGAGGCGAAAGTATTATATGCCGCAAGTACTGCGGCTCTTTCACACACATTGCCCACGCCTGTAGTATTTTGTACAAGCTGTGAATTTGAGAATTCATATTCTGTATACTGCTGCGCTTTTTCAAGGCTTTTGGCATCATAGAAATTTAATTTTAATTTATATTTATTATGAAGATGTTTAAACGCTGCCTCATCTTTTTTTAGCTCTATCGAACTTATGCTATTAACTTCTTCGAGGCTTATATTATAAGCTGCAAGGGTTTCTAATAGAAAGGTTTCTACTTCAAGAATATCCTTATCTTTTCTGCATCCCATGCCTACAAAAATAGTTTTAGGGATAAGATAAAGCGTTCGCCTGTCATCCATTTTCTTTGGAATATTATTTAAAGAGGTTATCTTTAAAGTGCTTAGACTTTTATTTTCTACATTTAGGTAGATAAAGTTAGGATACAGCGCTTTTAGGTCTGATAACTGCTTGGTGATATACGCTCCACTTAATTCTGAATTTAAAACTACAGGTTTATCCTCAAGTATATCTGAGGCTATATATTTTATTGCTTCAGGGTTTAGGATATGGAAGTTATGCTTAACCGCCCAGCTATCTATCGCCAATTTATCGTTTATATCCGTAGCCGTAGTAATTACAGGCACAGAATTCAAAGAACTTGCTATAAGTTTTGCTAAGTCATTTGCACCACCTATATGCCCTGAAAGAATTGGGATTACAAATTTTCCAAGCTCGTCTACAACTATTACTGCAGGATCTTGGGTTTTAGTTTTTATATAGGGCGCTATGCTTCTTACTGCAATTCCAATCGCCCCTATATAGATTATAGCCTCTGCATTTTCAAAGGCTTTTTTTGTAAACTCCCCTGCATTTTTAAAGTGAGTCGCTACTTTTTCATTTAAGTCGTTCTTAATAACTGCTTCTATCTTCGCCTGAAGTTGCCTTCCTTTTTCCGTAAAAGCTATGCTATATATTTCCATAAGACTTTACTACTTACTTGCTTCTCTAAATTCATGAGTAAATGTAGGGTCATATAGCTTAGAACGCTCGTATTTATTTCCTAAAAATTCACCTACAGTTATAAGTGCCGTCTTGTTTATCCCATGCTCGGCTGCAGCTGCGGCTAAGTTTCCAACCGTAGTCACTACAACCTTTTCATCGTCCCATGTCGCTTTATATACTATTGCGGCTTTGGTATCTTCGCTGTATCCCCCTGCAATAAGTCTTTTGCTAAGTTCTTCAAGCATTCCTGAGCTTAAAAAGATTACCATTGTAGCTTGATGTGCTGCCATAAGCGAAATTTCTTCTTTAGGCGGTACTGGCGTTCTGCCTTCCATTCTAGTAAGGATAACACTTTGACTAACCTCTGGAAGCGTATACTCTGCCCCAAGTGCCGCTGCTGCTCCACAAAATGAACTTACGCCCGGACATACTTTGTATGGAATATTTTTTTCTTCTAATAAATCTATCTGTTCTCTTATCGCGCCGTATATGCTTGGGTCGCCTGTATGCAATCTTACTACTGCTTTTTGGCTATTGTAGCCTTTTTCCATAACTTCGATAACCTCTTCAAGCGTCATCTGCGCACTATTATGAATTTCACAGTCCGCTTTTGCATATTCTAAAAGCTTAGGGTTTACAAGTGAACCCGCATATATTATTATATCTGCGTTTTCTAAAAAACTTTTTCCTCTTACTGTTATTAAATCTACTGCTCCTGGGCCTGCGCCAACAAAATTTATCATAAATTCTCCTTCTAATAATCTTAAGGTTTGCACCTCTTTTAGTTTATTTCAGTTAATTTCAGTTTATTCCTTTACTACCACTATTGAAAAATAGCTCGAATCTTCATCTATGTGTTCTAAATCCTCATATACTTTTTCATTTTCCATAGTTGCGCATTCTACCATTCTTGCATTTTTAAGCTTACCTTTTACTCTAAGTTTTTCTCTAAGCTCCACTATGCTTTTTCCCGACTTCATAAACACTTTATTTGCTTCAAATTCAAGGCACTTATCTACGCCTTCATATGATGCTGGAATTATTAAAAGAGGCTCTTTCCCTTCGCATAATGAATCATTTAGAATTGATGCTACGGCACAAAAAGAGGTTATCCCTGCCACAAGCTGTGCGCGATGTCCCCTTGCTATAACTTTTTTATGTACATACATATAGGTACTGTATATCGCAGGGTCACCAAGGGTTATAAACGCTATATTCTTGCCAGCTATAAGCTGTTCTGAAAGCATATCTGCGCATTTTTGATGTGCACTTTCTAAAAGATTTTCATCTCTTGTCATTGGCATATAGCATTCTAGCATTTCTTTGCCCTGTATATATTCGCTTACTATTTTAAGTGCTGTATTTTCTTTACCCGCTTTAGGATATGCGATTATATCTGCACTTTTTAAAATTTCTACTGCTTGAAGCGTAAGTAGTTTTGGATCTCCTGGCCCTACTCCAACCCCATATAATATTCCTTCCATCTATTCTCCTTTATCCTCTATCGGCTTTATTTTGTTCACATTTTAGCTCCTTTAGAAGCTTAAGTGCGCATGAACTATAAATTATACTCTTGTGAACTTTGGTGAAAATTATATACTCCACCTCTATTTTATTTTTTGTGCGGTGGTCTATATGCATTCTTATCTTCTTTTCTATGCTATCAAAGGTTTTTAGGCCTAAATTTTCTGAGTCTGCATTAATTATATCTATCATTTCTTCTATGGATATTGCTTCCATTATTTGTTTTACAGTTTCTGCTTTTGCGCCCTGCATAGCACTATGCGCTGCCATTACTTCCTGCCTTGAATCTGCAGTAGATGAATGTGTATTCATAACGCCTGCTGCTAATTTTATGAGTTTCCCCGCATGACCTATTAGAAGAATTTTAGGGATATTTAGGTAACAGCTATAGTCAAGCATCTCGCCTATATAGTTTGAGCATTTAACTCCGTTTTCAAGGTCTATTCCCAGCGCTTCTTTTGCATAGTCTCTTCCATAGTTTCCTGGACATACTAGCATAGGAGGCACATCTTCAGGCTCGCTTTGCGCTACATAAAGTTTCGCAAATTGAGCAATTTCAGTCTTTATCGTATCAACCAGCGCTTTTTCGCTCATAGGTTCTACGATTCCACTTGTTCCAAGTATTGAGATCCCACCTATTATTCCTAATTTGGGATTAAAGGTTTTCTTTGCGGTCTCTTCTCCATTTTCCACTTCCAGTTCTATCCAAAGCTGTGTTGGAAGTGCTTGGGGCTTAATTTCTTCTAAAGCTTCTTTTATTCCGTTTACTATCATTTGTCTTGGCACAGGATTTATTGCACTCTTGTCTTTTTCACAGCTAAGGCCTATTTTTGTAACCCTTCCAACCCCGTTTCCGCCATAAATGAAAATTTGAATCTGATTTTGACCGATTTCAACGGTGTGTTCATAGGGATTGCAATCTAAATTTTGCATAAAAAAACTATCTTCATATACTGCATTTACTTTTGCAAAAATATGCAGTCCATGGGTAACATCAGGGTCATCGCCTGCATCCTTTACTATACTACAGCTTGCAAAATTTTGATTAAATTGTTGATTATGAACATTTAAATTAAGTTCTATACCTTTGGGCGTACTCAATCTAACATATTCATAACGTTTTCCTGTCAAAAGCATGTATATCGCGGCTTTTGCTGCGGCTGCACTACAGCTTCCTGTCGTATAACCGGTTTTTAGTATTTTTTGACCTTGAACAATTTCCATAATCACTACCTTTTTGAATTATATAGCTTTAAAATTTCAGTTCTGGCTTCACTTATCGTGGCGGCACTTTTATCTACATCAAGTCCATCTTTTTCATTTAAAATTTCCATCAGATGCTCTATTCTTGGAAGCCTTAAATTATTTTCTCTTATTAATTTGGGATTTGCAAATATTTCCTTAGGAGTACCTCTTGCAGCAAGCTTTCCTTGATTCATAATATATACATAATCACTATAAAGCGGCACTAAATCTATATCATGTGTTGCAATCACTATCGAAATTCCCATCTTCTTTTTTATATCCTCTAGTAAGGTCATTATCTCACTTACGCCCTGCGGATCAAGCCCTGCCGTAGGTTCATCTAAGATTATAAGTTCTGGCTCCATAACAAGTACCCCTGCGATTGCTACTCGTTTTTTCTGCCCATAGCTAAGCGCATGCGTAGGTCTTTGAGCTAGATGACTTATGCCCGTTTTTTCCATAGCATACTCTACTCTTTTTCGCACTTCATCTTCACTTAACCCCAGATTTACTGCGCCAAAGCTTATATCTCTATATACATCGGCAGAAAACAGTTGATGGTCTGGGTCTTGAAATACTATGCCTACAGTTTTTCTCATTTCTATAATGTTTTTTCGAGAATACTCAAGCTTTTTGCCATCTATATAGATTTCACCCGACTGCGGTTTTAGCACTCCATTTAAATTTAAAAATAGCGTTGATTTCCCAGCGCCATTTCCGCCTAGTATTGTAGTCGTTTTTCCTCTTGGAATAGCTATGTCTATATTTTCAAGTGCAAGTTCCCCTTTTTCGTATCTATAGCAAAGGGATTTAGTTTCTACTATATTAATATTATCTAACTGCATATTTTTTCCTTTACATCAACATATATATCCATACTTGTATCCCTGCTACTACTATTGCTGCAGTAGTTATCCTAGTATCTACTTGATACTGCATCCCTACGGTTGTAAGCTCTCCATTATATCCTCTACTTTCAAGCGCATCATATATAGCATCTGCTTTTTTGTATGAACTTATGAATAGCCTAGATATCAGTTCTGAGGTTGATTTATATGAAATCTTCATATTTATATATCCAAGCCTTGAGTCTTGAGCAATTTTTATATTTTCTGCCGTTTCTGTAAGTATAAATATAAATCTATAAACAAGCTCTAGTAATTCTACAAAAAGAGTTGGAAATTTAAGCTTGTAAAGTGCTAAGGTTATATCTGTCATCGGAGTATTCATAACTAAAAAATACACTGTACTTATAACACCAAGCGCTTTTGAACAAATATGAAGCGCTTGGAATATCCCTTGCGAGGATATCCCGTATTTGTGCGCTCCTAAGCTTAAGCCTAAAATCAACTTAGTATCTAAGCTGTATCTTCCTATTATTATCGTAATTACTCCTATGAATATAAAGCCAATAGGAATTTTGAACATCTGCCACAAATCTTTAGGCTTATGTCCTCCCATAATAATATTTAAAGTAGCCATCGAAATCATCGTAGCTATGCTGACATACAAATTATCTAAAATTATGCATAGAAACATTATGCCTAGAGTTATCAATATTTTAGTTATTGGATCTGCCATTCTAAGCTTTGAGCTATAGGCATATTTATCTGTTCCTATCACAACTTAAATCTCCTTTTTAGTGATTCTTCCTATTCCATAACCTATTATTCCTGCCCCCAGTGCGGCCTGAAGTGCAAATAATAATGACTCTATCTCTCCACTTGCTGGCTCAAATATTGGTTCAAATATTGGCGTATATTCAGAATCTATTTCCTCTGCGATTATATCCATTGCCATACCATCTGCTCCTCCAAATTCAGCCCCCGCTTTAAGGTATAGTGGTGCAAACGCTACTGCAAAAAATACTACTAATAAAATTACATTCTTTTTCCAGATAGGATCTTTTGTACTCGAAACTGCCATTTTTTTGTTTGCTTCTGAAATTTCAGAGGTTCCTGTAATCTTTCCTTTTAGGTTTTGAAGGTCATTTATCTCTTCTGAGCTATATTTTGCAAGGATATTAAATACAATTACTGTAAGTATTGCTTCTCCTACAGCTATAGGAATTTGTGTAACTGCAAATACGCCCATAAACTTTGTAAGCGAAAGCATAATTCCTCCATTTGGTGATGGGAATGCTAGTGCAAGCTGGAAAGATGTAGTTACATAAGTAAGTAAATCTGATAAAAAGGCTGCTACAAATACACTGACTGCCGTAGATACCCCTACTTTTCTAAGTAATTTATAAACGTAATACGCTACAAAGGCTCCTACGATTGCCATTGAGAATATATTTGCGCCTAGCGTTGTAATTCCTCCATGTGCTAATAGCAGTGCTTGGAAAAGAAGTACTATCATTCCTATTACAGCCATCGGCGTTGGTCCAAAAAGTATTGCTCCAAGTGCTATCCCGGTAGGATGTGAGCAGCTTCCTGTAAGCGATGGTATTTTAAGTGCTGATAGTATAAATGTAAATGCCCCTGCCATTGCTAAAAGCAGTTTAGCTTTTGGTGCCTGTGCTATTTTAGCGTTAATTGCCTTAAATCCATAAATTACAAATGGTGCTGAAAGTGCAAACCAAAGTATAATCCATTTTGGTGATGGTAGAAATCCTTCTGCAATATGCATTGCACTTGCATAGATAGTGTTAAAACCAAGTATAAGTGCCATAGACGTTACAAATTTTAAGGTTTTGTCTCCTGAACTAAATCTGAATTTCATTTTGTTTCTCATAATTTTCTCCCTCTCTTAAAAAAATAAATACATAAGTTCAACTGTGCTGACTTTGCTGAAGATAGGGTTAAAGTATGTATGTAAAATAAATAATGTAATATAAAAAAACCTCGGGGTGCTTGTGCCTCGAGGTCTTATTGTCATATTTACATATCACTTTAACAACCTCTATTCATCGTAGAGCGTCTGCTAACAGAAATGGTATGTATTCCGACTTAAGTATCCTAATGATTGCTGCGCCTTCCCGGTTTCCCAGTGGCATGTTGCGGCATCACTCCTCTATCACGGCAGCGAGACTGTGCAGGATTTTAACCTGACTTCCTAAACCAATTTCTGTATTATTAAATTCTTTCCAAATTACATTATTCCATATTTTCAGATTTTAGTCAATGCGAATTCCGGCTTAAAAAAGTTTATTGTTTTTTATTTCTCAAAGGTTATGATTACGCTACAACCTTTAATTTTATTTTTTAAGCTCAACTTACTACCATGAAGTTTTAATATCTGGCTTACTATTATAAGTCCTAGTCCATGATTTCCAATTTCATCTAACTTATCTTCGCTCTTATTTTTCAATATAACTTCTTCGGGAAATCCAGTACCATCATCTTCAATTACAAGCTCTGTATAACTTTCCTTTTGTGCTAATTTTACTAAAATATTACACCCATTTGGATTATGAACTATAGCGTTCTCTATAATATTAAGTATGGCTCTTCTCATTAAATCTTCATCTGCTAAAATACTAAATTTTTCCATATCTTCCTGCCAGTTTAAATCTATTTGATAACCTTCCGCTAAATTTGAATTTAATACTTCAGCCGTAAGTGTTCTTAATAAAGTTGATAGCCTTATTAACTCAAATTTCATTGGATACATATTATATTCAAGTTTTGAAGCTAGATTCAAATCTGAAACTAATTTTTTTATTTTTTGACTTTGAACTCTTATTATCTTAGCTTTTTCTCTATCAGCCGCAGCTAATTTTGTATCTTCTTCAAGCTGGCTTGCATACCCCATTACTAAAGACAGCGGTGTTCTTATATCATGGGAAACTCCTGCAATCCACATCGTTCTTGTATTATCACGCTTACTCAAAAGTGTTTCCTGATTTTTAAGTTTTAAGGATGTCGAATTTATACTTTCTGATATATTGCTAAACATACCTTTACGTTCAAGCGTAACCTCTTCATTTTTACCTAACGCTTCAATTCCATATACAAGCATTTTTAAAGCTTTATAGGATTTTATGCCCATAATAAGTGCTAACCCTACCGCTACAATGCAATTTAGTATCAGAGATGTAAATAGCCATCTAGGCACATCTTGAATAACATTTTCTGGCATTTCAAGACCTAGCTTCCATATACTATTCTTAGGACTTCCAATTACAAGTAATTTGTCCTCCATACGCCACACTTTTACAGGATAGTCTTTAAGATACCACCTCGAAAAGCCAGCCACTTCTGATACATTAAATTTTCTTGGTATTTCTACAGGCAATTCATATTCCCAAATGACATTTCCATTTTCATCTAATAGCAGTCCCCACTGATATTCTTCTGCTATTATGAGACTTCCATCTTTTGAGATATCATAAACTTCATCTTTAGCACTAAGCTGACTTGCTATTTTAGATATATCGTAATTTTTTATCCCTTCTTCGCTTGCCCTCGTTATCCATAATACAAATACAGTTATATTCAATATTAGTAGCACAAGGGCGATTACTGCAGCTGAGGCTATATATCTGCTTATTACCTTATTCATCTCGTCCTCCTACAAGCTTGTATCCTAACCCTCTTACCGTCAAAAGATGCTTTGGCGCAGAAGCGTTTTTTTCTATTTTTTCACGCAGCCTCCTTATATGCACCATCAATGTATTTTCATAGCCATATAGGAAGTCTCCCCATGCTGCTTGACACAACATATCTCCAGTAACTATTTTCCCCATATTTTGATGTAGTTTTTCAAGAATTATAAATTCCTTTGCCGTTAAATTATATTCTTTGCCTAAATTATTTACAGTCCCACTATTTAAGTCTATCTTCGTTTCATCCAAATAAAATACTGCTTTCTCTTGATTTTGAAATACTATAGGAAAATATGCTCTATTTAATACCGCCTTTAGCCTAAGTACCAGTTCTCTAGGCAAAAATGGCTTTGTTATATAGTCATCAGCCCCAAGACCTAGTCCTAATAATCTATCCTCATCTTCGTCCTTCGCAGAAAGAAATAATACAGGTACATTTGAACCTTCTCTAAAGCTTCTCATTAATGAAAATCCGTCTCCATCAGGAAGCATTACATCCAGTATAATCCCTTCTGGTTTTTCAAGCTGAAATTTTATAATTGCCTCTTTATAATCTTGCGCTTCAACCACTTTAAAAAAGCCTTCATTTTTTAAAATATCCTTAAGCAATTTTCTAATTTCAGCCTCATCTTCTACAATAAGTATCTTACATTCATTTATATTTTCCATAAATCCCTCCTAATCATACCTTAAATTATACCTTAAAATAGGCTTTTATTTTTATATTTACATATGATTTAAGGTAAACTTAAGCTTTGCGCAAGGTAGAGTTAAGCGAGTCGCTGTATTATATAGCTATAATTAAATTTAAGCACCACAGCTTAACTACATTTATTATACAAGGAGGAAAAAATGGAATATATAATCACTACTAATTCACTTTGCAAAACCTATTCAAACACCACCAGCGTAAAAAATTTAGATTTAAAAATACCCTCAAAAGCTATATATGGATTCTTAGGGCCTAACGGTGCCGGTAAATCCACTACGCTTAAAATGCTTTTGGGCCTTGTTAAGCCTAGTTCTGGAAAAATATGCATCCTTGGGAATGAAATGAATTCTAAAAATAGAATTTCTATTTTAAATAAAGTAGGTGCCCTAATAGAATCTCCTAGTTATTATGCACATCTTACTGGGAAGGAAAATCTTGATATATTTTGCGCCCTTCGTAGATTAAATAAATCTGAAATTCCAAGAGTCTTAGAAATAGTAAGACTAGAAAATCAGCAAAATAAAAAAACCGGACAATATTCTCTAGGTATGAAACAACGCCTCGGAATTGCCTGTGCCCTTTTAGGAAATCCCGAGCTACTAATCCTTGATGAACCCACAAATGGACTAGACCCTGCTGGTATACAAGAAATAAGAGAGCTCGTAAGAAGCCTCCCTTCTCAATATGGAATGACCGTCTTAGTTTCAAGTCACTTACTTTCAGAGATTGAACAAATGGCTACTGATGTAGGTATAATAAATTCTGGCAAGCTCTTGTTTCAAGATAAACTCGAAATCCTTCACCAAAAATGTAAATCCCATTTAAGATTTAGAACTTTGAATAACGATTCCGCGCTAAAACTTTTAAATTCAAAAAACATTTCCTGCACGCTATCTGATGATTTTATATTGCTTCCTAAATTGGAGGATATGAAAGTCGCCGCTTGCACCGCTATGCTCCATGAACATAAAATTCCAATCGTACGCATAGAAGAAATGCAAAAAAATCTTGAGGATTTCTTCTTAGATTTAACAGGAGGTGCCGTTAGTCTATGATTTTACTTTATACCGAAATTTTGAAGACTCGCCGAAAAAAACTACCAGTTCTAATACTTTCTTTAACGCTAACAGAACTACTCTGGGGACTATGGGCTTTTTCAAATTCAAGTAACCAAGAGCTTGCTCAAGGTTGGAAGTGCATAGTATATCAGTTCACTATACTAAACTGCATAATCCTTCCAGTTTCAATCGCTGTACTCGCATCAAGGATATGCAGCATAGAACATCCTGGAAATGCGCTTCGGCTGATAAAAAGCCTTATGCCCAGCAGTAAGATATTTGATATAAAATTCTTATATAGCAGTCTTTATATAATGCTTATACTGATCATTCAAATAAGCTTTATGATTATTCTTGGAAATTTAAAACACTTTGAAGATGCTTTTTCTATGAGAATTTTTGTATATTATTTTATTTTTAATATGCTGGTAAGTTTGACTATTTTGGCCTTACAACAGACCCTATCTTTAATTTTTGAAAATCAAATAATTTCAGTATCAGTAGGTCTTTTAGGAAGTTTTTTGGGATTATTCTCCCTATTTCTTTCAAATGGACTAAGCAAGCTTATAATATGGGCCTATTATGGAATTCTTCTACTAGTTCATATGGATTGGACTCCAGCTGATAGAAGTGTGATTTATTACTATGCTCCTCTAGATTGGCAGAATATTTTCTTACTATTATTTATATTTCTTGTAACCTATTCTGGAGGGAAAGCTCTATTTATTAGAAAGGATGTATAGATGTTTCCAATTGTGTTAAACTCAGAACTAAAAAAACTAAAACGAAGCCCGATATGGCTTGTATTATTTACGCTTCCTGCTATTCCAGCGTTTATAGGAACCTTTAACTATATTCAAAACATCTCCATCTTGCAAGATGGTTGGTACAGTTTATGGACTCAACACACTCTATTTACTTGTTATTTTTTTATGCCTCCTATGATTGCATGCTTCTGCGCCTATCTTCTAAGGCTAGAGCATAATGGCACCAACTGGAACCGCCTTTTAAGCATGCCTATCGCTCCACATACTATTTTCTTTTCAAAATTAACTATAGTATCACTCTTAATTGTTATAAGTCAAATATGGACTGGAACTCTATTTATATTATGTGGGAAAATAGTTGGGCTTTCTGCAAATCTCCCTAAAGAGCTGGTATCATGGCTTAGCTGTGGTGCTCTTGGGTGTATATCGATAGCTTCAGTTCAGCTATTTATATCCCTAAAATTTAAAAGCTTTGCATTTCCTGTGGCACTTGCATTTATCGGTGGTGTATTTGGGCTTGCAATAAATGCAAAAGGGTTTGGTGCATATTACCCTTACTCATTAATGTGTGTAGGAATGAGAGCCAATCATCCCGGAGGCGCTATGAGTTGCAGCATCTTCCAATTTATCGTAAGTAATTTTATTTTTATAATAATTCCTTCGATATTATCCGTACTTTTTTTAAGTTTTTCAGATATAAGTACTGAATAATTTCTTGCAAAACGCATTCTTGGGCTTGCAAAGATATGCTCTTTTCGTATATAATATCCATAAATGCAGAGTAGGTATTATGCGTTAAGTGCTACAGAGATGGGAAGTTGCTCTGTGGACGAAGGACATACTCAAATCTCAAGGGTATTGTCTGCGATGTAATACTGCGTCCGCTGAGGAGGAAAAATGAATAAAAGTATTAACACAGTGAATGTGCGAGCAAAAAGAGGGAGCAATGTACAGGCCTTAGTTTTTAGTGCACTTCTTGTTGCTTCAAGTGTTGTTTTTACCAGATTTTTAGGCTTTATGGCCTTTGGTGGTGCGGTAAGGATAAGCTTTGGTGGGCTTCCAATTGCACTTGCTGGAGCTTTGCTTGGCCCTTTCTGGGGTGGAATGACTGGTATGGTAGCTGATCTTTTGGGAGCGACGCTTTTCCCACAAGGCGCTTATTTCCCTGGTTTTACCTTGACCTCAACTTTACTTGGAGTTATTCCAGGAATTGTACTTTACTCAAGAAAGCCATCTATGAAATGGATTGCGCTTTCGTGTCTTTTAAGTGCCGTTATATGCTCACTTGTACTCAATACATTTTGGCTGACAATACTTTTGAAAAAAGGTTTTTTGGTACTTTTACCTACAAGAACAGTTTCTGCGCTAACGATTGCAACTATTGAAGCTGTACTTCTGAAAGTACTACTTACTGCTTTTTATGGCAGGATTGGAAAACTGAAAAATTAAGACTATTATTTAGAACTATTATGGGAACTATTGATTAGTTAATTTTAGGAGGCGATTATGAGTTTTAAATCTGATATTGAAATTGCACAAGAAGCAGTTCCTTGTGATATAAGGGAAATTGCTAAAAAGCTTGGTCTTTGTGAAGATGACCTTGAGCTTTATGGAAAGTATAAGGCAAAGCTAGACTATAATCTACTTAAGAAGTCAAGTGCTAAGAAAGCGAAGCTCATACTTACTACCGCTATAAATCCAACTCCTGCTGGTGAAGGAAAAACAACCACTACTATAGGCCTTTCTGATGCGCTTTCCAGGCTTGGAAAAAATACGATGGTCGCACTTAGAGAACCCTCTTTAGGTCCAGTTTTTGGAGTTAAGGGTGGCGCAGCTGGTGGTGGCTATGCACAGGTTATTCCTATGGAAGATATAAACCTTCATTTTACTGGTGATTTTCATGCTATAGGGGCTGCAAACAATCTTTTAGCGGCACTTATAGATAATCATATACATCAGGGAAATGCCCTTGATATAGATATTAGAAGAATTACATGGAAGCGTTGTATGGATATGAACGACCGTCAGCTTCGATTTATTACAGATGGACTTGGTGGAAAAGCTAATGGAATGCCTAGAGAAGATGGGTTTGATATAACGGTAGCCTCTGAAGTAATGGCAGCTTTTTGTTTAGCTAATGATATATCAGATTTAAAAGAGCGCCTTGGTAAAATAATAATTGGCTATTCTAGAAGTGGCAGTCCTATTACTGCAGGTCAATTAGAGGCTAATGGTGCTATGGCTGCGCTTTTAAAGGATGCGCTTAAACCTAATCTTGTTCAGACTCTTGAAAAAACCCCTGCGTTTATACATGGGGGCCCATTCGCTAATATTGCGCATGGCTGTAACTCTGTAATTGCTACTAAGATGGCTATGCACTTTGCTGATTATGTAGTTACAGAAGCTGGTTTTGGAGCTGATTTAGGCGCTGAAAAATTTATAGATATAAAATGTCGTATGGCAGATATAAAGCCTGATGCCGTAGTAATTGTAGCTACTGTAAGAGCGCTTAAATACAATGGCGGCGTTAAAAAAGATATGCTTGGCGAAGAGAATTTAGAAGCACTTGAAAATGGACTTCCAAATCTTCTAAAACATGTCGAAAATATAACTCAAGTTTTCAAATTGCCTGCAGTAGTGGCTATAAACCGTTTCCCACTTGATACTGAGGCTGAACTTGAACTCGTACGTCAAAAATGTAGTGAACTTGGCGTAAATGTAGCGCTTTCTGAGGTTTGGGCAAAAGGCGGTGAAGGTGGCGAGGAGCTTGCTAAACAGGTGCTTTCACTTATTGAAAATGCATCTTCTGATAATTTTGAATATGCATATGACCTTGAACTTGGCCTAAAGGATAAGATAGAAACTATCGCAAAAAGAATTTATGGCGCAGATGGTGTGGATTATCTTCCAGCTGCCCTTAAACAGATTGCTGAAATTGAAGCCCTAGGGTTTTCAAAGGTACCTGTATGTATGGCTAAAACTCAGTATTCTTTAACCGATGACCAAACTAAACTAGGTCGACCTCAAGGATTTAGAATAACTGTTAAAAATGTAAAAATATCTGCCGGTGCAGGTTTTGCCGTAGTCCTTACAGGTGAGATTATGACCATGCCAGGGCTTCCAAAAGTTCCTGCGGCTAATAGAATAGATGTAGATGAAAATGGAAAAATAGCAGGATTATTCTAACCATAGATATATTTTAAAATTAAGGTGGCAAATTTTGCCATCTTTTTTTGGCAAAAAAAAAGCGACATAGTCGCTTTTTTAAAATGACGCTGCCTACTGGCAACCTCTTTATTATCCTATTTCGTTAAATTCAATACCTTCTTTTAAGGTGAATTTTGCAATTTCCTCTTGAAGTATACTTGATTGACTTGAAAGTTCTTCACTCGCTGCGGCGCTTTCTTCCGCTGTGGCTGAATTTGCTTGTACTACAGATGAAATTTGGTTAACTCCATTTGTAATCTGTGCAATCGTACTAGCCTGTGCTTGAGATGCATTTGTAATTTCTTCTACTGCCGAAATTACTTGTTCTGCATTTTCTGCCACTTGCTCTATTGCCTCTGCCGTCTCTTTTGCTATACTTGTCCCATCATTTACTGATCTTACTGTATCTTCTATAAGCATTGTAGTGTCTTTTGCCGCTTCTGCCGATTTTCCTGCTAGATTTCTCACTTCATCTGCAACTACTGCAAAGCCTTTGCCTGCTTCGCCTGCTCTTGCCGCCTCTACGGCTGCATTAAGTGCTAGAATATTCGTTTGAAACGCAATATCTTCTATCACTTTTATTATCTTGTGTATCTCTACAGATTTGTCAGATATATCATTTATAGACACCATCATCTTCTGCATTTTCTGATTAGTATTCTCTAGTTCACTTCCAACAGATGAGGTTATATTATTTACCTTTTGCGCATTTTCTGCATTTTTTTGAATTTTATCTGAAATCTCAGTTATAGCTGCAGATAATTCCTCTATTGAGCTTGCTTGTTCTGAAGCTCCTTCTGCTAAAGTTTGGGCACTCGCTGATACCTGCTCTGCTCCCGCATTTACTTGTTCTGCTGAACCCTTTATATTTCCAAGTGTATGACTTAATGAAACCGCAATATTCAGAATTGAATCCTCTATCGGTTTAAATACCCCTGGATATTCTCTGTCTCTATGAAGGTCAAAATAACCCTCTGACAGTTTTTCAAGTCCTCTTGAAGCATCTTCTATTATATCCTTTGTAAAGCTGCTCATAGTTCTTATACTATCTGCTAGCACACCAAGTTCATCCTCAGACTGATGTGTAACTACTACATCATAATCCCCTACTGCCATTTGCTTAGCTGCAAGCTCTATTTCAGTTATAGGTGCTGTTATTTTTGCCGTAAATCTTATTATCATAAGCGCTGCAAGTACAAAGAATGCTGCTGATATAGCTAGACATAAAATAGCTGTCATATAAATTTGCTTCATAAATTCATACTTTTCTACAGAAACTCCCATTACCCATTTAGTCCCTTCTATCGGTACAAAGAAACCTAGGAATTTAGTTTTATTATAGGTATACTCTCCATTCGAAACTTCTCCATTCAAAGCTTTTTGCTCAATTTCCGCCAAAGCTTTGAGCTTAGAATCAGATTTTGCAGCTTCTATCATATTCTCTTGCTTCGCTACAACCTGTTCATCTTCAAAAGCTATCGTAGTTCCATTCTCATCCAATATAAGTGCTACTCCTGTTTCCCCTACATCTATCTTCTCTGTCATTCTTGAAAGGAACATTGCATCCATTTTGGCATAAGCTACTCCTACAACTTTCGTGTTATAAAGACCATCCTTCCATAGTGGTGCAGTTACTATAATAACTTGTCTTGAGCCATCTAATACAGGTGACGATATGTAAGTTTCACCTTTCATAGCCGTTTCAAATGATTCCGTTCCAGAAATACTTCCATTCATAAGTGTCTGCCCACTACTATCTGATACATCAAGCGCTAACATCTTATATCGCTCTATCTTGGTGTCAATTATCTCCATTTTTGCTTTTTTTGAGATATTTGGATTCGAAAGCCTTGCAATCGCTCCAATCTCGTTTATTGCACTCCTTGTAGCTACAAGCCTATTTTCAATCGCAAGTGCACCTGTTTCTACAGTTTCTTCCATAACTTTGTATAGCGTATTTTCAGTATTTTTTACACTTAAAATACTAAAAATCGCAGATACCGTTCCTAACGATATTAACAAAATTGCTAAAACTATCGACAAAATTTTAGCTTTTATGCTCGTAATTTTCATAATTTCCTCCATTTTTCATAATTTCCCCCCATAACGTTTACTGTGTTTTTCATGAGATTGTTAAAAAAACGTTTTTCTTCCTCTATGATTATAACTTATTCATGACTTTCAATCAATAGAAAATATGCTAATTGTATAGAATTTTTTTAATATTTGAATTTAAACAAAAAATTCTAATTCATTAACAAAAAAATAGAAAGTCCCAATATTTATGACTTTCTATTTTCATATACACTTACATAATTTATTGATTCAAAAACATCTAAAGCATTTCTATAAATGCAGCCATTCTCGTATTAAGCTGCCCTATATCTGATTGTGAATAATCAGTTTCAATACTCATATATGGAATTTCTTTTTCGCCATTTACGAAACGTTTGATTTTTAAAGTTTCTACTGCATAAGTGTGACAGGCTTGAAGAATTACATCTACTACACCATCTGCCTGATACTCATCTATCATTCTATTTAAAAGGTCTATTCTATTTGGGTTTGGAGTCATACATGAACATCCTATATTTAGGTATTTATCTGCAAGAGCTTCATATACATCTTCATTAGTTTCATCTACCAAACGGTCTATCGCTTTCGCTCCCATACAGTTTTCAAATGCTACTACATAAGCTCCATTATCTTCAATAGCTTTCACAACTTTTTCTGTAACCCCACCTATTGGACATCCAGTTATAACTATTCTAGGTTTAGGATCAAGTCTTTTGCCTTCTTCATACTCTTTTTTTACTCTCTCTGTAAGCTCTGCTACTTCTTTTATAGTATCATTTTTGTCAAATTTAAAAGTGCTTCCATAAAGAACTTTTAATATATCTTGGCCTGTAAGTGCTGGCGGATTAAGCTGTCCTAATTCATAGAATCCTTTTAAAGACTTTCTTTCTTTATTTTTTAAAACTATAGCTTCTCTTACAGCTTCGTCCGTTATCTTAACATCAAATTTATTTTCTAAAATCCCTTTAAGTTTAACTATTTCACTTTTCCAAAGTTCAAACCCTTCTTTAGACGCTTGACTATTTGGAAGTTCCATTACATGCACATCCTTAAATTCACCCATATATTCGTACATTTTTTTCTTTCCGTCACAAGTAGTTTCGCCTACTACTATATCTGAAAAATAGAAAAATGGACATTTATCTGTTTTCCCAAATCCATAGCTTGACTTTATAAGTGGACATAGATTTTTTGGAAGGTCTGTCTCTGCTTCTTGGATAGTTTCATCTGATGTAGCACAAAGTGAAACTACTGCCGCCCCCATAGCTAGAGGTAATTCCTGAGGCATATATGTACAAAATGTACCTACCATAGGAATGTCTTTTTCTTTAAGATTTTTAGCTGCTATAAATCCGTTTCTTCTCGCTTCTGCGAATCCTTCAAATATTTCTGGAAGGTCTTTTCTTAATTCCATTTTAATTCTCCTTCTGTATTTAAAATTTTATATAAAATCCCCCATTTATAAGCTTATTCTATCTTAGGGCAATGTAAGTGTCTAATAGAAATACTCTATCATTGCCATTAAATTTACTTATAATTATGATTAATCCTTTCCTTATATAATATATTCCTTTCGCTTAGTTTATTAAACTTTTCATTGACTTTTTCCTTATAACTTGATATAATATCTTTTGTCCCAGCAGGCCTTTGCAACAGGAGCCGGTGAACCGTGTCAGGACCGGAAGGTAGCAGCACTAAGCCGTAACTCTTGTGTGCCGAAGTAACCTGCTGGGGCTTTTTTTTTGCCCTATTTTACTATATAATATACGTAAACTTAAATATAAACGGAGGACACTGGATATCAGTGATTTAATTATGAAACAAGCCTTGTATAGAATTTATCGACCTAAATCATTTGAAGAAATTTATGGTCAAGATCAAATAATCTCGATTCTTAAAAATCAGCTTCAAACTAACAGCCTTAGTCATGCATATCTATTCTGTGGCCCTAGAGGTACTGGAAAAACTTCTACCGCTAAGGTCTTTGCTTCAAATATAAATAATGGCACTGATATAGACACTATAGAACTCGATGCCGCTTCTAACAACTCAGTTGATAATATAAGAGAAATAAGAGATAATCTTGCGTTTGCCCCTTCTTTCGGAAAATATAAAATATATATAGTGGACGAAGTACATATGCTTTCCACCTCTGCATTTAATGCCCTTCTAAAAACATTAGAAGAACCGCCTTCTCATATAATATTCATATTAGCTACTACTGAACCTCAAAAAATTCCTCAAACCGTGCTTTCAAGATGTCAACGCTTTGACTTCAAAAAAATAGATCAAATCACTTTAATAAAAAGACTTGAAGAAGTTTTGGAAAATGAGGGAGTTTCATATGAAATGCCTGCGCTTGAGTTTATTGCTCAAAAAAGTGAAGGCGGACTAAGAGATGCCTTGACTCTTCTTGATAAAGCACTTGCTTATGGCAGTCTAAATATGGATAATATCCTTGAAGCTCTTGGTGAAATATCTGCGGATAGTTTTTATCTCATGTTAAAAGCTATTCATTTTAAAGATACTAGCTTAGCCGTCATTACACTTGGAAAAATTGAAACTTCGGGTATGGATTCTAAGGTATTTGTCTTAGATTTTATAAATTTCTTAAAGAAGATAATACTTCATGCTAATGGAATTATACAGACTGATGAAATTATAACTCAAAGTATAGAATTTTGTGATGATAAAAAAGCTGCCTATATAATAGAAGACCTTTCTTTAGCTCACAGCCAAATGCGATTCTCCCCTAACCCTCAAGTTTTATTGCTTGCAGAAATTGTACGAATTGTGAATACAAATTATGAAGGCATCGGAAAATCAAAAACCCTCCAAGATGAACTAAAATCGGAATTTGCTTATCAAAACGCAGAAATCGCAAGACTTCAAGGAATTGTAGAAAAGCTTCAGACTGAACTTTTAGAACTTAAAAATAATCCACAGTTTTTTGTGGATAACCCTAATTTAAATGTGGACAAATCAAAAAAAGCTAATACTCCAAATGTTTCACAAGGTATAAATGTTTCTGAAAATACCACTTTATCCACAGGTAATTCTGTTCCTAAACTAAACAGCGCCGCTATAGAGCGTGTAGAGATAAATGAAGAGGAAAAAAAAGAACTCGAAATTATAAAAGATGCTATACCTATACTTTTTGAAGAACTTAGAGCCGTAAAGCAAGTACAACTCCAAGCGCTTATAAGAGAAGGTCAAGTAGAACGCTTTGTAAATAATAATATTTTCTTCTGTTTTGAAGAAAAGAATATATTTCATAAAAATATGCTTGAAACTCATGACCCACAAAATTTGATTAGCAAAATTTTAAGCAAGCTACTTAAAAAAAATGTAGAAGCTAGATATATTTTATATTCTGAGCTTTCAAAAATCAATTCGGAAAAGAAACCAAAAGAACAAGATTTATTAGATGAACTCAATAAAAATTTTCCAGAAGCTAAAATCGAAGTAAAGCCTTGATTTAGACGAATTGACATAAAAAAAACATATAAAAATCATAGATTTTTAAAATTTTTCACAAAAAAGTCTTTACAAATCACAAATCTATTATTATAATTAACATAGAGTGAATAAATAAGGGTTCACTCCCCCTAATTATTGAACCTTATTAATACCCCCTTTTTTAAAAAATCGAGTTACCCCACTCGATTTTTTACTTTTAAAATTTAATACCAGTTTTTCTTATTGAGAGAGATGGAGGGATATGGCCCTATGAAGTCTCGGCAACCTTCACATTTGTGAAAAGGTGCCAATTCCATCAAAAAATTTTTACTATGAAATTTTTTGAGAAATAAGAGAAGATATAGATTTAATATAGATATTCTGTAGCCTTCTCTTGGAGAAGGCTTTTTTATTGCAATAAACTCTTCTCCTTTAAAACTTTTACCATTTGTATTTTTTTAAGGAGGATTTAAAAATGACTAAATTAAAAACCAATGATGCAAAGTTTTCTGCATTACTCCCAATTTTTGTATTTCTAGCAATGTTTTTTGGAACAGGTTTAATTCTTAACGATTTTTACAAAATGCCTGCCATCGTAGGCTTTTTAGCGGCCCTATTCGTAGCATTCATTCAAAATAAAACACTTAGCTTTAATGACAAGCTTTCTGTTATGAGTCGTGGTGCTGGTCACGAAAATATAATGATAATGGCACTTATATTTCTTCTAGCTGGTGCATTTTCGGGTGCTGTAAAAGCCGCTGGCGGAGTAGAAAGTACTGTAAATCTTGGACTTTCTATACTTCCCTCAAACATAGCAGTTGTGGGCTTATTTCTTATAGGCTGCTTCATATCACTTTCCATGGGGACTTCCATGGGTACAATCGCAGCGCTGGCACCTATCGCCATAGGTATTAGTGAAAAAACTGGGTTTGCCATAGAACTTTGCATAGGTGCTGTGGTATGTGGTGCTATGTTTGGCGATAATCTTTCTATGATTTCAGATACTACTATTGCTGCCGTTAGGACTCAGGGCTGTAATATGAAGGATAAATTTAAACAAAACTTCTTTATTGTACTTCCTGCTGCACTTATAACCGCTGCTATATTCTTCGTAAGAACCTCCGGTGCTACCGTAGAGCTTCCTAAAAATCTAGATTACAGCTTACTTCAAGTGCTTCCATATATAGCCGTTCTAATAGGTGCGTTATCTGGCGTAAATGTATTTACACTGCTTATCTCAGGCAGTGTACTATCAATAGCTATCGGACTATTCCAAGGTACTTTTCAATTTAGTGAAGTTTTTGGAATCTTAGGAAATGGAATAAGCAGTATGTTTGAAATAACTGTACTATCTATGATTATTGGAGGCACTGTCGAGCTTGTAAAAGAAAATGGTGGGATAAATGCGATTTTAAATATAATAAAGTCAAGAGTTAAAACTAGCAAAGGCGCTGAACTTGGCATTGCTTGCCTTGCATCTGCGGTAGATATATGTACTGCAAACAATACTGTAGCAATTGTAATGGCTGGACCTATAGCTAAGGAAATAAGTGATGAATTCGGCGTAGACCCAAAGCGCAGTGCTTCTATACTAGATATATTTACCTCTGTATTCCAAGGGCTAATTCCATACGGTGCACAGCTTCTTACCGCGGCTTCACTTGTTGGAATAACTCCATTTGATATAATTCCAAATCTTTACTACCCTATATTGATGGCCGTAAGCGCCCTGCTTTTTATAACACTTAGAAAAGAAGCTACGGTTTCAAATATACAAGAAGTAGCATGCTAGTAACTATTATGGTTATATAAATTGTAGGATATACGAGTTCTGTTACTACGGGGGCATATATACTTGCTCTATATGGAAGAATAATCAACCTTGCAAAGCTAAAACTCAGCGCTGTGCTAAAAAAAGTTGCCCCTTTATATAGCTTTTTTTTAAATATTACAATGAAGCTTGCTATAAGCAGTGCCGCGCTCATTTCCATAAATTGAGTAGGATATACTTTTAATTTCATCGTTTGTGAAACTATTGAAAATAGTTTGCTGTTAGCAAGTTCCTCAGCTTTTGCTGTTGGAAGCGCAATTCCAATCCACGAATTCGTAAACGTTCCATAACAGCATCCGTTTAGATAACAGCCTATTTTCATTATCGCAAAGCTTAATAAAAATGGTAATGTCAGGGCATCTAAAACCCTCAATATATCTAGTTTCCATACTAGGGAAACTAATATGAGCATTATAAGTACTGCAATAATCCCTCCATATAGGGAAAAATATGCTAATTTAGGGGTAAATAAGGATATTCCAAGCATTTTATAATCACTATATCTAATCATATAATTAAGCAGTCTTGCGCCAGCTATAAAGCTGGCGCTGATGCTTATACATATTACTATTATATGTTTTTTGCTCAGTCCTATTTTTTTGAGACTTATTATGCTCAGTAGCAATCCTATAGTTATGCTTAAACTTACAAATAAACTGTACATCTATGTTGCTCCTTAAGTTTATTTTTTTCCTGATATATAAAACTCCAATATTCCATCTCCATATTCTTCATCTTTAATTATAATTTTGGATACATTTCCAAATACTATGCTTCCATCCATTTCTTTTTTCATAGTAAGATTTAAGTTTATAGAGGAATCTTCAAAAGGTATCGATGAAACAAATTTACCATCCTTATAGGTTGCCTTTGCTCTAGATGGAGGTTCTGGATCCATTTCTAAAGCTTCTCCAGTCTTCTTGTTAATCCCGCTTACAATTCCAAATACCAGTTCTGCATTTTCCTCATCTAGCTTAACTACCTCAAATTTACACTTAAGCTTAGCCACGCTCAAAAACTCTGCAATCGCACCGGATATATCACATTCACTTGGCTCTCCTTCTTGAATTGGAACAACTTTAGCTTCAGGGAAGGTTATATATACATTTGCCCAATCTCCCGCAAGCTCATCCATCGTAGGTTTTAGTTCCTTAAGATTTATCTGTGTATTTGGAAAGTTTATTTTGAACGGAATTTCTTTTATTGGCTCATCTGTATCAGGATTTGCATCTGGTTTAAAAAGTAGTAATTTATCTGGTGCGCCTGATTGAATATGTCCAAGGGCTGTAAATGAAGTACTTGCGGTTCCATCTTCCTTCACTTTTCCCGTCCAACTCGCTTTAAACGCACTATCATTGAGAGGTGCAAATCTAACTATATGATTTGCATATTCCGCTTTTTCTCCAGGTTTTACATTTTCAGTTATCAATACGTTTGTAGTCTTATTTAGATAATTTTTAAGCGATATAAGTTCCTTTCTGTACGCTTCCATAAGTTCAAATCTAATATTTTGCTCAAGCCTATTTAATACAGTTTCTTGAAGCGCTGCTACAAGTTCTGCTTTAGCCGCATTAGAAATTTCTTTTTCTAGTTTTTCATTTAGCCCACCACCCCCAGAAAAACCTGTTTTTTGAACTTCTGATACCCAAAATGCTTGATCTGTTTCTTCCAGATTCCAAAAAGCATTTACATACTGATCAATGGATTGATTTATTGCATTTTTTAGTGCATTTGGGTCTTTAGAAGCTTTATTATCCTGCCATAGCCAGTAAAATTTATTATACCACTGCTTATTAGTCATCTTGTTTTCTTGGCTGTAATATTTTCTATACGCTTCATACCAAATTTCTTTTCTACCATCCCATGCCGCATTTGCAAATTTATTTAGTGAATAATCTATTGCAAATACGCCTACAAAGCTTAACTGAAGTGCACTTGAGCCCCATTTGCTCACTCCAAAATATGAGAGATTTTTCGCAAGATTTCCCGCAAGCGCAGTATCATCTCCCTTGCTAAAATCATGGGCGGCCTGCACAAATGCTGCTGCAAGCCCTACATTTGTAAACGCATTACTGAGCCCGTTTACAAACTCGGTAGCATATACAGTTTGAGTTACTGCCGTAAGGCCTGAACCTGAAATTCCAAGCCAATCACCTGAAATTGTAAGCCCTAGCTCTCTAGCTTTTTGTCCCGGTGTCATTTGGTTACTCATCGCTTCTTCAAGTACTGCCTCAAAAACCTCTGAAGAATCACTTGGAAGTGGTGGATATAAATTTACGCTTATAATTTTTGCCGCTCTACTGTTCTCATTTTTTATAGTATAAGCAGAATAAGTAGAAAGATGGTTTGTAAGAATAACTATCTGCTTATTTTCCTTATCTAACTCATAATAAACCGGCGTCCATTCTCCAAGTTCTTCGTCAAAATACATTGCCCCTACATTTTTTTCTACACTGCCTGACTCTATAAAAGTTTCATCATAAGGAATTCTTATCTCTATTAAATCTGTAAACGTCTCTATTTCATCTGCTTTTATATCAAACGCTTCTATTTTCACATCAGTTTCACTTACTTCCTCTGAAAAAATATTTTGAGGCTCTGCTTTTGATACTTTAATTTTCGTCTTCTCATTTATGTCATACTCCGAAAATTTTAGATTTATACCATTTCCCTCTATCGTGGGTTTCTCTTCAGTTATCGTGTAACTCTTTTCGCCTCCACCCTGTCCGCATCCTACGAGCAAATTCGTCATAAGTACCAAAACCATAAACAATGACAGCGATTTATTTGTTTTCATTTGACCAATCCCCCTTATTTTTTTAGTACTTATACCCAATTTTATTCGATTTTAATAACATCTAGCCTTGTTTGACCTTCGCCTTATTGGTATAATTATATTATGATAATTTGAATGTTATTGATGTGATAAGGAGAGATAGCATGGTAGAAGTTGTAATCTGCGTGGGAAGTTCCTGCCATATGAAAGGTTCGTACCGGGTCGTACAAACCTTCAAGGAGATGGCTGAAGAACATGGAATTTCTGATAGAATTAATATAAAAGCTTCTTTTTGTATGAAAAACTGTGTGAATGGAATTTCTATAAGTGTAAACAATCAGCTTATTTCAGGCGTTAATATCTCAAATGCGCCTGATAAATTTTTAGAACTTATACTACCACTTGCAATTGAATCATAGTAAAGAAAGGAGCACTATGTCCTATATAAATCTAAATCCTGGCAGTTGTCAGGCCTGCTATAAATGTATAAGAGAATGTCCTGTAAAATCCATTCAATTCAAGGATGACAAGGCTACTATAATTGAGCAAGAGTGTATTCTTTGTGGAAAATGCATCGAAGTCTGTCCTCAACACGCTAAATTTATTCAAAGTGAATTAGAACAGGTAAAAACACTTATACGCAGTGACGAAAAGGTAATAATCTCCTTAGCGCCCTCGTATAAAGCTTGGTTTTCTGAAACTTTTGAAGAACTCGCGCTAAAACTACTTGCCCTTGGATTTTATGATGTTCAAGAAACCGCAATTGGTGCAAATCTTGTAAATCGTGACTATTTAAGACTTATGAAGCAGGGTAATATGCCTATAATGATAAGTAGTGCCTGTCCTTCTGTTGTGATGCTTATTGAAAGGCATTTCCCAGAGCTTATTTCAATGCTAACGCCTACACTTTCCCCTATGATGGCTCATGGAAAGCTTATAAAAGAAACCTTCCCTGAGTCTAAAGTCGTCTTTATTGGTCCCTGTATAAGTAAAAAATACGAGCCCTCTGATATATTCGCAGATGGCTATATTGACAATGTGCTGACGTTTGATGAAATTGAGACTTGGCTTTTAGCTACACCCGAAAAACCTATTTTGAACCATGAATTTATTGGAATGGATGACCCTAGTGCAAGAATTTACCCTCGCTCAAATGGAATTATAGATTCAATGGCAAAAGTTGCCCCATTTGAAGGCTATCTACCACTATCTATAGACGGCGCTAGAGATTGTATTGATATGTTCAGCTATCTTGAGGAATGTATTAAAATGAATAGTCTCCCTCAAGACAAGCTTTTTATAGAAGCTAATATCTGTAAGGATGCTTGCATGAATGGCCCCCTATTTAAAATTAATAAAAAAAGGACTGTATTTGCAAGACATAAGCTTTCTACAAATAAGGAAGCCCATGACTTTAAACATAATATAGGTTTCAAAGAAAAGCCGTTAGCTATAGATAGACAGTATCTGAATCGTAAACAAAAGGTTCTCAAGCCTACAGAGGATGATATAATAAATATCCTTACCCAAATGGGAAAACATAACTTAGAGGATGAACTCAACTGCGGCACCTGTGGCTATCCCACTTGCCGAAGTAAAGCTGAAGCTGTATTTTATGGAAAAGCCGATATAAGAATGTGTCTGCCATTTTTTAGAAAAAAAGCCGAAAATTTTTCAAATGTAATAATAGAGCACTCTCCAAATGGTATAGTCGCTCTAGATAAGGAACATTTTGTAGTTGATATAAACCCAAGAGCAGCCGAAATCTACAAGGTAGACCCCATAGAAATAATAGGTGGTATAATTCCAGAGCTTTACGACGATGATTCATTTGATAGAGCAATGAATGAAGGAATTCCTATACGTGAAAATCTTAAGCTTCATATTTTAGATATGGAGATATATATAGAAAAAACTATGGTATATATAGAAGAACATGATACCTTCGTAGCCTTTATAAAAGATACCTCTGCTGAAGAGCTTCACAAGGAACAAATTCTTAAAATGCGTATCCATACCGCAGATGTTACTCAAAATGTAATTGAAAAACAAATGCGTGTAGTCCAAGAAATAGCAAGTCTTTTAGGTGAAACCGCTGCAGAAACCAAACTTGCACTTAATAACCTTAAAGAAACTATTTTAGAAGATTAGGAGGGTGATAACCGCTTATGGATATATATGTAGATGCTGCCTTTGAAAGCCTAAATCATCACGGTGAAGAGCTCTGTGGTGATAAAGTAGAGTTTGTAAGACAGGATAACAGTTTTGTAGCCGTCCTTGCCGATGGCCTTGGAAGTGGGGTAAAAGCCAATATCCTCTCTACCCTTACTAGCAAAATAATTGCTACGATGCTCCTTGGTGGAGCAAGATTAACAGATGCTATAGAGACGATTGCTAATACGCTTCCCGTATGTAGCGAAAGAGCAATTGCCTACTCCACATTTACGATTATTCGCGTTATGCCTAATGGAATGTGTACTATAGCCGAGTTTGATAATCCCTTTGTCACTATCTTTCGAAATAACAAGCTTATTGAACTTGAAAAAACACCGCTTTATGTAGATGATAAAATCATATATCAATCTGTATTTCAAGCCGTTCATGGAGATATGCTCGTAGCCTTTAGTGATGGTGTAGTCCATGCAGGCGTTGGCAAGCTTTTGGATTTGGGATGGCAATATGAAAATATAGTTTCATTTATAAGTGAAAATATCCATTCTCAAATTTCTCCAGTGGAAATGTGCAGCAAGCTTTTAAATGCTGTAGATGCCCTGTATATGGGTGAAATTGGAGATGACTCTACAGTATGTGCTATACGCTTTAAAAATAGCAATCCAGTAAATATAATGATAGGCCCACCTATATACCCTGAAATGGATTCTGTAGTAGTTAGCAAACTTATGGACTGTAAGGGCATTAAGGTCGTGTGCGGTGGTACTACCTCTCAAATAGTAAGTGAACATATCGGACAGGAGCTAGAGGTCACTTTGGATTACGAAAATCCAAGCGTTCCTCCAACTGCCAAAATAAAGGGCATCGACCTTGTTACCGAAGGCGTTCTAACGATAGGCAAAGCGCTTGATATTATAAAGAAATTTTCTTCTATGGATCGCTCTGAAAAGATTATCACGCTTTCAAAAAAAGATGGCGCTTCTCGCTTAGTAAAAATGCTTTTAGAAGAATCTACAGAGGTTAATTTTTTTGTAGGTCGTGCTATAAATCCCGCTCACCAAAATCCTGAAATGCCTATATCCCTAGGACTGAAGCTAAATTTGATAAAAGAACTCAAAACCGAGCTTGAAGCAATTGGTAAAATGGTAAATATTGAATATTTTTAAGGAGAAAAAATGTTTACAGCTAAAAATTACGTAAAAGTAAATAGTATCGAAGAAGCCTTTGAGCTTAATAAGTCTCGTAACAATGTGGTTATGGGAGGTCTTATGTGGCTAAAGCAAAGCACAAAAAATATAAATACGCTTATTGACTTATCTGCTCTAGATTTAGATAAAATAGAGGAAAATGAAGATGCTATAGAGCTCGGCGCTATGGTCTCACTTCGTTCGCTAGAAAAAAGCCCTATCCTAAAAGCGTATTTTGGAAATTATTTTTCAGATGCTATCAAAAGCATCGTAGGGGTACAGTTTAGAAATGGCGCTACTTTAGGTGGCAGCGTATATGGAAGATATGGGTTTTCAGATGTTATAACCGCCCTTATGCCCCTTGATGCTAAAGTAGTAATCTTTGATGGTGAAAAAAAGACGCTTCCGCTTACGAAATATGCTTCGCTAAAAAAAGATAACAGTATCTTAACTAAAGTGATACTCCCTAAAACCTCAGTTTTAACGGCTTATAGGTCGATGCGTATTGTATCCACAGATTTCCCGCTACTTACAATTGCAATTTCATTGCATTCTTCTGTCAATTCAGAAAACGTTTTAAACCTTTCAATATCAATAGGTGCACGTCCAAATATCGCCGTTTTGATAAAGTCTGAAAATTTCGACAGGTCAGAATTATCCACAAGTTATGCACAGGATGTGAATAACAATTCGCTTTCTAATTTGACGCAGTTTGCAGAAAAGTATATATTTGAAAATTTACAGTCACTTGCATTTGGCAGTAACTTAAAAGCTAGCGCAGAATATAGACAAATACTTGCCAAATCACTTATTGTAAAAGCTTTATTTGAAATTGCACAGAAAGGACAGGATTAATGGAAGTAAAAATATCAGTAAATGGCAAACTTATAAAAAGAGAAATTGGTGCCGATTTAATGCTTATAGATTTTTTAAGAGCTAATGGCTATACCAGTGTAAAAAGAGGCTGTGAAACCTCAAATTGTGGACTGTGTACTGTTCATCTAAATGGTAAAAGTGTACTCTCTTGCTCTACTTTGGCTTTAAGAGCCGATGCTCAAGAAGTAACTACCTTAGAAGGAGTTCAGGAAAAAGCAAAAGTAATTGGTGAATTCATTGCGGATGAAGGCGCTGAACAATGTGGCTACTGTAGTCCTGGCTTCATAATGAACATAATTGCCATGGAAAATGAATGGTTACGTGAAAGTAAAACCCAAATAGAACTAGACGAAATGCTTAATTTTTTGAGTGGAAATCTTTGTAGATGTACCGGATATATGGGTCATATCAGAGCCCTTAGCAGATATTTTGAAAGTATTGGTATAACTATAATTAGTAATTTTGTAGGAGAAGAATAAAAATGCCAGTTTATATAAAAGAACCCCAAGTAGATATAAGCCGTTTTCGTTCGGTTAATAATAGTTTTAGAAAAAAAGATGCTACCGTGCTAACTACGGGAAAGCCGGTTTATACTGATGATATGGCACCTAAAGATGCCCTTATCGTAAAGCTTCTTAGAAGTCCTCATGCCCATGCACTAATAAATGAAATCGATATCGAAAAAGCCATGAAGGTAGACGGCATTGAGTGCATCTTGACGTACAAGGATGTCCCTAATAAACGCTTTACCATCGCTGGTCAAGCCTACCCTGAGCCAAGTAACTATGACAGACTTATACTTGATAAAAGAGTACGTTTTGTAGGTGACCCTGTAGCTATAGTCGCTGGTGAAACTGAAAAAGCCGTAGATAAGGCGCTTAAGCTGATAAAAGTTTCTTATGATGTCCTTGAACCCGTACTCGACTTTAAAACTGCTAAAGATAATACAGTTTTGGTGCATCCTGAGGATGATATACAAACTAATGCGTTTTTCCCTGAGCAGATAAAACGTAATATCGTTTACTATGGCGAGTCTGAATATGGCGATGTAGAGTATGAATTTGAACACTGCGACTACGTGCTTGAAAGAACTTATCATACTGTGCAAAATAGTCAAACTCCAATGGAGCCTTTTACTACGTTTTCTACAGTAGACCCTTATGGCAGAATTACAATTATAAGCTCTACCCAAATTCCATTTCATGTCAGAAGAATTATTGCAACTGCCCTAGACATTCCAAAGTCTCAGGTAAGAGTTATAAAACCACGTATTGGTGGCGGTTTTGGCGCTAAACAAAGCGCTGTAAGTGAAATGTATCCTGCCATAGTCAGTTTGAAAACAGGAAAGCCTGCTAAAATATTCTACTCTCGAAAAGAGTGTTTTGTAGCAGGAAGCCCTAGACACGAAATGGAAATGACTGTAAAAATAGGGGCAAATAGCGATGGAAAAATAAGAGCTATCAAGCTTAATACCCTATCTAATACAGGTGCTTATAATGAGCATGGTTCGACTACGGTAGGGCTTACTGCCACCAAAACCCTATCACTATATGGAAGAATTCCTGCTCAAAAATTCTCATTTGATGTAGTCTATACAAACAAAGTTCCAAGCGGCGCTTACAGAGGTTTTGGCGCTCCACAGGGAGTCTTTGCGATAGAATCTATAATTGATGAGCTTGCACATACTATGAACTTTGACCCTATAAAGCTTAGAGAGCTAAATCTGCTTACGCCAGGTGATGCTGTGTTTATGTATGAAAATAAACCTATAAATACCTGTAATTTAGATATATGTATCCAAAAAGCTAAAGAATTAATTAAGTGGGATGAAAAGTACCCTTCAACGGATATTGGAAATGGAAAAGTTAGAGCTGTTGGACTTGCTATGGCAATGCAAGGCTCTGGTGTAGCTGGAATAGATACCGCTGCGGCTGAAATAAAGCTCAGCGACCACGGGTTTTATCATCTAAACCTAGGAGCTGCTGATATCGGTACTGGAAGTGATACAATACTTTCTCAAATTGCCTGTGAAGCACTTAATTGCAGTATGGATGAAATTGTAGTTAGCGGAGTAGATACAGATGCTTCTCCTTATGATGCTGGCGCTTATGCTTCAAGTACGACTTACATTACTGGAATGGCGGTTATAAAGACCTGTGAAACGCTTATAGACAAAATTCTTACTCAAGGTGCAAAAATGCTGGATGTCCCTAAAGACATCCTCGAATTTGATGGCAAGAGAGTGTTTACGATAGAAGGCGCTCCTGTAAAAAAAGAAGTATCTCTAAAAGATATTGCTACTCAAACTGGTACGGGCGGAATCGAGGTCATATCTGCAAGTGAATCTCATTTTTCAAAATACTCTCCACCCCCATTTATGGTAGGTGCCGTAGAAATTGAGCTGGATAAAACTACTGGTAAAGTCGATATCATAGACTATGTAGGAGTCCTTGACTGTGGTACCCCTATAAACCCTAATCTAGTTAGAATTCAAGCTGAGGGCGGAATTGCTCAAGGTATTGGGATGGCGCTTTGGGAGGATGTAAAATTTGATAGCTCTGGAAAGCTTCTTACTGATAATTTTATGAGCTACAAAATTCCAAGCAGACTCGATATAAAAAATGTACGCATATCTATAGCTCCTACCTATGAACCTACTGGCCCATTTGGCGCTAAATCCGTAGGAGAGCTTGTTATAAATACACCATGTCCTGCGATTGCAAATGCACTCCAAAACGCATGTGGCATAAGACTTCGCAGCCTTCCAATGACCAGTGAAAAAATCATGATGAAAATGCTTAATAACTCTTTATAAAATTGAAATCTCTAATTTTAAAAACTAAGTTTCTCAATCTGCTGAAACTTAGTTTTTTTTATGCTCAATTTGGGTAATTAATGATTATACTGTATTTTACTTTCTATATTAAGTGGGAGGTATTATGTTAAAAAAATTATATCTTTTAATCCCTATATGTATATTATTTTTGCTTATTTTCTCCCAAAAACAAAGCTATGCGCTAGAAATAAAATCCGTTAGCTATGATAAAAGCGTATATTTTGAAAATGAAGAAGCAGTTGCAAAAATAACCCTTGTAAATAAAAGTAACCTCCCTAAAACAGCTTGGCTTGGCTACAGTCTTAGAAGTCCTGAGAATAAATGGATTGATATTGAACCTCAAAAGGTAAGTCTTTTGGCTAATAAGTCCCAGACCGTTATGATGAAGTACCGATTAAAAACGAATATCACAGGTGCTTATGCTTCGGTTTTTGCGCTGTGGGATAGCTTTCCGATAACCCAAGCTTCTAAACGGCTTGCTAACTCTGAACTAGAAAATGCGTTTAGTTATTTTAAAACTCAAGAAACTTTTGAAAAGTTTAATGATACTATGTGGCTAAAAAGAGAAGGTATGCTTAACCAAACAGTGCTTTCAGAAGATAATGTCATCCTACAAAATAATAGCCTTGCTATAAAGCTTCCTAAAAATAAACTCGAGGGCGGAGAACTTCAAAGTAAATCGGAAGTAGGCTTTGGGGCTTATGAAGTTTATATGAAGCTTCCAAATGCCCCATCTACTATAACTGGCTTTTTTTTATATAAACAACCAGATTTTCATCACGAAATTGATATTGAGGTTTTTAATAAGCCTAAATCTGAAGTATTTTTTACAACTTACGAGAACAACGGTATTAAGAATAGCCATAAACTCGCACTAGATTTTGACCCTACCGCTAGTTTTCATAAGTACCGTATAGAATTTTATGAGCATAAAGTTCGCTTTTTAATAGATAATAAGCTTTATTATGAAGTTACTCAAGGTTTTTCAAAAGAAAAAATGTACCTTATTTTAAATGCATGGTATCCTCATTGGCTAGACAGCACCCCTGCTCAGTATGATTCCTCGCTTTTAGTCGAATGGATACGTTATTAATAATTTAAAGGAGCTATTAATGAACAGATTAAAATTTTTTTCGATAATTTTTATAATTGCAACAGTCCTTTTTCTCCCAGTTATTTTGTGGTTTATTAAACCAGAATTTGAACTCAATGTCGCAATAATAGACAAAACTGTGCCCAATATAGAGTATCGTGAACACGAAGGTCTTGTTTGGGTGTTAAACAATGAAAAATTTATAAATCCAGTTTCTCAAAAACCTTATTCATATGAGAAGGACTACTATGGTTTTTTTCCTGAAAAAAATGGAAATTTTACCACTATCAATTATAATTCTTCAAACGTAAAACCTGATCTTGTATACATAACCGATACTTATGGGGTTTATGATTCTGATTTTAGAAAAACCAATAAAACTGGGGAACGCTCTGAGCTTTTATATGGCGGTATTGATTCAAATGAAATCGAAGCTATGCGAAAATCAATCTATCAAGGTTCCACTGTAATTGCCGAATTTAATACCTTCGCTACCCCTACTAATATAGATGCCCGCAGAGAGCTTTATGACTTACTTGGTATAAAATGGTCTGGATGGATTGGCAGATATTTTAACGACCTCTCTCAGAAAAAGGAAATCCCAGATTGGGCGGTTTCAAACTATGAAACCCTGTATAAAAAACCTTGGAACTTTAAAGGAAGTGGCATTATTTTTGTCAACGAAGAGGATAAAATCATCGTTTTGGAAGCCAAAGACCTCCTTGAAAAAGGGGTTAATTTTAAATCTACTGAGCAGGGAGAACAGTTTTTTTCAAAATCAATTGATGTAAAATATGATTACTGGTTTGATATAATTGAAACTCCTGATATTTCAAAAGTACTCGCTAGTTATAATATTGCGCTTTCTGACTCTGCAAAAGCAGTTTTGAGTGAAAACAATATTCCGACAGAATTTCCTGCAGTTATAAAACAGTCAAATTCTAAGTATATATCTTATTATTTTGCAGGTGATTACTCTGACTATCCAGATGTTCCAAGATTCTATCAGTTAAGTAATTGGTCTAAGCTAATGGAAAAAATCCCTCTTCCAAGAAGCGATACTTTCTTCTGGAAGGCTTATGTCCCTATGATGAAAACTATCCTTGAGGAAACTAAAAATAGACTAAACTCTGATCCTGAAATTCCTAAAAGTGTTGCTACGTTAGACAACATAAATATGGTTTCTAGAACAAACAATACCATGCTTCAAGTCTATTCGAATGAAAAATGGGAGGATATATTTATAAAAGGAGTTAATCTTGGTACCGCGCTTCCAGGAAAATGGTTTACTGAATTTCCTAAACATGAAGATATTTATTTGCAGTGGTTTGAAGATATTGGTAAGATGAATGCAAATACAATAAGAGTATATACTTTGATGGACCCCGCTTTTTATAGAGCACTTTTAAAATACAATGACAATCACCCTCAAAATCCGATTTGGCTACTCCAAGAAGTATGGCCCGAGGAACACCCTAAAGACAAAAATTATCTTACAGATGAATATGTTAGTCAGTTCCATAAAGAAATTGAATATGTAATAGATGCTGTTCACGGAAACCTTTCTCTTTCAGAGCGAAAAGGGAGAGCTTATGGCAATTATTATGCTGATGTTTCAAAATATACGCTCGGATTCTTAGTAGGTCGTGAACTTGAACCTGAAGAAGTTTCTGCTACTAATAAGCTTAATCCCCCTAAAGATTTTAATGGTAGTTTTCTAAGCACTTCCTCTGCAAGTGCTACCGAAGCTTGGCTCGCTATGAGCTGCGACTATTTAATTAACTACCAAACTCAAAAATATGCTTGGCAACATCCAGTAGCTATTGTAAGCTGGCCTACGCTTGATGCCCTAACTCATGATTCTGAGTGGAATAATTTAGGCACTAAAGAATACAACGACAGAGAACAGATAGATATACGCCATTTTAAAGTAAATGATAATTTTAAAGCTGGTTTTTTTGGAGCTTATCATATATATCCAAACTATCCAGATTTCATGAACAACACCTTAGAATATGCTTCCTATAAAGATGCTCAAGGAACTTTAAACTATGGTGGTTACCTTAAACAGTTTATGGAAATTCACACGGGCTATCCTGCGCTTGTTGCTGAGTTTGGACTTGCTACTGGTATGGGAAACGCTCACCACAATCCTGATGGATATCATCATGGCTCTATGACTGAAAAACAGCAGGGTGAAGGCATTGTAAGGATGATGGAAGCGATAAAAACAGAAGACTATGCCGGTGGGCTAATCTTTGAATGGATGGATGAGTGGGCTAAAAAAACTTGGACTACTGAGCCGTTTATAATTCCTTATGAACACAATGTATTTTGGCATAATGCTATGGACCCAGAGCAAAATTATGGTATCCTTGCCGCAGAATCTAAAAAACCAGAAGTCGCTCAAATGACAATGACTGGAAGTAATATGCTCGAAAAGGTTGAGCTCCGTACTGATGAAACTTATGTTTATATAGACATTAAGAGCTCTGATAAGATTGATTTAAACACCAATAAGCTATTCATCGGTCTAGACACCTATGATTCTCAAAAAGGTAGCCACTTATATAGTCCTAACATCTCGCTAAATTCGCCAACTGGTATGGAATTCCTTGTAGAGCTTTCAGAAAAAAATGCCTCTCTACTGACCATCCCAGAATACAATATCGGTAATTACAGATTTGCATCCACTAAAAATGCAAACAATCGCTTTGAAAGAATAATGCCTATAGTAAACAGTAAACGAGTTACTAAGGACGGAAGATCTATTCCTGAAATAAGAAATGACAACAGCCGTCTAAACAAAGGGGATTCTAATCAATCCTTCTATCATTGGAATCAAAATAATGATACTATATCATTAAGACTTCCATGGGCTTTGTTAAATATAACTGACCCTACAACGCATCGTGTATTAAATGATGTTGGAATATATTCTGATTACCCTGCAAGAGATACGCTTGAAACTGCTACTACCGATGGTATTCGGTTTACATTCTTGCTAACTGAAAACAATACAGTTTATGATCAACTTCCAAATAATTTTGAACAAGCACCCAAAGCCTTTTTATGGCCTACTTGGGGAGAACCAAACCCTAATTGGCGTTTAAAGGAAAGTTATTATATAATTCAAAACTACTTTAAAAATAATTAATTTCAGGAGAAAATCAAATGTATGAAGGTAATGTAATTCCCAATTTAGAAAACTATAGCCTCAGCCCCAATTTAAGCTTTTACTTGGGGCTTTCCATACAGACAGTTATCTTGATTATATATGTGCTGCTTGTAATTGATATCGCTATTTTTGCTATAACGCTATATATAAAACTATCAGATGATTATCATGCTAGAAGATATTCTCGTATGTACAAAAAGATCACGCCCATAATAAGTACATGCACTGACATCTCAGATACCTCTAAGAAAATATCTGCCTTAAAGACTTTTTGGAATACTGCTATTATTTTTGAAGTGCTTACAAATTTTAGTATTGAACAGCAAAAATCCTGTAAAGAATTATTTACAGTTTTAGGTTACACAGACGAAATATTAAAGCGTGCTAAAAAAGAATTAACCCCTAAGGACGTTAAGTGGTTTGGACTAATTCAGATTGAAGAAGCCATCCCTCTATTATTTAATGCTGCTCAGTCCAAGGATTTCGAGCTTTCCTTTCACTGTTATCAATCACTTGCTAAAATTCCAATGAATTTAGAAGATAGACTTAACTATCTAAATCTACTTTTTAAATCTAATAATCTTAGAGATAGAATGATTGAAATGCTACTTGAAATGAAGCTTTCCACAGAAGAATATTTGGATCTTTTGGAACACCAAGTAACCGAACTTTCCAAAACCGTTATTTTAAGAGTATTAGCGGCTAAGATAATGCCTTCTACAGAAGCCGCTTTGACCGATAGACTCCTTCCATTTCTTGAGGATACTAAAGAGGTGAAAATTGGCTCAATTGTCGCAATTGCAAAATCTGAAAATAGCATTTATTTTGAACGTTTCGAGATGCTTTATTACATAGAAGAACATTGGGAAGTAAGAGCTGCTATCGCAAAAGCTATGAACAGTTTTTCTCATGAAAATGAAATTCTACTACTAAAGCAAATGACTAAGGATTCTAATTGGTGGGTACGCTTCAACGCTTCTGAAGTACTTTCAAGAAAAGGTCGAGATGGCGTAAATGCCCTTATAGATATCTCATTAGATCATGAAAATGAAGATGCTTCTAAATTAGCATTTTCGTTCTTAGATACTAATAAAAACATCCATACAACAATCACTGAAGTGGTTAAAACTCCAAAATCTAAAAGTGAAGGTGAGTCCCTATGATTGAAAATTTGATATATATATATGGCAAATATCTCTTTATATACTTCTTGGCAGTAAATTTATTCTACTTACTGCTTATAGTTTTATCATGGAGCAGCCTTGATAGGTTTGTCAAAAATATACGTTCTGATATAACACCTGTAGGCGAATATACAAAGCCTATTTCTGTAGTGGTCCCATGTTATAATGAAGAAGAAACGATTTTAGATAACTTGAAGTCACTTTTAGATTTAGATTATCCTACGTTTGAAATAGTAATAGTAAATGACGGTTCTACAGACAATACGCTTCAAAAAGTAATTCAAGCCTACCGCCTGAGAAAAATTGACTTTGAGGTAAATCTTCAGATTCCATGTTCTCAAATAAGAGGAGTGTATTCATCCTTTGAGCACCCTGATTTAAAGATAGTAGATAAGGTAAACGGTGGAAAAGCAGATGCCTTAAATGCTGGAATAAACGTTTCTAGATATCCACTTTTTTGCGCTATAGATGCCGACTGTATAATAGAAAAAGATGCACTCTTTAGAATCGTAAAGCCCTACCTAAAATATGATGAAACTGTAGCTGTAGGTGGTATGATTCGTATTGCCAATGGGTGCACTATCAAAAATGGAGTACTTATCGAATCTGAAGTTCCAAAAAAACTGATTGAACAATTTCAAATTATTGAGTATTTTAGAGCATTTTTATCAAGCCGTATTGGCTGGCAACGCTTAAATGCTCTACTGATAATTTCTGGTGCTTTTGGACTTTTTAAAAAATCTGCAGTAGTTGAGGTGGGTGGCTATGTAAAAACTATCGGTGAAGATATGGAGCTTACCGCTAGAATTCATGAGAAGTTTAGAGAGAAAAAAATTCCTTATAGAATAGATTTTACTTCAGATGCCGTATGTTGGACTCAAGCCCCTCAAAATTTAAAAGATTTAAAGGGACAGAGACTCAGATGGCACAGAGGCCTTGCTGATTCATTATGGAGTCATAAAAAAATGTTTTTAAACCCTAAGTATGGTTTTGTAGGTATGCTCTCAATGCCTTATTTTGTACTAGTAGAGCTTTTAGGTCCCGTATTTGAACTTATTGGATATTTAGTATTTATATTATCTGTATATACTAATACCTCTAATATAAATATATTCTATACCTTTCTTTTAGCATACCTGTTTGGAATATTATTTTCTTTTTCCGCTATATTTTTGGAAGAGATATCCTACGGTCGCTACAAAAAACCACATGAAATTCTTCAACTTTTCTCGATTGCGGTATTTGAACAGTTTGGATATAGACAGATAACCGTATTTTGGAGATTCATATCCTTTTTTAATTATAAAAAACATAAACATAGCTGGGGAAGCATAAAGCGAAGCGCCCTTTCCAAGGAGGAGTAATATGCTAATAAAAGATTTTTTACTAAAGCTTGTACGTGACGAAAAACATGCAGGAGAAATGTATATTTTACTTTCAGAAAAATTAGAGCCAGACCTCGCAGAAATATCGTTAAAATTTTCTAGAGAAGAAATTCATCATATTAAAATTTTAAGTGATCTTGCAGAGAAACTTTCTGATTCAAAATATGAAATCTCTTCTATTATCGATGAGTTATCTCCCTATCTTAATTCAGCATCAGAAGATAAAGAAAATAAAGAAAAAGAACTGGATGAAAATCCTGATTTACTTAAAGATATTTCAAAAAAACAATTCTTCCTTTATGCACTTAAAAAAGAAAAAGATTCCATAGCTATATATGAAATCTTGAGGAATTTTTTTAAAAATGATACTTCACTTGAATATATATTCTCAAATCTAATAAGAGAAGAGGAAGACCATATGTATTTTATTTTAGATGAGATGCATAAATTGAAATAATCTAGTTTTAAAAACTTATAGTATCATCAAAAAAGAGCTGCCTAGTAATCTAACCCTATGTGTTAGTAATTTAGACAGCTCTTTTTATTTTAAATTGGGAGGATAAATCTTAATTTAAATATTAAAGCGTTTCTTCTTCGGCTGTAAGTAACTCTACTTCTTGAGACCAAAGATGTCCAAAATTTACATCTCCTTTTACAAAATCCTTGCCATATGCAAGTATACAGCAGACAATTCCTATTCCAAGAGCATATGCCGAACCTTTTGCTAAAAGTACACCACCAATTATGCCTGCAATTCCTAAGTCTGTAAAGCTTTTTGCTTGAAGTGCACCTATTCTAACACTTACAAACCCCTGAACAATCATCGTAAGTGCAAGTGCTATTGGAAGTATCGGAGTTACAAGTGTAACTATTGGAAGTAAAAAATATCCAGTTAGCGTACCAAATCTAAAACTTGCCGCGCCACCAAAAATCGATTGCATACTCTCTTTCCCTTTTTTATAACGTTCGCATACAACTACCTGCATTGCTGCCCAAAGAGGTCCACACATAGTTATATCCGGTCCCATACATCCCATTATAGTATTTCTTATACCAAATATAAGATGCGCTCTATTAGGATTATAATCTATTATTTCATCAGGTCTTGCCATATCTGCATCATGTACAAGTGCCTTACTTTGAACCACGTCTCCAAAAAGTACTATATATATAGCAATTACCGTAGGAATAGCCGCTATATATTTTGAAAGTGATGGCCAGCCTATAGCTCCCCATGGTACCCAATTTCTAAAAAGCTCTCCATATGCTGGAATACTAAAGCCCCATTCAATTGCAGGCATTGCAGTTTCTCCCGTTATTGGACCTACAATTACGGCAATTAATACTGCTGGAAGAATTCCCACATTGGCTATGGTTTTCCAAAATTTATTTTTCTGAGATAATTTCTTAAATCCATTTGAAAATAATAGATAAAATGCTACTATAAGACAAATTGCAATTGTTATAGGTGCTTTTTCAAATTTTCCACCTTCTTTAAATATCATAAATATTGCTGAAAATCCTGCTCCAAGTATAATTCCTGATTTTACTGCGTTTGGAACTATAGATACTATTTTTGAAGCTACTCCTGTTATTCCAAGCAGTATAGAAAATAGACCTAATGTAATTTCAAATGCTATAAGGGCTTGCATTCTTTCTGCACCCTCTGGAAAGGTTAAGCAGTACGCAATTAGTAGTGGAATCGCTGGAGTTATCCAACCTGGCACTACGGGATCTCCAAGCAGAGTATGTATACAGTAAAGCATTCCATTAAGCGTTACGATTGCAAGTGCTACCTCAAAAGGCATCCCTAAATTCTCTGTAAGCATAGGTATTGCCCCTAGACAGACTGCACACATTATAAGTCCTTGAACATAATCTGCTATTTCAAATCTATAGTGAATAAATGGCAATCTTATTTTAAACGGGCCTGCGGGAATATAAGGCTGTTCTTTTCCTACTACGGCTGAATGTGATGAAACTTTTTTGGTTTCCATATAAAAATACTCCTTCTTGAAGTTATAATTAAAATTTTAACATAATAACTTTTTATAAGAAGCCGACAGAATTGCCGACCTCTTATATATTTAAAATTACTTACTAAACTTTTCTTTAAACCGATCTTCATAAACCTCAATAAGTGATTCTCTAAAATTAGGATGCGCTATATCAATTAGCTGTTTTGCTCTATCTTTTAGGCTTTTTCCTTTTAAAGAAGCAATTCCATACTCTGTAACTACATAATCTACATCTGTACGAAGCGTCGTAACTGCTGCACCTTCATCTAAAAATGGTACTATCTTTGAAACCGTTCCTTTAGCTGCCGTAGAAGGCATTGCCATTATAGCGCGTCCGTTCTTCGCCATTGCTGCCCCTCTTACAAAATCCACCTGTCCCCCAGTTCCACTTATCTGCTTAAGTCCTACTGATTCTGAAGCGACCTGACCCATAAGGTCTACTTGTACACATGAATTTATAGCTACTATATTGTCATTTTTCATTACTACAACTGGATTATTTACATAATCGACAGGATAAAGCTCTACCTCTGGGTTATTATCTACATAGTCATAAAGTTTTTGTGTTCCCATTAAAAAAGTCACTATGCTCTTTCCCTTATGAATACTTTTTTTGCTATTAGTTATGACTCCTGCCTTTACAAGTTCTAATACTCCGTCTGAAATCATTTCCGAATGAATTCCTAAGTCTTTTTTATCTTTCAAAAACAGTAGTACCGCATCTGGAATCGCCCCAATCCCTAATTGCAGCGTGTCTCCATCTTCTATAAGCTTGGCACAGTTTTCGCCAATTGCTCTTTCTACGTCTCCTATAGTTGGTGGTTTTAATTCAAAAATAGGTTCATCGTGTTCTACAAAGCAGTCTATTTCTGACACATGTAGCTTACTCTCTCCACCAGTTCTTGGAAGCATATTATTTACCTGCGCTATTATTTTTTTTGAATTTCTCGCAGCACCAAGCGTGTAATCTACCGATACCCCAAGACTTACATAGCCATCTTCATCTGGCGGAGTAACCTGCATAAGTACTACATCGACAGGAAGACTTCCATCTTTGAAAAAATTTGGTACCTCATGGAAAAAGCAAGGTGTAAAATCTGCTCTCCCTTCTTCTACCGCTTTTCTTGTCCCACCTCCTACAAAAAGTGCATTGTGTTTAAAATGCTTTTCCATTCCAGGTTTTGCATACTCACTTGTGCCAAGCGATACCATATGCACTATCTCTACATTCTCATATTGGTCTTTTTTTGATACTAGAGTTTCTACTAAATGCTTTGGTTCTCCTGCGGCATGTCCAAACACAACTCTGTCATTTGACTTTACTTGATCAAGGGCTTTATCTGCACTAGTAATTCTGCTTTGATATAATTTTTTCCACTCCATAGCAGACCTCTTATTCTTCTATTTTAGCAATTGCTTTTGCAAGCTGTTTTTTCATTTCTAAATTGCCTTGACGTGCTATCATTATTCGCTGAGCCTGTGGTGAACCTGCACCATGAAGTGATTCTGTTCTATACCCTACTGCGGCTGCTCCAAGTGACATATTCTCAATAAGTCTTAGCATTTTTAATCTATTTTCTGTAGATACCTTGTTTGAGCCTTTTAGATATTTCTCTACATATGGTCCAATCTTTGGATCTCTAAAGTCTGCTTCTGATGGTGCAGTAACCATAAGTCCTCCTGCAATATCTTCTGCAAGTCTTACGATTTCATAAGGGAAACGAGTTACGTTTTGTTTACAGACATTTGCAAGTAATAAATCTATCATATAGTTTCCTGATTCGGTTACGGTTCCTTCCGCTGAACATGCTATCCCACAACAATATAGGGTTTCATTTAGGTGAGTCATTTCGATAAGCTTATCTTTTATATGAGATGCTTTAGTTGCTCCATTGTAGTCTGCGGCTGTAGCTGCGGCTCCAATTAATACATCACCTACTCCAACTTTACATCCCCCATAGCTCTGTCTATGATAGCCGGCAAATCTTTCAACAAGCATACCTGCAAAATCAGTTTCTCCATTTTGGAAAATTCTATCATTTGGTACAAAGACATCTTCAAATATAACTAGCGCTTCCATTCCACCGTATTCACTATTTCCTACATCCATTGTGCTGCCTTCAAGTTTTCTAGTATCACATGACTGACGACCTATTATCATGAATATACCTTTTGTATCCATTGGTACTGCAAATGAAACCGCATAATCCTTATCCTCTGGCGACATAGCTATCGTAGGCATTATAATTATTTCATGTGAATTTATTGCGCCAGTTTGATGTGCTTTTGCGCCTCTTACTACAATCCCGTCTTCTCTTCTTTCTACGACTCTAAGGAATAAATCTGGATCTTCTTGTTTATGTGGAGGTAATGAACGATCTCCTTTAGGGTCTGTCATCGCACCATCTACCGTAAGGTCATTTTCTTGGCAGTATTTTAGATATTCTAAAAAGTTTTTATGATATGAGGTTCCATATTTTTTATCAGTTTCATAAGTTGTACTATATACTGCATTAAATGCATCCATGCCTACGCATCTTTGAAAACATGATGCCGTTTTTTGACCTAAAAGTCTTTGCATTTTCACTTTTTTAATTAGGTCTCCTGTATTTTCGTGAATATGCATAAATCTATTTACAATTTCTCCTGTAAATGGCGATTTTGCTGTCATCAAATCTTTATATTCTGTAATCTGTGCTAAATCATATGTAGCTCTCACTGAATTTAATGAAGGTCTTAGAATTGGGTCATCTACTGGATTTTCAATTTTTTTCCCAAACATATAAACCTGCATATTCATCTTTCTCATACTTTCGATATACTGTTCTCCTGTCATAAGTGCCATAATAATCTTCCTTTCTATATATAAATTTAAAAGTTTAATTGTTAACACCTATATACAAAAGCAACTTCTATGCCAAGTTTTATATATCTAATTTTTATATACTTCGTAGAGTAGACTATTCAGTATCTACAGCCTATATATATTTATCAATTCTTTGCTCTGCACAGATTTTTCTGTACTAAAAGAATGCCCCTTGTTGCATTTTCGCAACAAAAGACATTCTTTTAACAAAGCACAGTGTTGCATTTTTACAACACCGTTGCAAAAATGCAACACTTACAGTTTTTTTAAAAATATTTAGAATTTTTCTAAATATCTTTTGCGTTTACGCACAAAGGTCGAAGCATCCATTCCTAAGCTTTCTGCCGCAGCTCTTACATTTTTATATTCTTCATAAGCCGCACTTATATATTCATATTCTATTTCTTCTACAATATCCTTTAGATTTTTACTACTTCTAAGCACTAAATTCACATCTTTTTTCTCTGACATAGGAAGCTCACTCGAATAAATCTGCTCCCTACTGCTTATAATTAGTGCTCTTTCCACTACATTTACGAGTTCCCTTATATTCCCCGGCCAAGAGTAAGCTTTTAGAAGTTCTATTGCCTCTTTTGTAAAGCTCTTACTAAAGCGATATTTCTTATTGGCTTTTTCTGTAAATATATTTACCAAAGGCTCTATATCATCTATTCGCTCTCTAAGTGGCGGGATTGTTATCGGAAATACTACTAGACGATAATACAAATCCTCTCTAAAAGACTTATCTTTTACCATCTCCTTTAAATCCCTATTTGTAGCCGCAATCACTCTGACATCTATTGCAATTGATTTAGGACTTCCTACTCGTTTTATTTCCTTTTCTTGAAGCACTCTAAGGATTTTTGACTGCATTTCTAGTGGAAGCTCACCTATTTCATCTAAAAATATAGTTCCCTTATCCGCAAGTTCAAATAACCCCATTTTTCCATTTTTATCTGCACCTGTAAATGCGCCGCCTTCATATCCAAAGAGTTCACTTTCTATTAAATTTTGAGGTATTGCCGCACAATTTACTTTTATAAATCGCTCTTTATTTCTGCTACTATTGCTATATATGTATTCTGCAAATACCTCTTTCCCAACACCTGTTTCTCCAAATAGAATTACTGGTGTATCAAGATTTGAAACCTTATTAGCTAGATGAAGTACATTTAATGTATTTTTATCTACAGCTACAAGCCCTTCATTCTTTGCCATTTTAGATTTTATTATTTCAAGTTCTGCATTTAACTTTGAGGTATGCCTTTCTTTTTCTTCCATTTCCTCTCTTAAACGATATATCTCTGTAATATCCCGTACATTTGTGACTACCATTATTACGTTCCCCTCACTGTCAAATACAGGGGAGCTGCTTATTATCGCTCGCTTTCCAGTCTTAAATTCCTGACATAGAGTGACCGATTTTTTATTTTTTATCGCAATTATAGAGCCTGATTTAGAAATCACCTTATTTTTCACAAGGTCTTTCATATTCTTGTCTAAAACTTCATCTCGTCTTAGCCCCGTTATAGTTTCATAGGCACGATTAAGCTTTATCGTATTAGCCTCTCCATCTGTTATATAAATGCCATCAAATGAATTTTCAAGCACCGCATCTAAGGTTAACTCGTTATCATTCATATTACTTTCCACTCAAAATTTCTCTTGCCGCTGCAAGCAGATCTTCACTGACACCCGTTACTAGCACAACTTCTGTTATTTGAGGAAATGCCGCTTTAACCTCTTTCGTCACTATCTCTTCTACATCTGAAGATGCCGCTGCACACTGACTGCACGCTCCTAGCATTTTTACCTTTAATATCCCGTCTTCTAATGATACAACTTGTATTCCGCCACCATGGTTGGCAAATAGAGGTCTTACTTTTTGATCCAATAGTATTTCTATTTCTGACATCATAAATTTTTCCTCCTATGTAAATAGGGAGTAAACTCCCTATTGTTTAAATATAATATAAATTTTCTGTTGGGAAATGAGGGTCTGCCGTAACATCTATCCCTAATTTTCCATATGTCTGATCATCATTTTTACTTAAAATCGTAGTTGAATGGGCCTGTGTCCCATTAAGCTCTCCAAGCTTAGTAAGCGCCGCTTTAGCTACTGGATTTGTAGTCGCACTTATCGTAAGCGCTATAAGCACTTCTTCGCATGAAAGTAATGTATTTCTGTCAGAAAGTATCTTTTCTTTTAAATTCATAATAGGCTCTAATATTTCTGGCGCTATAAGATGAATTGAATCATCTAGATTTGCAAAATATTTTATAGCATTTAGTAGTACCGCTGCGGCTGCATCCATTATATTTGTTTTTCTGCCTGTAACTATAGTGCCCTCTTTAAGCTCTAACGCTACTGCTGGATATACATCTACATTTTGACATTTGAAGGCTTCTGATTTTTTTCTCGCTGGCGCTACACATTTTCTATCTGATTCTTTTAAATTAAGTTCTTCCATTATAAGTTTAGCTCTATCAGACGTTTCTCTATCCACATAGCCTTTTTTATATTCACAAGCAGTTTTGAAATATCTTCTTATAATTTCTTGTTTAGAAGCTTCCTTTATTATATCATCATCTATAATGCCGCATGAGATTCTATTCACACCCATATCTGTAGGTGATTGATATACTGATTCTTCACCCGTAATTTTTTCGATTATTCGTTTTAATACTGGAAACGCTTCTATATCTCTGTTATAATTTACCGCTTTTTCTCCATATGCATCCAAGTGGAAAGAATCAATCATATTTACATCCTTTAAATCCACCGTTGCTGACTCATATGCTATATTTAACGGATGCTTTAGTGGCACATTCCAAACAGGGAAAGTCTCAAATTTTGAATATCCTGCTTCTTTGCCTCGCTTATGCTCATGGTATAGTTGACTAAGGCATGTAGCTAACTTTCCACTTCCTGGTCCTGGTGCGGTTACTACAACTATAGGCTTAGTCGTTTCTATATATGGATTTTTCCCATAACCATCTTCACTAACTATTGTATCTACATCTGTAGGGTAGCCCTTAGTTGCTCTATGTTTATACACCTTGATGCCTCTTCGCTTTAGCTTGTTCATAAACACTGTCACCGATGGCTGATCGTTGTATCTTGTAATTACTACGCTGTTAACCTCAAGTTCATTTCCTCTTAAATCGTCTATTAATCTAAATACGTCCATATCGTAAGTTATTCCAAAATCTCCTCTGATTTTGTTTCGCTCGATATCTCCTGCATACACACAAATTACTACTTCTACTTTTTCTTTAAGCTTGTTCAATAGCTTTATCTTTGCATTTTCGTCAAATCCCGGCAAGACACGTTTTGCATGCATATCATACATAAGCTTTCCGCCAAACTCTAAATACAACTTATCGTAGTTGTTTACTCTTTCCAAGATATACTTAGATTGCTCCTCTAAATATTTTAAATGATCGAACCCGATTTTCATACTTCCTCCTGTTTTCGCACGCAAATAATCAATGTTTTTATGATACCACAATTCCAAGGTCAAATCAATAATGCATCCTTTCCTATTTATATATTAAACAATTTTATTTTTGATATTTTTTTAACCAAGACTTACTATTAAAATAGCTTTATTTAAAGCTAGATTAAGTTTAAAGTCACAATAACGTTTTCCATTAATTATACATTAAAATATCGTTTGCCAAAGATTTAACATTTTGAAAAATTTTCAATTTAATAAAAATTTGTCTTTCCATATAAAACAATCTGTGGTATTATTGATAATACATAGTACATATACATATTAGAGCAGTGTTTTGGCACTATTTACTTATTATTTTATTATATCAAACTACATTAATTCACACTTAAAATGTATATGTACATCGTTTTTTATATTTTAAGGAGGAATATTATTATGAAGGAATTCATGAAAAAGTGGAATAGCATGAGTATCGTAAAAAGAATCTTTGTAGGTCTTATTATCGGTATTGTATTAGCGGTTACTATTCCAGAGAAAGTAAGCGGTATCGTTATTTTTGGTTCATTATTTGTAGGTGCATTGAAAGCGATTGCTCCAATATTGGTATTTTTCTTGGTTGCATCTGCAATCTCTCAACATAAGCATGGTCAAGAAACTAATATGAAATCTATAATCGTGCTATACTTACTAGGAACTTTCCTTGCAGGACTTATTGCAGTTATTGCAAGCTTTATGTTCCCAGTTACGCTTACACTTGCTGAAGGTGTAGACAGCATAACGCCTCCAGGCGGAGTTGTTGAAGTACTAAAAGCGCTTCTTATGAACGTTGTAGATAACCCAGTTAAGGCTCTATTCAATGCAAACTACATTGGAATACTTGCTTGGGGAGTAGTTTTTGGACTTGCTATCAAACATGCAGCTGATTCTACTAAACTAGTATTTTCAAATGTTGCTGATGCACTTGCTGAAATGGTTAGATGGGTAATAAACTTTGCTCCAATAGGTATCATGGGTCTTGTATTTGACTCTATAGCTACAAGCGGTATAGAATCACTTCTAAACTATGGATATCTTCTTGCAGTACTTGTAGGAGTTATGGTTTTCGTAGCACTTGTAGTAAACCCTATAATAACATTTGTTTACATTCGTCAAAATCCATACCCACTTGTATTCAAGTGTTTAAGAGAAAGTGGATTAACTGCATTCTTTACTCGTAGTTCAGCAGCTAATATCCCAGTTAATATGGAACTTTGCGAAAAGTTAGGTCTTGATAAAGATACTTACTCTGTATCAATCCCACTTGGCGCTACTATAAACATGGCAGGTGCAGCAGTTACTATATCTGTACTTGCACTTGCAGCGGTTCATACTTTAGGAATTACAGTAGATATTCCTACAGCAATAATCCTAAGTGTACTTTCTGCAGTTAGTGCATGTGGTGCTTCTGGAGTTGCTGGTGGATCACTTCTTCTTATCCCTCTAGCTTGTAGCTTATTTGGTATTCCAAATGATGTTGCAATGCAGGTTGTTGGAGTTGGTTTCATTGTTGGAGTAATCCAAGATTCATGTGAAACTGCACTTAACTCTTCAACAGACGTTCTATTTACAGCTACTGCTGAATTTGGAAAAATGCGTAAAGAAGGAAAACCTGTTGTTATAAATACTAAAGCTTAATAAAAACTTAAAAAATAATGAAGTTTTAAAAAAAATGGAGAGCGAAAGCTCTCCATTTTTTCGCCTTAAATCTGAATATGATAGGCTTTTATTTATTTATTAATTCAGTTTTTACAAGTAAATTTCTTATTGCTGTAGCTGCCTCTGCATAAGTAAATATACCCTTTGGCTCTATTTTATCTACTGTTCTTCCATTAAATACCCCTGAGCCTATCGTACTTTGTACTGCACTGTATGCCCATTTTGAAACACTTCCCTTATCTTTATACTTAGATATTCTAGCTTTATCTATGTTGTCTAGCTGCGTTATTTGCATAGCTTTGGCATACATACTCATTGCTTCTTCTCTTGTAATAGTTTCATTTGGTCTAAAGGTTCCATCTGGGTATCCATTTATAATCCCATATTCTGAAGCTATCGCTATCGCGTCTGCTAGGCTATTATTTAGCTCTATATCCCTAAACGGCTTGCTCTTAACGCTATTCGTTCTATAAATACCAATTGCCTTTGTTATATACTCTGCAAAATCTCCACGTGTTATCGCTTTATTCGGCTCAAAAGAATCAATATCCTTTATTATAAGTCTTGATGCCATATCATTTACTGGTGCTTTTGCCCAATGTTTTTCCACTGATTTAACTTCTATAGGATTCCAAATCACAGAGTATTTAGAGTTTGTTAGTGAGTTTAAGCGTGCATAATATTTTCCATCTCTAACAAATACAGTTGTTGGAATATGGGAAAAGGTTCCATCTTCGTTATATACAATTCCTGTAGTTATTTTTGTAGGGTCTATGCCTTCTGGTATCTCAAATTCTCTTTGTACATATTGATTAAACTTAGATATCGTTACAGATTTAGAACTGCCCTCTCCTGAAACTTTCTTAGCTGTAATTGTAAATTCTACTGGTTTTAACACAAGCTGATAGTTATTTTTTTCTGCGTTTGAAGCTATCTCTTTAAATACTGCATCCGTTACCTTATCCATACTTATTTGAATCTCAAGATTTTGTAATTCAGATTTATCCATATTTAAAGTCTTTGCAAGTTCATCAATATTGATTTCCTTAGCTGGAATTGTATAGCTTATATTCTGTGATACAAGTGATAGCTTGAAGTCGTTTTCATCCATCTTTTTAATACTATCTCCATTTAAAGATGTTAGTATACGATTTGCGCCACTTGTTAGTATTGGTACCTCTACTACATTTTCACGTCCAGCTACCGCTGGTTGGTTAATAATAGCGTCTATCTTTTGGTTAATAATTTTAGTATCAACCTTTACTTCAACTTGCTTAATTCCCTGCTGCTCAGTAACATACTCTGTACCTGCCACTTGTTTTTCCCCATTAACTATTACAATTACACCACTTTCAGAAGTTTTTGGTGCCGTCGGTGCAGTAGCTCCGCCGCCTCCTCCTGAACCACCAGAACCGCCTGAGCTTGCTGCTACTACAGCTGTTGTATACGGACTTAGTTCCGCTGTTCCTGTCGTAGTTCCTGTCGTTGCTACTGGTGTTACTTCAAAACTTATATATTTTCCTAAATCTGCGGCTTGAAGTGTGTATGTTTTTGCTGTAGCTCCTGCAATCTCAGTTTTTCCAGTCCCTGAATTATTATCTGCTCTATACCATTTAAAGGTTGATGTGCCTTCTACATCACTCTCTGCATCTGCATAAGTGTAGTTTCCTGTTAATACCTCTCCTACTTTTGCAGTTCCACCTACAGTTACTGTGCTTGCCGTTGGTGGCGTTTGTGCTGCATCTACCGCTACAACCTCTGCTGTATACAAGCTTAGTTCCGCTGTTCCTGTCGTAGTTCCTGTCGCGGCTACTGGTATTACTTCAAAACTTATATATTTTCCTAAATCTGCGGCTTGAAGTGTGTAGGTTTTTGCATTTGCTCCTGCAATCTCAGTTTTTCCAGTCCCTGAATTAGTATCTGCTCTATACCATTTAAAGGTCGATACTCCCTCTACATCACTTTCTGCATCTCCATAAGTGTAGTTTCCTGTTAATACCTCTCCTACTTTTGTTGTTCCAGTTACGGTTACACTACCTGCTGTTGGTGCCGTTTGTGCTGCCGATGCTACTAAAACCTCTGTTGTATACGCGCTTAATTCCGCTGTTCCTGTCGTAGTTCCTGTCGCAGCTACTGGTGTTACTTCAAAGCTTATATATTTCCCTAAATCCGCCGCTTGTAGTGTATACGTCTTTGCATTTGCTCCTGCAATCTCAGTTTTTCCACTTCCTGAATTATCAGTTGCTCTATACCATTTAAAGGTTGATGTGCCTTCCACATCACTTTCTGCATCTGCATACGTATAGTTTCCTGTTAAGGTTTCTCCTACTTTCGCCGTTCCACTTACAGTTACTGCGCTTGCTGTTGGTGGATTTTGTGCTACTGGAGCAGTCATGTTATCAACTGTAAAATTTTGTAATCTTAAATCCCAGTAATCAGTTGAAATCCAAGATATGGAAAAGCTTTTTATCTCTTTATCTTTTATTTTGCTATTCCATTCGGGAAAATCTTCTTTAGTTATAGTAGAATCAGGATTCCCATTCAATATAATAGGATTATTGTCTTTATCTATAACATTAAGAACTGTAGCCTTAGGAGTTGTTGAATTTAATAAAATATCCTCTAGTTCAAATTTATCAACACTGTTTATATCTGCTGAAACTATAAATTTACTTTGACCTCCAAATTCATACATACTCATATCAATAGGTGACATACCTATATTTTGTTGTGAACCATTACGCTCCCCACTTATAATAAACCACCCACCATTATGTTTTAACATTCCACTATTATCAGTAAAATTATAATAATTTGTATTTATTACCTCTATTCCCGTTGGCAGTGGAAGTAAATGTTTAAACTCTGATATTTTCTCTTTTATAAACGGTAGCTGACTTTCTATATCACCTACAACAGCTTCTAATATCCAATCTCCTGATAGCTCTGGATTTCCTGTTCTATTTATAGATGCGGCAATATCTGCGCCTGTAATTTCTGCAAGTTTTCCAATAAAGGCCTTCCCGTTTTCGCCTTCTGCAATATTACAACCAAATAATTGAATATCTCCATTTTGAGAAAGCTGTTTTCCAAGTGAATTCCAATAAGCTGATTCTTTTTCTAGATTTTCAACTGAGATTATTTTGTTTCCAAAACGAAGGATTCCACTTTCTCCATGCGATATTATATTTAAAGTATCTATAGTTCCCATAGTTTCAGCTTTTTCAAGTATTTCTTTTAATGCGGTTTGCTCATTATCTATAATTAAGATTTCTCCCTGTGATATGGAATCTCGAATAATTTGCCAATCTGGAATAGAGCTATCAATTACATTAAGCACCTTCATATTTTGATTTTTTGCTACTGGCACATCTGAATCAGAATCTATAACTAGACTGTTTTGAGAATTAGATTCTATTTCAGCCTTAGAATTTACAACTGTAAAATTAATTGACGTTATTGGAGCACTATTATTCGTTTGAACAGATTTTTCCCCAATATAACTTTCTTCATCGATTACAACCTTATTATTTTGCTCTGCCTGCATTAGCATTGCTGGAGTAACAGGTTCTGGAGTAAATCGTGCTTCTGCATTTACCATAGATGCATGCCCTTGAAGTACAAACATAACTGCAGCTATACTTACACAGCATACGATTTGCTTGTATACTTTACTTCCACGAAAAGCATTTTTTATTCTTTTTAATAATGTTAGTTCATCTAAGTTTTCATGTTTATCTATCTTCTCTAAAAGCTCGATAAGTACATCTGTTTGCTTGCGATTCTCAATATATGTTTCTTCTATTTCATATTTGTTAAATAAAGTTTGTTGATACCCTGTAAATTTTTTTCTTTTCATTTTTATATCCCCTATACTATTTATAATTGTTTATTATCATCACGATTTTCTACCCATCGACAACCCAGCGGTGTAATTAGTGCTCTTTGTTTTAGGGATTGCTGATAATTTAGTATATTAACCCGTTTAAACCCATCTAGTATATGGACATCATATATTTCTTCTACACTTGAATTATATTTTATTTCGCCCGCTATATTTCCTGTATCTAAATCTACGATTACTACACCTGCACTTATGTCTTTTTTTACTATATCTAAATCGCCAAAAGTATGTGTATTTCGAAGTTTGCTTACGCCAATAAAGGCATAGTTATCTTTAAAGCTTAAGCCCCTTATAAATCCATCAATTTTCGCAATTGTATTATAGGTTTTATTTTCTATATCTACCTTTATTAGTTCTTCTGAACCTGAAAGCAGTAAATATAGTTCATTTTTATAAATTCTTGGTGAATGAGGCATTGGAAGTTTATCCAAAATAATGGTATTTGAGTCTACATCCATTAATATGCCACTTGTCATTTTATTTTTTCGCCAGCCTTCTCTATCCGACGTACTCCCAAATCCAGTTACATACCTAATTTTTTCATCTTGGTCAACTGCCATTCCATTTAGATGACATAAATCCTCTGGAACAAATTTATCTATAAAATAAGGTTTCCATATAGGATTAAATGAATATTGTCCATTTAATTCTGCTAGACAGCTAAATGAGGTATTTACACCCACTAGCCCTTTTGTTGTAAACGCGATATCATGTATATCTACATAATCTGTTTTAAATACAGCGGTCGGATAATAAAATGCATCATAGGTGTTCGGTTTATTGGGATAACTTTTTGCAAGATGCTCATCTGTTCTAAATACGGTAACCCCCATAGCGCCTGCTAGTGCCATTAAATCTCCTTTTATGGCTATTCCCATCGGTCTTTCAAAATCTCGCAAAAGCTGATGCATATTTTTGCCATCACTGGATAAAATTATAACTTTACCTGCTTGATAGGTTGATAATATCAGTGATATATTAAGTTTATTAAGAATTTTAAGCGATTTTCCAGTATAAGTACATTGAAACGGCTGCGTATTCTCTTTGACTTCTTTTTTATCTTCTAGTGAAGCTTCTATCATTCCTCCTCCTACTATTTCATAATCTTCAACAATAACAAATCTACTGGTCTGCATAAGTTCTGAAGCCACATCAAAGGCAATCGGTTTTTCTGTTCGTAAGATACATTTAGCCACTTCATTTTTTTCAATAAATTCTTTTTGGATTAATGATAAATCTGAAGTGTCCAATACCTCTATTATTTCTTCTATTTGAACAGCTATTTTTGCCGTCAGTAGTTTTAAAAAATATCTTTTCCCTTTTTTCATGGGATTCTTGCCCAGCCAAAACAAATTAGTTTTTATAAGGGTCGTTGTTTCCAGGGGTTTTTCAGTAGCTTTAGCCATTATCTCACCACGTGTTATAAATATTTGCTCTGTAAGCGTCACTCCCGCTGAATATCCAGAGGACATACTTTCTATGAAATCATCATTAAAGGATTCTATAGTTTTTATAGTTCCTGTTTTTCCTGAAGGATAAAATATAACATTATCATTTGAAAATAGTGTACCACTTTCTATAGTCCCTGCTATAATTCGCCTATTATCCCCATTTTCTGTAAATTTATACACATCCTGAACAGGCATTCTAAAAGGTTTAGTTTCTAATGAATCCTCTTTTTTAAATAAATCAAGGGCTTCAAGTATTGTAGGTCCTTTGTACCATTTCATCTCATATGAATTTACTGCAATATTGTCTCCATTTGTTCCACTAATCGGAATAAAATATTGTGCATTTAATCCTAATTTCGATAAAAATTCACTGTATGATAAAACAATTTGTTTATAAATACTCTCATCATATTTAACTAAATCCATTTTATTAATCGCAATACATATTTGCTTTATTCCAAGTAATGACAACATATATGCATGTCTTTTCGAGTTTTCTTGGATTCCCTCATGTGCATCTATAACCAGTATTGCGGCTTCCGCACGAGCTGCCCCTGTAATCATGTTTTTTAAAAATTCTATATGCCCTGGAGCATCTAAAATCATATATTTTCTTTTTGGAGTATTAAAAAAGCATCTTGCTGCATCTATAGTAATTCCTTGCGACTGCTCTTCTTTTAGTGCATCTATAAGAAATGCATATTCAAAAGGTTTTGCATTTCGTTTACAGTTTATCTTAATCTGCTCTAATTTCCCAATTGGAAGTGAATGGGTATCTGCTAACAGCCTCCCTATAATCGTACTTTTCCCATGGTCTACATGACCTACGATTACAATATCCATATCTTCCTTTATAATTTGATTGTTCATAAATTTTTCCTATCTTTCTACATATATCCATCTTTTCTTAAATCTTCAAGTCCTCCACCATCTTCCTTGTCCTGTTCTCGTCCAGACCTTTCTGCGATATTAGAAAACTTTCCAATTTTAAGTTCTTCGACAATCTCTGCAACAGTACTTGCATTCGATTCTACTGGTTTTGTACAGGGATAACATCCTAGTGAGCGATATCTAATGCCATCGCCTTGATTAAAATATAAAGAAACCATAGGAATGTTTTCCCGCTGAATATATTCCCAAATATCAAGCTCTGTCCAATCCAATAGCGGATGAATTCTAATATGAGTGCCTGGTGCAAAATCGGTTTTGTACTGATTCCAAAATTCAGGTGGTTGATCGCCTATATCCCAATCATTATATTTATCTCGTGGTGAAAAGTATCTTTCTTTTGAGCGACTACCTTCTTCATCAGCTCTTATCCCTACAATTACTCCAGTATATGCTGTTTTATCATTATCTAATTCATATTCTCCGGTTTCATGATTTATTCGGTACCTTTTCCCGCTTCCATTTAAAGTATCTGTCAGGGCTTTAGTTTTTAGGTTTTTACAACACTGAATTCTTGTCGTGGCTCCATCTGGAAAAGTTTCTTTCTCCCTAAGCGCTTCTTCATTTACTCCATAAATCATATCCAGATTCCATTTTTTTGCTAAGCCGTCTCTATAGAGAATCATCTCCGGTATTTTATATGCGGTATCTATATGAACTAGTGGTATAGGTACATGCCCATAAAACGCTTTTCTTACAAGCCAAAGCATTACTGTACTGTCTTTTCCTATAGACCAAAGCATACATAAATCTTTAAATTCACTATATGCTTCTCTTAAGATGTGTATACTTTTATTTTCTAATTTATCCAATCTGTTCATTCTCTAAATTTCCTCTTTTTTTACCTTTCTTTTTTAAATAATATGATTTTGATTCAAATAATCCATTATTATTTTTGTTGACTGATACACATCTGATTGCACTGTATCTATTTTAATATTAGGTTTTTTAGGTGGTTCATAAGGTGATGAAATTCCTGTAAAATTTGGTATTTCTCCTTCAATTGCCGCCTTGTATAGCCCTTTGACATCTCGTTCAATGCATATTTCTAAACTTGTGCTAATATACACTTCTGAAAAATATTCCCCTCCAATTATATTCATTGCATTTACTCGCATTTCTATAAATGGTGAAATACACGCCACAATTACTATGAAGCCTGCATCTTTAAATAATGCTGAAATTTCGGATATTCTTCTAACATTTTCATTTCTATCTGATTTTGAGAACCCAAGGTCTTTATTTATTCCATTTCTAAGACTATCTCCATCTAAGAGATACACATATTTTCCTATTTCAGATAAGTTTTTTTCTAAATTAATAGCTATTGTAGATTTTCCAGCCCCTGATAATCCTGTTAACCAAATTACATGTCCATGTTGATTTAAAATATTCATTGGTTCTCCCATTTTTTATTGTCTTAAAAAAATAAGTTTTTAATATTTAATATGATAATTAACACTCCTATCAGTCCAAGTAAATTTTTGGGTTGAGTGCGTTTGCATACATACGCAGCTAAAGGTGCTGCAATTATTCCCCCTATAGCCAGTCCTAGAATGTATTTCCAATATGCGCCTATTCCAATAAATATAGTAAATGTTAACGTTTGTACAATAGTTACAAAAAACTCTGCACTATTTACAGAACCTACTGCATATCTTGGCGGATGCCCCGAAGCCACTATTGTAGAGGTAACTATCGGCCCCCAACCTCCACCTCCTATAGCATCGAAAAAGCCTCCTATTAATCCAATAAACATCAGCTTCTTGCCTTGAATCAATTTTGAGGAGGTTCTAAATAGCCCTCTTATTAAAATTAATACCCCCATAATAAGCAGATAAATGCTTACTAAAGGAGAAATAATATCTACTGGAAGTGAAGTAAGAATATAAGCGCCTATCGCACCCCCTATTACCCCTGGAAAAACAAGTTTCTTCAAAATGTTTTTATCTATATTTTTCATTTTCCAGTGAGAAATTCCAGAAACAAATGTAGTGAATACTTCTGAAGTATGTACACTAGCACTTGCAATTTGAGGTGGAATACCGACTGCCGTTAAAAATGTAGTTGAGCTTACGCCATATGCCATCCCTAGCGCTCCATCTATTGCCTGTGCTAAAAAACCTATAACAATAATTATACTGAAATTAATATCCACTATTTGTTCCATTTTATTCCTCTTTTAATCTAAACAAATAAATCAAATTTTCATTTTAACAGTTTAGTTTTATTATACTCAACATACATTTACAAAACCTTTACATTAATACAGTAAACCTTTGTTTTTTAGCTAAATCTATGCGATAATAAAATTAATTCTATTTGTTATACATAGCTCAAAAACTTACCAATTTTAAAAGGAGATTTATATGGCAACTGCAATTATTATAGATGATGAATATTATTCAATAGAAGGGCTAAAAATAGAACTAGAATTATTAGGAGGAGTTGATGTGATTGCTACTTATGAAAGCTGTAGCACTGCATTAAATGATATAGAATCCCTCAAGCCCGATATTGTATTTTTAGATATAGAAATGCCTGAAATGAGTGGTCTTGTACTGTTTAATAAAATTTTAGATAAAAGTCCTAATACAAAGATTGTATTTGTTACTGCATATAATGAATTCGCCGTAGAAGCCTTTGAACTAAATGCCTCCGACTACCTTATCAAACCCGTTCGAACTGAGCGTTTAAAAAAAACACTTGCACGTTTATCCATTGATAAACCCTCAAAAACTTGCCATAAATCTGTTTTATTCGAATGTTTTGGACGCTTATCAATTATATTAGATGGAAAACATACTTCTATAAGCTGGAGGACAAAAAAATCTTTAGAATTGCTTTGTTATTTAATATGTAATCAAGGTCGATTTATTGCAAAAGAAAAAATAGGGGATTTGTTATGGCCTGATGCTACTCCTGAAAAAATAAAATCAAATTTTCATCTTACGTATTATCACTTGAAGCGGACTTTTGAAGATTTAAACATTCCCTTACCCTTTGAATCAAAGCGAGGCTCTCTTTGCTTCAAAATTGATGGTATTGACCTTGAAACTGTTCGTTTTGAAGATAATATATCACAGCTTGACATATTATCCCAGTCAAATATTGTTCTTGCTGAAGAAACTTTGGCAATGTATAGAGGCCTTCTTTTTGAAGAACACTATTTTTCTTGGAACACTGAATTGCAAAGCAAGTATGATATCTCCTATATGATTCTCCTTAAGAAGATAGTCGATTATTACCAAAATATAAGTCCAGAGAAATATATGTATTATAAAAAAATAATGGTAGCTACATGTGAATGACACATAGCTACCATTTTTCTATTTTTGTAAAGTTATATACGAATTACACTTTTGGAATATTGAAGCTAAAACGAGTTCCTTTACCTAAAGTACTTTCTACTTTTAACTCTGATCCGTAAAGCATTTTTAATCGCCTATTTATATTCGTTAGTCCTATTCCACCACTGAGTGATTCTCCACCAGTATTAATCTGCCTTACTTGTTCCTCTGTCAAACCAATTCCATCATCTTCTACCTCTATTTGCAGAGTATTTTCTACTTCTGAAATTTTTAATGTTACGGTTCCATAACCTACGCCTTTTCTTACCCCATGCCTTATTGCATTTTCAACAAGTGGCTGAATACTCATAGCTGGAACAATAGCATTTTTTACATCCGCAATATCATAAATCACTTCTATTTTATCTTTAAATCTTGCTTGTTCAATATGAACATACGCTTTTACATACTCTAGCTCTGCTTCTAGTGAGGATTGGTAACTATCTGGTCTATAGCTAAAGGTATGATGCAAATACTGGGATAAGTCTAAAATAAGCGTTCGTGCACGTTCTGCATCGATTCTGCATAAACTAGCTATCACATTTAGTGTATTGTATAAAAAATGAGGTTTTATCTGTGCTTGCAGAAACATAATTTCATTCAAATCCGCTACTTCTTCTGCGCTTTTAATCCTTACTTCATCTCGCTTTTTTTCTTCTATCAAAAATTTCATACGTTCTACAATAGCTGCTGACAGAAAAATCGCCTGCACTACAAATGCAATAATTGTAATATTAACTGTAAAGCTATTGTTTTCAACAAATCCCATATGTCGCGCCAAACTAATGATTAGACTTAAAATAACCATAATCCAGCCCAATAAGAAGAATTTAGCTTGCCTGTATTCTATTCTTGTTGATTTTATTCCAATATATATAATATAACAAGCTCCTAAGAGTGATAAATTATGCGCATACAGATTCGATATTGTTGAAAGCTTCATTTGGTCTAAAATCAAGCCTACTCCAATTGCACAATAAATCCATCTAAAATATTTATTGTGTTTTGGGAAGTCCACTTTTATATCAAAAAATACTTTTGCAAAAGTAAGCGAGGTCAGCATAACAAGCAGCGAAAGTGATATCGTATTTTTCATAAATATAGCGTACATATTTGGCATATACACGGAGAATACTCCAAGTAAGTCACCCTCATATATAACAAGTGTTATTAGATACATGACATACCAAAAATAAGCTTTGTCCCTTAATTCCAAAAATACAACTGTATTAAACAGAATAAGTGCCCCGAAAACCCCAAAAATCACTCCAATAAATAGAATCCGCTTATCCTTATAATCAGTGAACTGTTTTTCTGTAAGAACTCTAATATCGTAATTTTGTGTAAAGGTCGAATTAAGCTTCATATATACATATTCATCTTCAGCCACATTTTCATCAATTAAAAATGAAGGATAGAAAAACCCAATGTCCTGCTTTTGTTTGGCAAATCGCCATCCTGAATAGTATGATTTATATTTTAGTGGCAACTCATCTTTAACTGGTAAATACAATTTTACTTCAGCGACCGTTGGATTATATAAAAGTAAATACCTTTTTCCTAAATAGCTTGAGTTATCCTTTAGCTTAAACCTCACCCACCAATCGGATTTACTTCTTCCAAAGGAGAGTTCTGAGTTATCTTGTTTTATAAACTGTTCCGACTCTACATTTAATACATCTTTCAGTTCCATTTTGCTATCTGCATCCTCTATATATGAAACTGAAGTCATTTCATTAAACACATTAGAATTTTTTGTAAATAGACTGGAAATTTGTATAAGCAGCATACTTATTATTATCATACTTATTATAAATATGCATACTTTATACCTATTTTTAGCTTGAGTCTTTTTATTACCCATTTTAAACTCCTTCTGAAGCTATCCAAATTTCCAATATTTTTTCTCTTTTAGAAATGATTTTCTTCTGCTACTATTTCAAGTACTTCTTGAAGTCTTTTTCTCGCTTCTTCAATTTTACCCTTATTTTTGCTATTAAGCACTGTATCAAATTTTCCAAGTTCTCTTTCTAGCATTCTTCTTGTCTCACCAATGCTTTCTTCATACAGACGTTCCGCTTTTAAAAGCACTAATTTATTAGCTTCCTGCTCTCTTGGATGAATTTTTAGATATGAGAGTTCTTTCATACGCTCTTCGATTTCTTCATCTGTCATATCTACATTTTGTCCTTTTATGATCGCTTTTTCCATCTTCCCTGTAGAAATAGCTTTTACTTCTACCTCAAGTACTGAATTTATATCGTAGGTATAGGTTATATCAACTGGTTCTTCACCTGCTTTAGCTTTTGGAACCTCAATAGTAAGCGCCCCTATTGAAAGGTTATTTGCTGCAAAACGACTTTCTCCTTGAAGTACATTTACGGTAATCTTTGTCTGATTATCTCTTATCGTGTATACACGCTCTGTACGACTTGCCGGAATTACAGTATTACGTTCTATAATCGGGAAAAAATAGCCTGCTTCATACCTATTTTCTTCGATTTCCCTGACAACCTCAGTACCTAGTGTAAATGGACATACATCCGTTAAAACCACCTCTTTTATACCCTCTTGACGCTCTTTCATTGCTCCTTGAATTGCCGCTCCAAGTGCTACAGCTTCATCTGGATTTACACTGGTATTTGGGAACTGTTTAAATAATTTCGTTACAAAGCTATATATTATTGGAAGCTTTGTCGCTCCTCCAATCATAACCACCTGATCTATATCTGATAACTTTATATTTGCATCTGAAAGACTTCGCTTTATAGGTCCTCTAATTTTTTCAAGCAGCGGTTCACACGCTTTTTCATATTTTTCAACATTTACGTCTATGCTTTGATATTCTTCGCCTATCTTACAAGAAAGCTTTGGCATCTTCTCGCTTGTAAACGCACGTTTACACTGTTCTGCCTGTTTTATAATATGATTCATCGTCTTTAAGTCCAACGTATCTTCAGAGATAGCTTTTTCTTTTAAAAACATCTCTGCCAGTACTCCCGTAAAATCTTCGCCCCCTACAAAATTATCTCCTGCAACTGCTCTAACTTCGATTATATTTTGAAAAAGCTCTAAGATTGAAACGTCAAACGTTCCGCCTCCCAAGTCAAATACTAAAAATCTTGTATCTTTATTATTTTGGTAAAGTCCGTATGCAACTGCTGCTGCAGTGGGTTCACTTATAATACGTTCTACTTTAAATCCAGCAAGCTCGCCTGCCCTTTTTGTAGCTTTTCTTCTTGCATCGTTAAAATAAGCTGGCACACTTATTACCGCCTCGGTTATCTCCTCGCCTAAAAACGCTTCTGCATCTTCTTTTAAGGTTCTTAAAATAAATGAAGAAAGTTCTTCTGCTGTAAAACTCCTATCTCCTAGCTCATATTTTTTATCGCTTCCCATATAACGTTTAAATACGCTAGCGCTGGTTTCTGGGTAAAGTAGCATCCTTTCTTTTGCAGTTTCTCCTACAAATATCTGTCCATGCTCATCTACACTTACTACAGATGGCGTTAAATTTTCACCTAATCTGTTAGGAATGATTTTGGGACCGTCTTCGGTATAATATGCAATCAAACTATTCGTAGTTCCTAAATCTATACCTACTATCATTACTTCATCTCCTCTAATTTCTTTTTAACATTTTTTATTTTTCCTATTATATATACATCATCTTTTACCACATCTAACGCTTCTTCATACTTAGCTAAGGCTTCTTTGTACTTTCCATCATCTTCCATAAACAGCCCTTCTAATACAAGATATTCTGCACATTTCGCATAATCACAGGTTCTACAGAAATATGATTCTAACATTAGTGCTTGATATTTTTCAGCTTCTTGTCGTTCTCCTACTAAAAGCTTCCAAGATGCTATTTTAAATAGTCTTATCTTCCTATAACTCATATTATTAAGCCAATTTTCAATACTTCCACAAAATCCATTGTGATAATTTAAAAGGTCTTTTACACATTTTTTAGTTTTTACTGTATCTCCAAGCGCTGAATATGAATGGGCAATCGCCTCTAGAAATCTATCCTTATAGTTATAGTCAAAATTTTCATCGTATTCCTTAGAGACTTTATAGCCCTGTTCATAATACTCAAGGGCTTTTTTAGCATTGCCTAAAATATACAGATAATAATCTCCTAAATCCTTATATGGTTTTCCAGTATTTGGGAACAATCTTAAAGCTTCCTTGTAATAAGCTTCTGCTTCTTCATAATCTTCCTTATAAATTTCAATCTCCCCTCTATCGCAAAGATATTCCATATAATCTTCATTATGTTCAACATTTAAAAATCGTTCTTTTTTCCCAAACAGTTTTTTTACTGAACCCAAAATAGAAGTTTTTTTCGAGCTTTCAATCCCATGTTTCTGCGCACAAATTGCAATAGCTTCATCCCAAGCTTCCATATTTAAATAAAGGTCATATAAGTCAGCTAGAATACTTCTAGGATTTTTTGAACGCGTAAGCATCTCTTTATAAGTTTCTTCTGATTTTTTAAACTCTCTTTTTATTCTGTAATAAGTTGCTAGATTTCCACTTGCGATTACATCATCATTTTTCTGATATTTAAGCGCATTTTGATAGCACTCATGTGCTTTTTCAAATTCTCCCATAACCTTGTAAGAAGAGCCCATATTGTTATGCGAATACAGATCATCCTCTTTATGCTTAAGCGCCTCTGTAAATGCCTCTACAGCTTTTTCAAGTTCATACCCTGCAAGATAAAGTAATCCCAGTTCATTATAATAATATACATCTGGTGCCAGCTCTATTTGTCTTAAGGCATGTTTTACTGCAATATTATAGTCCTCTATCTGATTATTTCTTCTATATCTCATTAGGTAAATATCTTTTATCTCATTGTGCACAAAGCGGTGTTCTTCGTCAAGTTCAACTACTTTTTCAAAAGCCTCTAACGCATCATCTTCTTCGTCAAGCTGCATGTAACAGCTTCCAAGCTGATAATAACCGTATACATATTCTGGATACTCCTGTGTAAGCTTTTTATACTCCTGCGCTGCATCTTCATACTCTTCAAGCGATTCTAAGCAATCTGCATAAAGTACCCAGCTTCCACTTGTGAAGCTTAAATCCATTTTGTTTTTTACAGTCTTAAGCGCTAATTCAAAATCCCTCATATGGTAGTAGCAAAGTGCAAGTTGATGTAGCACTTCAGCGCTATCTTTTATATCTCCTGGTTCAGCTGTAACTGCTTCATAAAATTCCTTTAATTCCTCCGCAAGTGATTTTAGCGCATCATACCCTTCTGCAGTATACCCTTTTAGTACTAATTCATTGTATCTCAACTCATTACTTTCAATCTGGGCTTCTTTCGCTCTATTTAAAATGCCCTCTGCATCGTTGTACTGATTATATCCTAAGAATGTCTTAATCGCTAAAATATATGGTTTTGCATCACCTTGGTAAATATCTATCGCTCTATAAAAATCATCTATAACTTCCTGTGCCATTCTTAAATTAAAATAGGCTTCCTGTCTAAATACATATGCGGGATAAAACCCTTCACTTCTTGCAATTATTTGATCACATACATCCACACATTTTGTGTACTCTTCTATTTTAGTGTACGCATCAGCCTTTTCCATCATATATCTAAGAAGTTCACGCTCATTTTCTTCAACTTCAATAGCCTTATCTAAGTAATCTATGCAAAGCTCAATCTCTTCTGTTGGATTTTCTTTATTTTTACTAAAGCTATAGTGACATTTTGAAAGCAGATAATACGCCATAGCACGTCTTTTGATTCGCTTTTTAGCTTTTTCTGTGCCATCATCCTCAGTTTTCATTATCTCTTCTAGCCAGCTTTTTATATAATCATATGCTTTCTCATAATTTTCAAGATAAACATAAGCGCGTCCTATTAGATTATAGTAATTATAGCTATTTTCTTGGTCAAGCTCCATGCCCTCAACTAAATCTACGCATTCCTGACATAGATTGTCCTGAAGTAGACACCAGCCAAGTTCCAAGCGCGCATCCTTATCATTTGGATTTTCACTTAAAGCTTTTTCATACTTAGCTTTTATCTTTTCATTCACCTTTTGAAAACCAGCAATAATACTCTCATTGTGTGAATCGAGTTCTAAAAGCTCCATATATATGGCTTTTGAATCTTCGTAATCCCCTTTTTCACAAAGCGAAGTTGCGAGAATATATTTTGCACCGAAATGATTTGGATTTACTTCCAGAATTTCTTTAGCTTCCTTGTATGAATCTTCTACTCTAAAATTATCAAGATGCGTCAGTGCTATGTAATATTTTATATACAAATCACTATCATTTCTTAACTTTAGTTTATCCGCTATCACAAGGGCAATTTCGAGTTTCTCATTAAATAGATTAAATCTTAGTTTTTCTACTTCTAAATAAGGATGCCATACATCCATTGCTTCTAAACGAGCCCGTATTTCATCATACTTATCATACTCCCTATAGTCGATAATATTACGTAAATCTAAATAGTCAGCTATAAATAAATCTAAGTCGCCTTCATCACTTCCCTCAAAAAGGCTGTAATCAATCCATGACTTATTTTCAGCCGTATCTGTCACAAAATCTATAAAATTAGGTGGAAATTTCTCATATAGCTCCTGTTTTGCATTTACAAGTTCAAACGTATCTTCTATAAGTTTCCAAATATCTACTGGAAGCCTAAATTTATCCATTAAAAAAACGAGAAAAGCTTCTCTTGCCTCGTTAGCGGTTTCAAAATCCTTACAAATTTCGCTCTCAAATAACTCCATCCAACAAGCTTTATCAATTCTGGTTGATTTTTTGGAATATACCTTATTAATCTCTTCTATCCACGCTTTAATCGGCGTATTTTCTTCCTCCGAGCTTTCGACCTCTTCTTTCATATTAATAAATTTAAGTGCTTCTTCATATGCCTCACGAAGCTGTTTAAATCCTTCTGGATCGTCTTCTGGATTGGTTATTGCAAGTTTTGTTCTATATGCATTCTTTATGAGCTTCTCATCTTTTGTTTCTTCAATTTCAAGTATTTTAAATATCAGTTTTTTGTCCATAATCTCACGCTTTCAATATTATTTTTAAAATTTAATAAAAATTTACTTAACAACTGTATAGTTTTTGTCTATTCAATTAAAAAACTAATCTCTAACTTATATTATCGACAAATTTCTAATTATTATTATATTTTTTCAAAAAAAATTTTAATAATATAAAATTATGTAAAAAAAAGCACCTGAGATATTCTCAAGTGCTTTTTTTAAATTGGCTACGACCTACTTTCCCAGGAGGCTGCCCTCCAAGTATCATCAGCGATGTAGGGCTTGACTTCTGTGTTCGGAATGGGAACAGGTATATCTCCTACTCTATAGTAACCATATTTCTAGATGGTTGTACCATCAA
>JBGSPX010000053.1:0-17998 GCA_041738345.1 Proteocatella sp.
GTAATAAAACCGCTAGAGATGTTAAGCGAAAGTACATCCATTTTAGCAAAAGGAGATTTTTTGGGTATAGAATATATAAAAACTATTCCAAAAACGTTTGAAGAATTAGCCTCGCTGATAAGGGATTTTTCCTATATGGGAAATGAACTTTTAAATTCTAATCAAGAATTGGAATCTAAAGTAAACGAACGCACAATGGAACTTTATGCGATGAATGAAGAATTAACGGCGATGAATATAGAACTTAACGATACTCTAGAAAATCTTCAATTAGCTCAGAAACAGCTCATAGAATCTGAAAAAATCGCAGCGCTAGGTAGTTTAGTTGCAGGAGTATCCCATGAAATAAATACTCCTGTTGGAGTTTCGCTTACAGCGGCTTCCTATTTGGATTCGGTAAATAAAAATATGGTAGATCTTATTTATAGTTCGAAACTAACCAAAAAAGAGTTAATTGATTATGTAGATTCAGTGAAAGAAACGACAGAGATACTTAACATAAATTTAGAAAGAGCAGTAAAACTTATTCAAAGTTTTAAGGATATAGCGGTGGATAGAAATACAGATAAATTAAAAGACATTTACATTAGGGATTATATAAACACAATAATATTAAGTCTTAAACATGAATATAAAAATAAAAATATTAGTTTCAATGTACATTGCGATGAAATGCTCAAAATAAGCACGTATCCAGGAGAATTTTCTCAGGTAATGACAAACTTGATTATGAATTCACTGATACATGGTTTTAAGAACAAAACAAAAGGGAGTATAATAATATCTGTATATAACGAACTAAATTTTATAAAATTAGAATTTGAAGATGATGGAGTAGGAATTCAAAGTGATTTGTTACCTAAAATTTTTAATCCTTTTTTTACAACAAATAGAAGCGGAGGGAGCACAGGTTTAGGATTGAGTGTAGTGTATAATATATTGAAAAGCAAACTTGAAGGAGATATAAACTGTGTAAGTAGCCTAGATAAAGGAACTAAATTTATAATAAAGATAAAAAATATAGTAAATAATACTTAAGCTTTGGAGGATCATTATGGTATTAAAAGATTTGCGTAAGCAGATGTTTAATTATTTCCTTATATTAGGGATAATAATTACTTTGATTTTTAGCATGATAGCGTATGCCTATATAAAAGGGCATATAATAACCAATGCAGAAAACGAGCTAAAACTCTATGCAAGTTTAGCAAGTCAGATTATAGAACAAAAAAATGAAGTATTATTTACCTATTTAGAAGGGGTAGAGTCTTGTTTGGTTGATGAGTATTCAGAAAATGATATTGAATCAGCAATGATTTATTTAAAAAATATATCAGAGTCAAATGAGCATTTTAGAATGATAGGGATAGCAGATGATAACGGCAAGCTCTATTATCCAAGTCTAAATGGAAACGAATATATAGTGTTAGATGTCAGTAATAGAGAATATTATAAAGACGCTATGAATGGAAAAAGGAGTATAATGAGTCCCTCAAAGACTATAAATCCAGAGCTAAAAGAAGAAATCGTGGTAGCTTATGCACTTCCAATATATAAAAATAAACAGGTGAAGGGAGCTCTGGTAGCTATTGCAAACAGTGATTTTTTATATAATCAAATAAAGGATATAAAATTTGGAAAAAGTGGATATGCGTATATGATAGATTTTTCTGGTCAAACGATTGCACATCCAGATATTCTTTATATTGATCCGAAATTCAATGTTCTAAAAGAGGGCGAAAATAACGATAGATATTACTCTGTTTCACAACATATACTTGAAGCAATGAAATATGATAGCGGGGTAGGTCACTATGAATTTGATAAAGAAGAAGTTTATTCTGGCTACGCTAAAGTGAAAGGTATAAATTGGATAGTTTTTATAATTGCATTTAAATATGAAGTTTTAACTTTACTATATCCGCTTATAGTGGGTATTGTTATTTTGAACATAGCGATAATTTTTAGTGGAATATTTATATATAGAAAAATAAGAATAGAGATATTAAAAAAAGATAAGGAACTAACAGCTCAAAGAAATTCACTTGAATATGAAGCGGCTTATGATGAGCTAACTAAAGTATATAATAGAAGATACGGACTTATTATATTAAATGATAGGCTAAAATTAGCAAGGCGCATGAAAGATGATTTTACTATAGCGTATATTGATATTGATAATTTAAAAATAACAAATGATAGAATAGGTCATATTGAAGGAGACCGATTCATAAAAACAATTTCAGATGTTTTTGTAGATAATCTAAGGAAATCTGATTTTATATCAAGGTTAGGCGGCGATGAGTTTTTAGTAGGGTTTTATAATTGTGATTTTCAAAATGCTGAAAAGATTCTTGAAAAAGTTGAAAGAGATTTAGAAGCTAAATTTTTTGAATTAGGATTTGAATTTCCATTGCTTTTTAGCTATGGATTGGTAACATATAATGATGAATTACATGGAAGTTTAGAAGAACTTATAGAAGAGGCAGACCAGAGGATGTACATTCAAAAAAAATCAAAAAAAGAATATTAGTGTATAGACAAAAAAAATTTTATAAGATATAATATTTTTTAATATTTTCGTATAACCCCATTGATATGGAGTGGGGGTTTCTACCAAGTACCTTAAACGCTTGATTACGAAGAAGACGCATAATTGTATCTTCTTCATGATTGAGTGTTTTTTTATATTAATTTTTAGGAGGAAAGATAAAATGTATTTAATGCCAAAAATAGAACTACATTGTCATTTGGACGGAAGTTTAAGAACGGAAACTGTATTGGAATTTTTAAAAAAAGAAGAATTAGATATTGGTAGGGATAAAGAAGAGAATATAAAATTAGAATTAACAGCGCCAGTTAATTGTGATTCTCTTGAAACTTACTTGGAAAAATTTGAATTGCCAATAGCACTACTTCAGAGTTATGAAAACTTAGAAAGAGTAGCCTTTGAAATAATGGAAGATGCTGCTTTAGAAAATGTAAAATATATGGAACTAAGATTTGCACCACAACTACATGATAAAAAAGGACTGAGCTATGAAGATATTATTTCAAGCGTTATTGATGGCATAAAAAGAGCAGAACGATGTTACGAAATAAAAGGAAACTTAATTTTGTCATATTTAAGAAATTCATCAGAAGAAGGATTTTTAGAGGTAATAGATGCAGGATGTAAGTTTTTGGGAGATAAAGTAGTTGCAATAGATCTTTGTGGTGCAGAAAATCAAGGATTTTGTAAAAAATTTATAAATGCTGTAAATTATGCTAAGAGTCTGGGATATGGTGTAACTATACATGCAGGAGAAACAGGAATAGCTGAAAATATAGAGGAGGCAGTTCTGATTCTTGGAGCAAAGCGAATAGGCCACGGTATAGCAATGATGAGCAATCAAAAAATATTAGATTTAGTAAGAACAAGGAATGTATTTGTAGAATGTTGCCCTACAAGTAATATTCAAACAAAAGCAGTACCTAATATTAAATCGCATCCAATAGATTTTTATATGAAAAATGGAATTAAAATCACAGTAAATACTGATAATAGGACGGTATCTGATACAAACATGGAGCAAGAATTTAAATTAGTTAAAAATGAGTTTTTATGGGGAAGAAAAGATTATGAAAATCTTTATAAATATAGTGTGGAAGCATCTTTTGCTGATGAGTTTACCAAAAATTGGCTTTTAGAATTTGAAATGCAGATTTAACAATTATATATTTACTATCCGTAAACCTCAAGAAATAGAGTGAATCTTCTTGGGGTTTTGTATTTAAAGTGATATAATAAAAAAATATATTTTATTTATTATGGAGAAAATAATGTCAAAATTTTGGGAAACATTTAACACAGGGGAATATTTCATTCCATTTTCATTAGAACATAACATAGCGCTTATAGTAATAGTTTTATTGATAATCACATGTTTTAAGTTTGAGTCATTCTATAGGCAGAATGACAAATACATTAGTATCATTATATCAATTTTAATGGCGATACAACAAATTTTATTATATTCATGGTATATAACTGGAGGTAGCTTTTCTTTTAAAGAATCACTCCCATTATACACCTGTAGAATAGCTATAATAATAAGTATATTTATGCTATTAAATCCTAAACAGTGGATGGTTGATTTAGTATATTTTTGGGGATTTACAGGTTCTTTTATAGCACTTATATCTCCAGATACTTCTACGTTCACATATCCACATTTCATGTTTTTTCAATATTTTGTAGGACATGGACTACTTATATTCACGAGTATCTATATGATAAAAATAAAAAAATTTGATATAGATATAAAATCATTTTTTAGAGTTTTAAAAATTACATCAATTTATATTATAGCTATAATACCTATAAATTATATTACTGAAGGAAATTATGCATATTTAAGCGGAAAACCTCAAGCTTCTACAGTGTTGGATTTATTGCCACCATATCCTTATTATATTCCGATAATTATAATTTTTATGGTATCAATATTCTTTATTGCACTATTACCTTTTTTATTAAGAAATCGCTATTTTTCGTACAAAATGTGGTATAATAATGATATATAGATTGTGTTGGAGGTGGGTTTATGGATATAGCTGCAATGTCAATTGGTCTTAGCCAAGCAAAAGTAGCACAACAAGTTAATTTGTCTGTTATGAAAATGGCTATGAATTCAGAAGAAAATAAGATGGTTGAAATGGTAAAAATTATAGATTCATCAAATAGTTCAAAACCAGTCAATCCAGATTTGGGGAAATATTTAGATGTTAGAGCATAAAAGTTTATAGGGACTAATCATTTGAAAAATCTTCAAAAAACTTGAAAATTTAGAAATTTTATACTATAATAGAGGACAATATACATTTAGGAGGTTGATAAACTATTAAATTGATAAATTGTCTGTATGGTTATTAAATTTTTAAAGGATTTTAAGTCAGGAGGAAGATTTATGAAAAAAGAAGCATTGCTTGGAGTTAGTCCATCAAACAGAAAATGGTATAACAATGTAAAGAGTAATAATGCAACAATGGTAAATTATTTCACAAATGGCTGGGAACCTAAACAACTTAACCAAGGGAGCAAGTTGCATATAGGTGAAAAGAAAAAGATATACGCAACAGGAGAATATCTAGAAACTGTAAAAGATACAGTGGAAAATATTTTTAAAAATGAAAAACTTAGTTGGGAATCTAAAGGACTTTTATCTAGTGATGATACAGAACAGGATTTTTTAAAGTTGCTTAGCAGTATAACGGGACAACACTTGAGTTTAAATTCGAAAATTACGTGCATTATTATTGATAATGTTAATTACCATAGCGCAAACGTTGCTTCTCAAAAACCGTTTAGCCAAGGTATAGTTTATTTAGATTAAAATAATATAAATATATTGAGAATTCTCTTTTATATAAAGGGAATTCTTTTTTTGTGCATTAAATAAAATTTTCTAACAAGATTTTAGGGTATAAGAGAATAATAATGAAATAATGAATTTTTTTGATAAGGAGTGTTTGCTATGAAAATAGGACTTATAGGACTTGGAAAAATGGGATATCCCTTAGCACTAAATTTTAGAGATAACAATATAGAATTAGCTGTTTATAGTAAAAATTCAGAGAAATTGAGGAAATTAAAGGAGCAAGATGTGAATGGTTTTTCGGAAATAGATAAATTTGTTCTTGAACTATCAGAACCTAAAGTTATCTGGCTTATGGTTCCATCGGGACAGGCTGTAGATGATATTATATCAGAATTAATTCCTTATCTATCGAATGGAGATATAATTATTGATGGAGGGAATTCTAATTACAAAGATAGTGTAAAACGCTATGAAGATTTAAAAAAACTAGGAATTTCTTTTATGGATGTAGGCACAAGTGGTGGAATAGAGGGGGCGCGAAATGGAGCTTGTCTTATGATTGGTGGAGATAAAGAAACGTATATTTACCTAGAAAATATTTTTAATCGAATAAGTGGAAAAAGTGGATTTGGATTTATGGGATATTCTGGAGCAGGCCATTATGTAAAAATGATTCACAATGCAATAGAATATGGAATGATGCAGGCTATTGGAGAAGGGTTCCAACTTTTATATGAAAGTCAATATGATATGAATTTATATGAAATTTCAAAAGTTTGGCAAAAGGGTTCTATCATATCAGGTTTACTTATGGATACTGCGGCAGAAGCTCTTAAAAAAGATGGAGAACTTTCGGATATAGAAGGAGAAATTTCTTTTTCAGGAGAAGCCGATTGGGCTTTAGAAGAGGCCATAAATTTAAAAGTTTCTATTCCAGTTATCACATCAGCTCTATTTTCTAGGTATAAATCAAAAGACAAGGAACGCTTTTCGGAAAAAATACTATCTGCAATGAGAAATGAATTTGGAGGGCATGAAATTTTGTATAAAGATAAAGTGGAGAAATAGGTATGGAAGAAATATTAGTTTTATTTGGAGCAACAGGAGATTTGGCATCAAAAAAAATCTTACCTGCATTAAATCAATGGTATTTAGATAGTGAGCCTTATAAAATTGTAGTTTGTTTAGGACGAAAAGCTTTTTCAAATGAAGAATATATAGACTATATACAGACTAAAGGTAAGTTTGAATTAAAGGGGAAAATTTTAGAGAATATAATTTATATAAATTTAGACTTCAAAGATTATAAGGATTATATAAAATTAAAAAATATATTTAGTAAGTATGATAATATGGGAAGAAATTTTTATTTAGCAGTTAAGCCTAATTTATTTGAGATAGTAGCAGAAAACTTATCAAGAATGGGTATTTTTGAAAAAAACAATTTAAATCATAAATTAATTTTTGAAAAACCATTTGGAGAAAATTTTGAATCATTTAAGGAAATTCAAAAAAATATTACAACAATTGCAGAAGAAGCTCAAATATACAGAATAGACCACTATTTAGGTAAAGAAATGATAAGGAATATATTGATATTAAGATTTGGAAATAAATTATTTGAAACTGCATGGAATAAAGAAGCCATTGCTTCTATAAAAATAATAAATTTTGAAACTGAAGGAGTCGAGGAACGTATAGATTATTATGATGCGTCAGGAGCAATAATTGATATGATTCAAAGTCATTTGTTGCAAATAATGTCACTTATATCTATGGATAAGCCAATTAATTTTAATCCAGAAAATATTCGCCTAAAAAAAATTGAGATATTGTCTAAATTTAAAATAAATAATAAAAAGGTTATAGAAATAGGACAGTATAAATCTTATAGGACAATTTCTAAAAACCTTTCAAATTCAAATACTGAGACTTATGCAAAAATTTTTCTTATCGTGGATTCTCCATTTTGGGAAGGGGTAGATTTTGTAATAGAGACGGGCAAGAAAATGAGAGAAAAAAAAACACAGATAGAAATTAAATTTAAGAAGAACATACTTTTTTTGGATGAAAATAAAACCTTAGAATCCGAAGCTAATAAATTAGTTATAAAGGTATACCCTAGGGAGGGTGTTAAAGTGAAATTCAACTCCAAATCGCCAGGGTATGGATTTGAAATGGAAACAGTTGAGTCTGAATATTGTCATGAATGTAGAATTACTGGAAATAGGCCAGAAGCATATATAAAGCTTTTGATGGATGCTAAAAATGGAGATAGAACACTTTTTGTAAGCCCAGAAGAAATTGAAAAACAGTGGGAAATAGCAGATATTATAAAGCAAAAATCGCAGTGTAAAGAACTGTATATATATGAAGAAGGAGATCTGATATGCTAAAAACTTTATCTGTTAAAATAAGTAAAGATATGGAAGTATATAAAAACTCAGCACAAAAACGTCCTAGAATAGAAAATACAAGAAATTTTAAAGAACATGGTATGTATGAATCCACTATTATTTTGCCGCTTCATACAGGAACCCACATTGATTATCCATTACACGCAATTGAAGGCGGAAAAACATCTTCTGATTATAGTATCACAAACCAAGTATACAAAGGCTATGTTTGTGATTTATCAAATGGAATTAAAGATAATATAATATCAATCGACATTGTGAAAAAAATTTCTGAAATTGATGTGGATGTATTGTTTTTTAAAACCAAAAAAGATAAATTGAATAGTATTGGCGAAGCTTGTTTTGACTTTGAATTTCCATATTTAGATGCAGGGGCATCTTGTTTACTTACTAGCTCAAAACTAAAATTTATAGGAATAGATCAGCTTGGGATAGAAAGAGCACAACCGAACCATGAAACTCATGTGAATTTATTGAAAAATGATATTTTAATAATAGAAGGCTTAGATTTAACTTGTATAAAAAATGGATTTTATGAATTTATATTTTTTACTCTTGGAATACAAGGCGTTGAAGCAGAACCCATCATAGTTAATATTATAAACGTGATTAAATAATATTTGCATAATAAAGCGTTAGATGATAATATATCATGGAAGACATAAATGAAAATTAGGAGGATTTAATGGACGCAAAAAAACAAAATGGTATAATACCAGTAATTTGTGCAATTATTGTATTAGGTTTTTCTATGATTTTAGTATTTCCAAAAAGTAAAGAACTTTTCAAAATGCTTTCTACAGAGCATATGTACATTATGGGATTTATTAAATTTACATTTCTTGCTACTGTAGGAGAGGTTTTGGCAGTAAGGCTTACTAAAAAATCATGGATAGTTCCAGATAGGATATTTGAGAGAGCTATTATATGGGGATTTATAGGTGCGGTACTTTCACTGATGCTAAAAATTTACAGTGGTGGAATAGTATATGTACTAGAAAAAGGTTTACTTCCTGGTGAAGGATCTGTATTTTTAAAAGCCTTTTTTACGAGTGTTGCTATGAATGCTAGCTTTGGTATAGTTATGATGGGATTTCATAAGATGACTGATAAAAACATAGAACTTAAAGTAAAGGGCGTAAAAAAACGTTCAATAGCATTAATTGCAAATGAAGTAGACTGGAATGGTTTTATTAACTTTACTGTACTAAAAACAATTCCTTATTTTTGGATACCTGCTCACACAATAACTTTTATGCTTCCACCAGAATATCAAATTGTAATGGCAGCATATCTTTCAATAGCCCTTGGAGTAATCCTTGGACTTAGACCTAAGAAAAATTAATATCAAATATAGAAAATAGTATGAGGCTTAATGGCTTCATACTATTTTAATTTTATCGTATCTTAATATTAGGTTTAGATTTTCGTAGAAGGACTTGTTTTCTAAATAGCAATTTTAAAATTTGATCTTTTTGAAGAGCTGTTAAATTTTCATATTTACATACAAATATAGTGTCTGAATCACCTATATAATACTTAATTATCTTAAGATCAACAAGCATATCTAAATTTATATCATCTACAACTTCGATTAAAAGACATCGAATAATATTAGCAAAATTTTCTATTAAAAATTCAGTACTATCTTGAAATGTTTTTATAATTATAGTTTCGACTCCTAAATTTATAATATTGGCTTTTAAAAAATTATCTTGACTTTTTTTTTATATAAATGTCGCTATCCCAAGATAATGAAAAATATTTATCTGATGGAATATAAACTATATTTTTCAAAGTAAGATAATCTTCGGATACATTTATTATATCAGCGCTATATTCGTACAAAATTCGTTGATTAAAGAAACTAAAGGTAGCTTTATAAATATAATTATGGTTGAAATTTAGATTGTAGTTGTTTTCTTGATGCAATATAAATCTAGTTCCATTAGAATCTATAACTAGATTTCCAAGAATTGAAACAAGTTCTGCGGAGTCCTTGTAAAAAAAACTTAATACGGTTTTTGGTAAAAATTGAGGTTTTTTAACTATCATATGAGCATCTAATGCATTGTTTTCATTTAATACTTCAATCATAAGATTAACTATAACCGGATCAAAATGTGTACCACTGTTTTTAAATAAAATATCAATTACGTTAGGGCGCTCTAAAGGTTCTTTATATGGGAACCTTGATAGCATAGAATCTACAGAATCCGCAACTCTTATTATACGGCTCAAAAGATTAATGTCATTACCTATAAGACTATCGGGGTATCCGCTTCCGTCATAATTTTCGTGATGAGAACGAATTATTTGAGGAATTTCTTTTAATAAATCCATACCCCAAAATGCAGATTTAGCTATTTCTTCACCTTTTGCGCTATGTGTTTTAATACGGTTAAATTCGTTTTCATCTAATGGACCAGGCTTATTTATTATTTTATCAGGAATATGAAGCTTTCCGATATCATGTATTAGTGCTGCAATATAAAGTATATTGGTTTGTCTTTTGTCTAAATCTAATTTAGAGGCAACATTCATACATAAATTTGCAACGTTTGTCATGTGGTATGGCATATAAACATCTTTTTTAGAAATCATTTCAACAAAAGAATCGATATTATAAGACAGTTTTTCATAGTTTTTGATTACCATATTTACATGAAGTGATGTTTGGATTAAATAATTCTCATTTAAATGAGTTCTAATATTAAGCGCAGTGTCTAGATTTTTGGCATAAAATAAAATGACACAACAGTAATCATTAATATTTTCAGCTAAACATTGATATATAGAAGCTGCTACCCACACGCCACTTTTATTGTCAAGTTCAGTATTTTCAAGAAGAATATTATCCCAAATTCTATAATTTATAAATTTATTTTCGAAGAAAGGAATAGATTCTTCGTGAATCTTCTTAAATATAGCTTCATAAAACATATTTTTTGAATTGAAATCATATTGGTATATTATTCTACTTTTATCCATACTTAAAAATATAAAATGAGCCTGATTGATGTGTTTAAATATTTCAAACTCATTAATCATTGGCAAAAAATTATCATTCAAACTTAATAAATCATAATAAAAATCATTTATCACTGACAATCCCCCTCTAATTTCAATTAATACCTAATTTTAGTCTACCCATTAATAAGAGAATATAAAATCGAATTTTTTTGTTTAATAAAAAAATAACTATTTTTTATTAAACGAGTGTATAAGTATATGATTAAAAGGATTGACAATATTGGGTTTATATTGTATTTTATAAAAATGAATAACGTTATATTTCTATTAAATGTGAGGAGATAAAATGAATAAAATAAAAATAATTGTGGATCAAGCGTTAGATATTCCGAAATATATTTTAGATAGATATGATATAAGTGTAGTTAATTTAAATGTAACTTTTGGAGATGAAATTGTAAATCATTTTACTAATGAACAATTTTATGAGAGAATGAGAATATCACCAATTCTTCCTAAAACGTCATGCCCTTCTCCAGATGCGTTTTTAGAGGAATATAAAGCTACGAATAATGATATAATTGTTGTAACTTTATCAAATGAGATTTCAGGAACATATTCTTCTGCAGTTCTTGCGAAAGATCTTTATTTTCAAGAAGCTTCGGATAAGAAGATAGAGGTTATCGACTCAACAAACGGTTCGATTGGAGCAGCATTATTAGCTGTAAAGGCAGCTAACTATATTAATGAAAATATATCTTATGAAGAGGTTGTATTAAGGACAAAAAAACTATCAGAATCGTTGATTCATTATGGTATGCTAGAAACTCTTGAGAATGCAGTTAAAGGTGGTAGAATAAGCAAAACTAAGGGCTTTGTAGCAAATGCACTTAATTTAAAACCTATAATTCAAATAGAGAAAACGGTTTTTGTTGTAGATAAGGCAAGGGGTACTAAAAATAGTATAAAAAAAATGCTTGATATATTGGAAGCCAAAGTCATAGAACTTGGAATAAAGCCTACAATATTAGGGCTTGCCCATTCAAATGATATTGAAAAGGCAGAAATGGTAAGAGATATGATTTTAGAAAAATATGATTTCGAAGAAGTTATAATAGCGGAGATTGGACCGATAATAGGAACGTACACAGCTGAAGGTGGAATTTTAGTAAGTGTGATATAAAAAATGGGATTATGCTAGCTTAGCATAATCCCATTTTTAAAATTTAAATATTAATTTAAAGGGCGATATTTTCAAGGGCAGAGTCTATGGTTTTAAAAAATCTATCCTCTCCGCCTATTATATCAAATATTTCAGCCTTTTTAAAAAGCTCTAGAGGCTGGCTATTTATTCCTGATATTAGTACCTTGATATGACGATGTTTGCATGTACGCATAAGTCTTTTAAAGACATGAAGTGCACTAGCGTCCATAGCAGGTACATTTTTCATATCGATTATAAGGACTTTTGTTTTGTAACCAAGTTCACTGAGTGCATCTATGAATTTATCGGTAGCGCCAAAAAAGAAAGGCCCATTTATTTCGTATATTTGTACATCCTTTATTTCACTTCTATTATAAGGACTATCTTCATCAGATTCTTTTTCTTCAGAAGCATCAAAATCCATAACCTCTATATTTGAAACGTCTGCCATTCGTTTCATAAATAAGAAGGCTGCTAATACCATACCTATCTCTATGGCTACCACTAAATCTATCAATACGGTAATTATAAAAGTTACGAGAAGTACGACGATGTCACTTTTAGGAGCTTTGAATAATGCTAAAAACTCTCTCCATTCACTCATATTATATGCTACAATTATAAGAATTGCAGCAAGTGAGGCAAGGGGAATCATTTTAGCAAGAGGCATAAAAAGTACCATTATAAGAAGCAGTACTATGGCATGAACCATTCCGGCAACAGGAGTTCGTCCTCCGTTTTTTATATTAGCGACAGTTCTAGCAATTGCTCCTGTGGCAGGAATACCTCCAAATAAGCCAGATGCCATATTTGCTATACCTTGTGCAACAAGCTCCATGTTAGAACGATGCTTTCCTCCAATCATACCATCTGAAACTACTGCGGAAAGAAGAGATTCAATCGAGCCTAATATAGCAATTGTAAAGGCTGATGGGAGAAGCAACTTAATTGTATTTATATCTACCTTTGGGATTGTAAGTTGTGGAAGTGAAGATGATAATTCACCAAATTTTGTTCCGATTGTAGCTACATTTAAATCCATTATACTTACAATAGCAGAAGAAACAATAAGTGCAATCAGAGCTCCAGGAATCTTTTTATTTATCTTTGGCCAAAGTATTATTATAAGTAAAGATAACATTCCTATCAATGTGGTAGTCATATCTAAACTAGAAAATGATTTAATATAGGCGCTCCATTTTTCTATAAATTCTACTGGAACTTCATTCATTTGAAGTCCAAAGAAATCTTTTATTTGAGATGAAAATATTACAAGGGCTATACCGCTTGTAAATCCAGTGGTTATAGGATGCGGAATAAACTTTATAATATTTCCCATTTTCAAAAGACCCATTGCAATCATTATGATACCAGCCATTATGGTGGCTATTATAAGACCATCCATGCCAAACTTTGTAACTATTCCGTATACAATAACCATAAAAGCACCGGTAGGACCTCCTATTTGGACTCTACTTCCGCCTAAAAAGGATATTAAAAATCCAGCAATTATGGCAGTATGAAGTCCTTTTTCAGGGGTTACACCAGAGGATATGGCAAGTGCAATGGAAAGAGGTAGTGCGATTATAGCAACTATTATTCCAGCAGTTAAATCTTTAAAAAACTGTTCTCTGGAATAATTTTTCATTGTTGTAAAAAATTTGGGTTTTAATTTTTGTGACATGATATTACTTCCTTTTTTTAATAAATAGGGTTAACAAAAATAATAAATAATTGAACAATTATAAAAAACACAACCATATAATATTATACTCCTATTTATAGAAGAAAAAAATATTTTTTTGAAAAAATTAAAATAAATGTATCAACTAAGTTAGAAATATAGTAAAATAATAGGTATGATTTTATTTGAAAGGAACCTTATTGATGAATAATTTAGAGATATCTAAAGAAATAGATAGACGCAGAATATTTGGGATAATATCGCATCCTGATGCTGGAAAAACAACTTTAACAGAGAAACTACTACTTCATGGTGGAGCTATAAGAGAAGCAGGAACGGTAAGTGCTCAAAAAAACACTAAATATGCTAAATCAGATTGGATGGAAATAGAAAAGAAAAGAGGAATTTCGGTGACCTCTTCTGTAATGCAGTTTGAATATGATAATAAGATGATATCTATAATGGATACTCCGGGTCATAATGACTTTGGAGAAGATACGTATAGAGTTTTGACTTCTGTAGATAGTGCTGTAATGGTAATAGATGCAGCTAAGGGTATTGAAGCTCAGACTAAAAAACTGTTTCAAGTATGTAGGCTTAGAGGTATTCCGATATTCACTTTTATAAATAAATTAGATAGACAAGCAAAAGAACCGTTAGAATTGATTGAAGAACTTGAAACCGTACTTGGAATGATGTCAACACCAGTAACTTGGCCAATAGGAAGCGGACTTCAATTTGAAGGTATCTATGATATATTAGAAAATGAAGTTCAATTGTATAGAAAAAAAGAAGTTATAAAGCTTGGTGAAGATGGTGTTTTTGGAACTGAGCTTGAAGGTCTTTTGCATCCTGAAAATCTTAAAGAACTGAGAGAAAGTATGGAACTTTTAGATGGAGCTGGAAATGAATTTGATTTAAAACTCATTAGAGAAGGAAAATTGACTCCTATATTTTTTGGAACGGCCCTAGCAGATTTTGGAGTCACAGCATTTTTAAATCATTTCCTAGATATGGCACCAGGTCCAGGAAATAGAAAAACTATAAATGGAGAAGTTGCTCCATATGAGAGTACTTTTACAGGATTTATATTTAAGATTCAAGCGAATATGAATCAAGCGCATCGAGATAGAATTGCATTTTTAAGAATATGTTCTGGCGTATTTGAAAGAGGTATGGATGTAACGCTTTCAAGAACTGGAAAGAAAATAAAGTTATCTCAATCTACACAGCTTATGGCTAATGATAGAGAAACGATAGATAAAGCATATGCAGGAGATGTTATAGGAATATATGACTCAGGGAATTATCAAATAGGGGATACTCTTACAGCTGGAAAAGAAAAGCTTTTCTTTGAGCCACTGCCAACTTTTCCACCAGAACTATTTATAAGGGTAATGCCCGTAAATTCTATGAAAGCTAAGCATTTCCATAAGGGGGTAGATCAGTTAGCTCAAGAGGGAGCTATACAGGTGTATAAGACTCAATATAATGAAGTTATTCTTGGGGCAGTAGGAGCACTTCAATTCGAAGTTTTTGAATATAGACTAAAAAATGAATACAATTCAGATATATTGATAGAACATCTTGACTATAGTGTAGCAAGATGGATAAAAACTGAAGAACCTGAAGGGTTAAATAAATATCATAATTCTAGAAGTATGTTAGTATTCGATCACTTTGATAGACCAGTAATGCTTTTTGCAAATCAGTACACATTGGATAGATTTGCTGAGAAATATGAAGAATTGAATTTAGTAGATGCCTTAAATGTTAATAGAGAATTTGGAATTTTAATATAGTTAGTAAAAAGTTGAAATTTAAATATATTTGCTGTATAATGTTTTAGTATTTAAGATCAAATCACTTAATTTTAGGAGGAACCCCTATGGGTAGAATAGGTAATATAGTAAACAGAAAAAATAAGCAGGATGCAAAAAGAGCTAAAATCTTTACTAAATATGCACGTTCAATTACAGTTGCAGCGAAAGAGGGCGGAGGCGATCCTGAATATAATGCAGCATTAAAAACTGCAATAGAAAAAGCGAAGGCTATGAACATGCCCAATGATAATATAGATAGAGCTATTAAAAAAGGTGCAGGCGGTGGAGATTCTGAAAATTATGAGCATATAACATATGAAGGATATGGTCCAGGTGGAGTTGCCGTTATCGTTAATTCGCTTACCGATAATAAAAATAGAACAGCAGGAAATGTAAGATTTTACTTTGATAAACATGGTGGAAATATGGGAACGGCAGGCTGTGTAAGCTTCATGTTCGATAGAAAAGGTATAATTTTTATTGCTAATGAAGGAAATGTTGAAGAAGATGCACTTATGGAGCTTGCTTTAGAATCAGGAGCAGATGATTTTGTTGTAGATGAAGAAGGGTTTGAAATAATAACTGAGCCAGAAAACTTTGAAGCGGTAAAAGCTGCAATTGAAGGGGCTAATTATGAAATTCTTTCTGCTGAAGTAACAATGCTTCCTCAGACATATACTAAGCTTGATGAAAATCTTGAAAAAAGTATGGAGAAATTAATTGATATGCTAGAAGATGATGATGATGTTCAAGATATATATACTAATTTAGAAGCATAATTCATTAAAAAAATTAACATAAGTAACGATGCGTATTCTATACGAGTGCGCATTTTGCTTATGTTAGAAAAATGAGAGGAATAAAATGAAAAATTTAACTTTATTGACAGATTTTTACCAACTTACTATGTCGAATGCATACTTCATTGAGAATTTAAATGAAGAAAAACTTATATTTGATGTATTCTTTAGAAAAAATCCAAGCGATGGAGGATATACTGTGGTTTGTGGTATAGATGAAGTTGTAGATTACATACAAAATCTTAAATTTACTGATGAGGATATAACCTATCTTGATAGTTTGGGAGTTTTTGATAAAAATTTTCTTGAATACCTGAGAAAATTTAAATTTACAGGAGAAATTTATGCAGTTGAAGAGGGAACTATTATGTTTCCAAATGAACCTATAATAAGAGTTAAAGCAAATTCGATAGAAGCACAGATAATAGAAACTACTATTTTAAACATTATAAATTTTCAATCACTTATTGCTACGAAAGCTTCTAGAATATGCCAAGTAGCAGATGGAGATGCGGTAATGGAATTTGGACTTAGGAGAGCTCAAGGGCCGGATGCAGGGCTCTATGGAGCTAGAGCAGCAGTTATTGGAGGTTGTGTGGGAACATCTAACGTGCTTGCGGGAAGGTTATTTGATATTCCACTGATGGGAACACATTCTCATAGTTGGGTTCAACGATTCGATTCAGAAATTGAAGCATTTAGAGCATACGCTGAGAACTATCCAGATAAAACTATGTTTTTGTTAGATACTTATAATACAATAAAAAGTGGGCTTCCTAATGCGATAAAAGTATTTGAAGAACTTAGAGAAAAAGGTTATGAACCTAAAGGTGTTAGACTTGATTCTGGGGACTTGGAGTACTTATCTAAAAAGGTTAGAGACAAGCTTGATAAAGCGGGATTTGAGAATGTAAAAATAACGGCATCGAATGATCTGGATGAATATGCAATAATGAATCTAAAACAGCAAAAGGCAATGATAGATGTGTGGGGGGTAGGAACCAAGCTTATAACCTCTAGTAATCATCCATCGCTTGGAGGCGTGTATAAACTTTCGGCAATAGAAAGAGATGGTAAAATAATACCTAAGATAAAACTTTCGGAATCTCCAGAAAAAATAAATAATCCAGGCTATAAGCAGGTAATTAGAATATTTAGTAAACGAAATGATTCAGCTTTAGCGGATTTAATAGTTTTAGATCATGAAGAAGTTGATGAGAATAAACCTTTAAAAGTATTTCATCCTACGTATACTTGGAAAACTCAAATTTTTGAAGAGTATTATATAGAAAAACTTCTGAAACCGTTATTTATAGATGGAAATCTTGTAAGAGACAAAAAGACTGTTATGGAGTATAGGGAAAATTCTATTAAAAGGAAAGAGCGTTTTTGGCCTCAGTATAAGAGAATAAGTAATCCAGAACCATTTAAAGTGGATCTTTCTCAAGAATTATGGACTTTAAAGAGCGAAATGATAAAGGAGCTTAAGGAACACTATTAATAAATATAAAATTTGGAAATATAATAAAAAACACCTCTAACAGGGATATGTGATACAGTATCCATAAATGTTAGAGGTGTTTTTTTATAAAAAGGAAAGAGTGTGTGAAAAAAAGTCTGTAAATAGGCTTTCTATGATAAGATTTTAAATGTGAGGCAGCTCGAAGAGCTGTCTCTAACTATTTAGAATATATTAGATATTTTTAAGCATGTCAATATCATCCTTTGATAAGATGT
>JBGSPX010000018.1:0-9008 GCA_041738345.1 Proteocatella sp.
AGTTTAACTAGCTTTAGGGACTTCCAGCAATTCAAAGGATTTTGGATAGGTTTATTTAATGTTATACCTATCACTCCATGCTCTTTACGAACATGGGAGGCTGTCAACAATTTTCTAAGTTAAAAGTTATAAAACTTAATATGTAGTTATAACTTTTTATAACTTATTTGTAACTGTTAGTTACCTCTGAATATTCTTTCTTTTGACTACTATTCATATTTTGAGCTTTTAGAGTATCTTGATTCATTTTCTTTACTGTAGCAATATTCATATACGCATTATAACTGGTATCATCATTTTCATTGCTCAAAAGTCCAACGCCCTGTGCATCATAGATTGGATAATCTATCTTTTTTTCACTACTTTCTGCCGTTTTGCGTTCGCCATAGTTCATATCTGAGGTTAGTTTTATTCTTCCGCTTATAATATTAATTGGCGCAGTTTCAGTTGATGAATATGGTTGGTTTGGGATATAAAACCAAGTAGGTACATTTTTTCCAAATACTATAGCATTTTTATCATTTAGTGACAAATTTCTTCCCTCTGCTAATTTGTATCCAAACTTTTCAAACACCTCTGGTTTTACTCCTTTTATGCTAACTGAAGCAATATTTCTTCCTATTCCAACTTTCATATATGCCGATTCTACAGGCGTTATTGCTGTTATACCTTCAATTTTAGCTATCTTATCTATGGTTTTATCATTTAAAACTGCTTGTTTTTTATTTTTAGTTGTATCTGGGGAGTAAGTGGCATTTCCTCCGCTATTTGAACTTACATCTATTATATGCAGATTACCATAGCTTTTTATTTGATTCTCAAAACTAGCGCTTAATCCAATTCCTAAAGATACCATTATAGTGATGGCACATGCTCCTATTATTACGCCTGTAACAGCTAGAATACTTCTCACTTTTCGCCGAAGAAGGTTTTTTATCCCCATTACAATAAGATCTATTGAATTCATAATTTTACTCCTCTATATCTAACTCTGAATCATATTTTGATTTTTTGCGTTTTTTGTATATATTAAAAGCTATTAGTATTCCAAGTCCGCCAATTCCTATAGGAAGTGCTTTTTTTATGCCTCCAGATTTAGAAGCTTCTTCAGTTTCTGGTACTGTCACCTCTGGTACAGGTGCTTGAGCTGCGGTAAATTTGAATTCTTTTTCTATTTTTTCTTCTTTCCCAGATATATCTTCGAACGTAAATATGACTTTTCCCTTTATTTCTCCTTCTTTTTCTGGAATTATAGCCAAATCATAGTAGTTATTTTTACCAGATTCAAAATTTCCAACATATTGACTTGGAGATTGTGGAAATTTAAAACCTTCTCCTTCTGCAGTTATTCTAAGATTTGACATAGCGCTTTTTCCCATATTGTAGTATTGAATCGAAGCTGACATCTGCTGATCTTTATATATTTCTGTAGGTGGAACGATTTCATCTATCAAAAGCCTTACCTTTTGAGTTACAGGAATAGAAATTATATCTTTTGAGGTTACAGGATTTCCATTTTTATCTTCATAGTTCATATCTACATTAATGCTTACTGTTTTTTGCTGAGCATCTGCTTTACAATTAAGTTTTATAGCTTTGCTTATACTACCATTTGCCGGGATACTCTCTATATACATTGAATTTGAAGCGTTTTTAGGTAAAAAAGCGCCTTCTTCTGCACTAAGACTTAGTTTTACATTTCTAAGCCCTTGAATTTTATTTGTATTTTTTAAACTTAGATTTAAAGTGAAATCGCTTCCTGCTTTTACGCTTTCGCCTCCATAACTATAGTTTTCAATCATCAATTGTGGTACGGTCTTTGTACTTGTATCTCCTTTAACATAAACTCCAGTATATTGACTCAATGTTTTAGGGTCTTTGCCTGAAGTTTCTGCTGATATTTTTATAGGGTAATTTTTAGCTTCAGAGTTTGACGCTGAAAATAATTTTACTTTAAAATTTTGTTTTTGATTAGGCTTAAGTGTTACCACAAATATATTCTTAGTTTTATTAACTACAGGCGTGGTAGGTTCTAAGGTTATTTTTAAATTTTTGAGTTCTGAGTTTCCTTTATTTGAAACACTAAAACTTACATCAAAATCTTTACCCGGTGAAACTTCTGTAGGTGAGATTATATTATCTATTGATATGTTCTCACTTTGGTCTCCACTTCCTTCTATTGAAAGATACTCTGTTTTACTAAATATAGCTTCTTTTCCATTAGGGTCTTTGCCTTTTACCGTAAATGTAAATGGTACATTTCCACCTTCATGTTTCTTGTCTATATATATTGGAAATTGTGCAGATTTTTCACCTTTACTCGTAGATATTGAGCCTAGTCTCACTTCTGTAGGTGAATTTTTAAGACTTATATTTTCTCCTAAAGCCCCAATTGAAGCGGTAACATCTACAAGTGGTGAGTTGCTTATATTTGTAATTACAAGGGTAAGATTATTAGTTTGACCTGCCTGCAATTTATTACTTTTACTCTTTACACTGAGTGCGAGCTGAGGGTTGTATGTCATCTTAGGGTCCTTTTCAAATTCTTCATTCATTGTAGCTAAGTAGATAGTTGCATCCATTTTTTTGATTACTCCAGTTTCGTCACTTACTGTAACTGGCATTTTATACATTTTTTCAAGTTCAAGGCCTGTAACATTCATGCTCCATGAAGCTGTTTTTTTCATCTTAGGCTCTATGCTTCCGATGGTTACTTCCTCATCAGAATACGGGGAGTAGGTAAGCTCGCCTGAAGCAATTTTAGCTTTAACTGATTTCAAAGTTTCACTTCCAGTATTTTCAATTTCAATAACAACCGTGGCTTTGGTATCTCCCTGAGCGGCTACAGAACCTTTTACTTGAGTTACGCTCACACTAGATTCTGCATATATTGGAAACATTGCTCCTAAATTTAAAATGCACATTATACTTAGCATAAAAGCTAATACTTTCTTTTTCATAAATTGCCCTTCCTTATTTTTAAAATTATTTTTATTTTTATGAGTATGAACAGCTTTTTTCTGATATCTTTAGTATATTTCCATCCTGTATAGTAACTACCTTATCTGCATATTCTGCTATGCTATTATCATGTGTAACTATTATTAGAGTTTGATTATTTTTTCTAGCTCTATCAAGAATTATATTCATTACCGAATCTGTAGTTTTAGTATCTAGATTTCCAGTGGGTTCATCTGCAAATATAATTTTAGGATTTACTACAAGCGCTCTTGCAATTCCAACTCTTTGCTGCTGTCCGCCACTCATTTGATTTGGTTTTCGATTTTCATAGCCTTCTAGGCCTACTTCTGCAATTACTTTTCTTGCTCTTTCTTCACGGTCTTTTTTTGACATGCCTCTTAAAAGCAATGGATATACCACATTTTCAAAAGTCGTAAGCATTGGAAGTAGATTATACGCCTGAAATATAAAGCCTATATTTTTTTGTCTAAATAGGGTTACTTCATCTTCATTAAGTTTATGCAACGGAACTCCTCCAATAGTTATTGAGCCTTTAGTTGGTTTTTCTAAGCCTGCTACCATATTTAAAAATGTAGATTTTCCTGAACCTGATTTTCCTAAAAAGCACACTATCTCTCCTTTGTATATATCTAGGCTGATATCATCAAGCGCTACAATTTTTTCTTCTCCCATCCTATAAATTTTCCGTACATTTTTTATTGATATTAATGGATTTAAATTTTTTTGTTCTATAATAATCACCTTCTTCATATTAATATTCATGTTAATTTTTATATTGTTATTATATGGCTTTATTTCTAATCTAAAATTTAATCAATATGAAGATTTCTTAATATTTGTCTTAATAATATTAATACTTTATTTTTTTGCACAAAAAAACGATAGTTCTGAAAATCTCAAAACTACCGTTTATGTTTAAAATACTATCTTAAATACTGTTTTGTAATTAGGTTCTTTAGTAAGCTCTATTGTCCCTTTATGGCGCTCTATTATAAGTTTAGTCCCATAAAGCCCCAGTCCACTATTTAATTTATTTCGTGATGAATCACCTTGAAAAAATGGTTCAAATATTTTATCGCTATTTTCATTTGAGATTCCTACCCCATCATCTTTAAAACATATTATAAATTTTCCGCCATCTTCATAGGTCGCAATCTCTACTTTTGTAGGGATTGGATTATGATTTAAACAATTATCCAATATATTACAAAAGGCTCTTTTCATATTAACTAAATCAAAATCCATATAATGGGCTTCTTCTGAAATTGCAATATTCATATCAAAACCTTTTTTTTCAAATATCATATAATAATTTGCACATATATCCCTTAAAATGCTGTTTATATCATCGTTTTCAAAATTCATTATATGAGTTGCATGTTGAAATTTCACCTGCTCAAAAAGTAGGGTTACTAGATTACTTAAATCTGTAGTTCCTTGATTTATATAATAAAGATATTCGTTATATTGTTCTTTAGATAAATCTTCATTTACAAGAAGCTCCGCATACCCTTTAAGTATAGTTATTGGGGATTTCAAATCATGTGAGAGGTTTGCAATAAGCCTATTACTTTGATTTACAATATTATCATTTTCTAGTTTTACACTTTCAAGTTCATCAATCATATTATTATAGACTTCTATAACTGATTCTACTTCTACTAGTTTTGCCTCTGCTAAAGCAGCTTTTGATTTATCATAAGGTGTTTTCATTATATTTTTTTGTATTAGTGAAAATCCAGTATTAATAGGAGTATATATTCGTTTTACAAACAGTAGGAATATCACTAGTAATATAATTAGATTTCCTATAATTGATACTGCATAATATACCGATGCAAAATTATTCAATTTTTCTAATGACTGCTCATTAAAGTTCTGAATTAAAAACACTGTTTTATGATTCTTTCCATAAGTGATTTTTTCATAGGTTACATTTTTTGTGAATGAAGTGTTTCCTATTAGCTCTGCAAATTCTATAGGTGTATATTTGTGACCTTTTGATACGCCTATTCCCAATCCTCTTATTTCAATTAAGCTCAAATTATCATCAACTACTCCAATAGAGGCATTGTTTTCTACTAAAAATTCATCGGGTACTGCTTCATAGTTCTTTAAATCTACTGCTAAGTCTTCATATAAATTAGCTTTATCTAATTGTACTGTATAAAATTTATCTAGCAATATTCCTAGAAAAAAAGAACATATTCCTGCAATAATACATGCCATTATAAGCTCTGATATAATTAGGCTCTTCAAATTACGTTTATTTTTTTTCAAATTTATATCCAAGCCCCCTTATAGTTTTTATATGTTTAGGATTCTTAGAATCATCTTCTATTTTGTCTCTGAGCTTACTTATATGAACTGTTATCGTATTTTCATCGCCTTCAATAAATCCATCCGATACAGCTTTATAAAGCTGTGATTTTGTAAAAACTCGTTCTGGAGAAGATATAAGTTTTAAAAGTATCTTATATTCCATTGCCGTTAAATTACAGTTCTCTCCATTTTTTAATACACTGCACTTTTCTTTATCTATTTTTAAATCACCATAATTTAATATATGCTCGGATTGATTCATCATATAGTTTCTTCTAAGCTGAGCGTTTACTCGAGAAACTAATTCTAGTGATGAAAATGGTTTTGTTATATAATCATCTGCCCCTAAATCAAGGCCTAAAATTTTATCTGACTCCATATTTTTAGCAGTTAACAAAATTATAGGTACATTTGAAAATACCCTTACTTTTTGAACTAAGGATAGTCCATCTAGTCTTGGCATCATTATATCAAATATACATAAATCTATATGTTGTTCTAAAATCATGTCGTAAGCTTCTTGTCCATCATTTGCAATAATTACATCATGGCCTTCTTTTTGCATAAATAATTTAATTAGGTTTGAAATTTCTTCTTTATCTTCTGCTACTAATATTTTCATACATTCCTCCTATCATTATTTTTATTATATCTCATTATGCTTAATTTCAACATAACAATATATTAAGAATTCTTAATATTAATTAAAAAAACATCAAAAGCTTACTTTTCACAGTTTCTCCTGATGTTTTTATGACTTTTTGATATTTATAAATCTAGAATTTTGGTGGATGTGGCGGCGTAGTTCTTTTATGTGCTGACCTTGCATTAAGTCTTTCTATTATTTCTTTATCTTTTTGAGGAATTTCTTTTCCCTGAAGATACATATCTATATAGTTATAAGTAGTACCCATTTCTTTTTCATCTGTCTGTCCATCCCAAAGTCCTGCGGTTGGTGCTTTGTCTAAAATGTTTTTAGGTACATTAAAATACGCACCCCATTCATATACTTCACTCTTTAAAAGATTAGCTAGTGCAAGTATATCTACTCCACCATCTCCATATTTTGTAAAATAACCTGTAAGAAGTTCTGCTGCGTTATCTGTGCCTACTACTAAATAGTTTAAATTATTCGCAATTGTATAAAGCGTAGTCATTCTTAGTCTTGCTCTCATATTTGCGTCTGCTATCTTTTTATTTTCTTCATTGAAAAGTTCACCCATCTGAGTTGAAACTTTGCTTAATATAGATTCATTTTCTTGTGTTAAATCTACAGTTAATCCTTTTATGCCACATGAAGCTATAAGCTCCTTTGCATCTGTTAAGTCTTCTGCTGAATTTTTAATCGGTAAAATTACACCTAAAGAACTATCTGGACAAGCAAGTTTTATAAGATTTGCTACTACGGCAGAATCTATTCCTCCTGAAACTCCTACAATAAGCCCTTTTGAACCTGTTTCTTCCACTTTTTGTCTTAACCATTCAACGGTTTTTGAAATTTTTTCTTCAATTGTCATAGCTGTGCCTTTCAATAAATTATAAATTTAAAATTTTATCATCTAAAAATACCACATATTCATTTGGCAGTTCTTCAAGGTCTACATTTGAAGCTGTCAAATCTATAAGCTCTTCTAATATTTTTTTATTTTCTTCCTCAAAATATATATTTATAGAAACATTTTCCATATATTCTATGTCCTTTATATATACAGGACTATTTTGAAGCTTATACTGCACTTTTGAAAATAAATCATAGGATGAAGTAATCTTATATCTCATAAGTTCTCTAAATTCAATTAACTGAGAGGCTTCAACTCCAAGTTTTGTTGATTCAGTATATGCTTTTACAAGACCACCTGTTCCTAACTTTATTCCGCCAAAATATCTTGTTATTACGACACATATATTTGTAATACCTTTTTTTAAAAGTGTATCCAATGCAGGCATTCCTGCTGTACCTGAGGGTTCTCCATCGTCAGAGTAACGTTTTATATCAGATTTTTCTCCAATAACATACGCACTTACATTATGCGTAGCATTGTAGTTTTGTTTTTTTATCTTTGATATGAAAGAAATTGCTTCTTCTTCCGTTTTTACAGGTGTTGTATAAGTAATAAATTTTGATTTTTCAATCACATGCTCTGCTTCTGAATATTTAAGTACTGAATAATATTTCAAAATCTTATCCTTCCTTCACTACCCTTAAAATAATTTGTCTATTATATTCTACAGTTTCGTTTTTATAAATCTTTCTAAGAAATTCAAGTTTATCCTCTGTATTATATTTTGCAAACGCTTTTATTGCATAGGAACGAACTTGGGGTTTGTTATCCTTGCAGCCCTGCTTTAGGTAAGGAATAAATTCTGGATTACATATTTTCCCGATACGAAAAATATATACATTTCTAACAAAATGTAGACATTTATACTGTGGCAAACTTATATCTTTCGATTTTCGTTTTTGCCTTCCTGCTTCAGCGAGTCTGGTTTTGCATAAGCTACTTCCATTTGATATAACTCTTCACAGGCTTTAATTCCCCAGTATCGTTGGGTACATATTCAAAGCTTATTTTTGGTTAAGTTCTTTGAATTTGATAATTTGCTAGATTAATACTTGCGTTTAAATCTCTATCCATTTTAAAACCACATTCACAGATAAAAACTCTATCTTTTAGTTTTAATTTCGATTTAATCTTTCCGCAACAAGAACAGGTTTTACTTGATGGAAACCATCTATCTGCTTCAACAAATTTAATACCATATTTTTCACATTTGTACTTAATTTGTCTTTTAAATTCATATAGCTTTTGGTTTGCTATAGATTTTGCTAGATGTTTGTTCTTCATCATACCTCTTACATTCAAATGCTCCATTACTATTTGAGACGGCTTGGTTTTCACTATCTCATTTGAACATTGATGTAAGTAGTTTGTTCGGATGTCAGTTAGTTTTTTGTGCAAATCACGAATTGTTTGATTTTGTTTTTGAATATTTTTCATATCCCTTAAAGGTTTTTCATAAATAGGTTTTCTATTCTTATCATAGCTTTTGATGTTAGCTTCAAGCTTACGACTCAGCTTACGCTGCTCTCTTTTTAGCTTTTTTTCTAGCTGTCTAACTCTTTTAGTTTTATTGATGTTTTTCTTAAATTCACCATCAGAGCAAACCGCTAACTTTTCAATTCCAACATCTATCCCTAGACTTTCACCTGTTAATTCAAGCGTTTCAAACTGTTTGTCATATCCTACGGATAAAAACCAGTTTTTTCCATCAAAACTAATACGTGGATTAGAATACATTTGACCTGCTTGTAATTTAGGTAAAGACTGATAGGTTTTTACTATGCCAAGCTTTTCCCCTTGAAACCCTTCTTTTGTTCTTTTCAAACTTTCATAATTTACATAAAAACTAATCTTACTTTTTCGTCTGCTTTTGAATTTAGGCTTACCAGAAACTCCTTCAAACCATCTTTTTCTAGCCAAGTTAGCATCTTTTACAGCTTGTTTCATAACATTGCTGCCTACTTCACTTAGCCACTTATGAGTCGTTTTTTTAAGTACATTGTTTATATACTTTCTAACATCCTTCTCATTTATGGTTTTTATTTCACGATTACCCTTAAGATATTCACCATAATGATTTTCACTTTCAGAAAGAAAATAATTATATGCCCATCTAGCAGTTCCCGCAGACTTCCAAAACAA
>JBGSPX010000011.1:0-54041 GCA_041738345.1 Proteocatella sp.
GTAATGCAAAAAAATATTTTAACCATAAAAAAATCTTAGATTATTTTTAAAAACACCTTTTTTATGAGTGTTGAATAATCTAAGATTTTAAATTTTGGATTTTAGCTGTCAAAAAACTTCATTATCCGACAGCCCCATATTAGAACCTACAATTTAATTATTTTCTTTGTCTCCTTGACAAGGGACGTATCATTCTACACACTCATTTTTATTACAATATCGATTGTCCTGTATGAATGTTTATTAAATCATACTCTAGATTTCCCATGCCTAGCCCGTGTGCATATTCCACTATATGATTTCCATTTACGTTGTGATGAACTTCTCTAAACACATCTTTACCCTCTGATTTATATATCAAATCAAGACAGGCTTTTTCTAAAGCTATAGGGTCTTTACTTGCAAGTATTCCTATATCATTGGCAAGAGGTTTTCCTGACCATCCTACACAGTCACAAAGAGGCGTTATATCCATAACAAAAGCTATATATCCAACTTTATCTTTTTTATTTGAAACCGCACCATATGCATATTCTGCCATTTTTTCTAAAAATACATTACTATCTGAGGCCCATTGATCTGAAATTGCTCTAGCAGGACAGACTACTATACATTCTCCACAGCCATAACATACATCACTATCTATTACAGCTTTCTTTTCTACCATTGATATAGCTTTTACTCTACATGTATTTACACATTTTCTGCAACCAATGCATTTATCTTCATTTACTTTAGGTTTTATATCTGAATGTTGCATTTGCTTTCCAGGAGCAGTAGCACATCCCATTGCTAAATTTTTGAGTGTTCCTCCAAAACCTGCCATCTCATGTCCTTTGAAGTGAGATATAACAATCATTGAATCTGAATTGTATATCTCTCCTCCTATTTTTACTTCTTTAAAATGCTTTTTATTTATTTCAACGGTTTCTGAATTTTTGCTATACATTCCATCTGCAATTATTATAGGCGCCCCTACGACTGAATAAGCAAATCCATTTTCAATTGCAGTTTGGATATGATCGACGCAATTTGTTCTTGAGCCAGAATAAAGTGTATTTGTGTCCGTAAGAAATGGCTTTCCACCACAAGCTTTTATTTTATCTACTATATGCCTTACATATACTGGATTTAAAAAAGTTACATTTCCTTTTTCTCCAAAATGAATCTTAATTGCTACTTGATCTTTTTCTGATACAATCTCTGAAAATCCAGCTCTATCAAATAGTTTAGCTAAATTTGCCGCCATATTATTACTTCTAGATGTTGCGTGAAGTTCACTGAAATACACTTTAGATTTACTCATTTTCACCCTCCGTTTTAATTTAAAATTAATTTATATCCGAGTTTTTATATCTTGTAAATACATATTTCACTTCTTTTACAGACCATTTTCTATCTTTAAATTCATTATCTAAAAGCTCTACTATATCTGTATATTCGTAACCTTCTGTTCTAAGTTCTAAAATTCGCTCAATTTGCTCTTGATTATATTTTTTCTTTCTTCCTGCGCCTCTTTCATTCTTTACAGGAGCTTCTTTTGAGTTATCCATTATTTCTATATATTTTTCAAGACTTTTATTAACTTCATCAAGCCTTCTATTTTCTTTTTCTAATAATTGGTATGAGTCCAGTAATCTATCTACGTGCTTTTGTAGTTCTGTAAATTTATTTTCAAGCTTGAAGTTTACATCTTTTTGAGTTTTTATATCCTCTTCATATCTTTGCTTCTCTATTTCAAAATCTTCTACATATTTATTATATTTTTCTACTAGATTATTATACTTTTCTACTACTTGTTCAGAAAATGAGTTTATTTCATTATATTTTTCTACTAAATTATTATAATTTTCAATCATATTTTTATTCTCTATCTGGTTAAATTTTTTACTTTCCTTTTTTCTACCTAAATCTTTTACAAAATCCATGCTTCCTCCCATTTATTGAAATATTATTTGCGCATTCTCTTCACATAGATATGAACCTATCTCTGTATCTCTTCTTGCATATATTCCATGATAATCACTTCCCCCTGTAAGAATAAGATTGTATTCTTTCGCTTTTCGCATTATAAGTTCTCTGTATTCTATACTGTTTGCTTCATGGTTTAATTCAAGACCGTCTAACCCCAGTTTTACTAACTCATCTACTAAATGTATATTCTTTTGTTGCCCTGGATGTGCTATAACTGAATATCCCCCTGATGCTTTTACGGCTTTTACCGCTTCTCTTACATCTATATAATCCATAGCTAAATTACATTCTCCACCATTTTTAAACAGCGTTTCGTTTATGCTTGGAAATATTTTTTCAGTTTGTCCGCTCCTAAGAAGTACATCAAATATATGTTGTTTAAAGATATATCCTTTTGAAAACTCATAAAGCTCATCATAGTCTATTTTATATCCTGTATGGTTTAATATTTCTACTTGTTTTTTAGCTTTTTCATTTCTCTGATATACAATATCTTTGCATAGTTCTTCTATTATATAATCTTTTTTTATATTATATCCCAATAAATGCACTCTGATGCCTGTAATCTTATCTATTGCTGATATTTCAAGTGATTTTACCGTTTTTATTCCAACTTTTTCTGATTTAGTTTTAATTTCTTCATAACCTTTTAAGGTATCATGGTCAGTTACTGCCATGTGTGTAAGCTTATTTTTTACTGCCATCTCAAGGATTTCATCAAATAAATGATATCCATCAGAATTTCTAGTGTGTATATGACAATCTGCTCTAAACATCTCTACCTGCTTCTTTAATTCTTCTTAGATTTCTAAAAAATCGCTTTAATATATATGAACAAGCTTTACTTTCCTCTATTATAACGGTACTACTGTTTGGAATTAATTCCTCTGATATTATCGGTATCTTACTTATTGCACTTCCTCTGTTCAAATCAAGTGCTCCTATGTGTATATTATTTATTCTAGCATGAAGAATTGCTCCCATACACATGGTACATGGTTCTAAAGTTATATATATATTACAATCAACCAGTCTCCAGCTGTCGAGATTTTTACAAGCTTCTTCTATAGCTATTATTTCAGCATGTCTTGTGGTAAGTTTTGATTTTTCCACAAGATTGTGACCTTTTCCTATTATTTCTCCATTTTTTTCAATTACACAGCCTACTGGAACTTCATTAAGTTTATAAGCTTTTAAGGCTTCTTCAAAAGCTACTCTCATATATTTATTCATAATTATACTTCTTCTTTTGTGTATAAATTAGCACTTTATCCACACTATCCACAAAAAAATATATTTTTTTGTGGATAACTATGGATTTATTGTTAATATTTCTAATCTGCAAATTTTTGACTTCTAAGATATGCCAAAATAAACGGCATTATATGCCCATCCATAACCTGCATCACGTTTCCAATATCCTCATTCGTTCTGTGATCTTTTACTAGAGTATACGGTTGAAAAACATAGGATCTTATCTGACTTCCCCAACCAATTTGAGAATACTCACCTTGTAAATCCTCTATTCTATCTTTTTGCTCCTGTTTTTTTAATTCTATAAGTTTTGCCATTAGCATTTTCATAGCGACATCCTTATTTATAAGCTGCGAACGTTCATTTTGACACTGGACAACTATTCCTGTAGGAAGATGGGTAATCCTTACTGCTGATTCAGTTTTATTAACATGCTGACCACCTGCACCGCCTGCTCTATAGGTATCTATCCTTAAATCAGAGGGATTTATGTCTATTTTTACAGTGTCATCAAGCTCTGGAATTACATCTACTGAAGCAAATGAGGTATGTCTTTTACCAGAAGAGTCAAATGGTGATATTCTAACTAAACGGTGTACTCCTTTTTCTGACTTTAGAAAACCATAGGCATTTTTACCTACTATTCTCAGCGTAACTGATTTTATACCTGCTTCAGGGTCTTGATTGTAATCAAGTTCTTTTATTGAATACCCCATATCTTGAGAAAAACGATTATACATCCTAAGGAGCATCTTCGCCCAATCTTGGGCATCAAGTCCTCCGCTGCCTGCATGAATTGACAGAATTGCATTGTTATGATCATATTCTTGATCTAGCATCGTTTCGATTTTTAATTCTTCTATCTGCTCAAATGTTTGTGCAAGCTCTGCTTCAAGTTCTTTTTCCATGCTTTCGTCTTCTTGCGCCATTTCAAACAAAACTTCCAAATCCATTACTCTAGTCTCTGTTTGCTTATAACTTTGAATAATATCGCCAATTTCTTTATTACGCTTAACTTTTATTTGACTTTGTTCTAAATCTTCCCAAAAATTCTGGTCCTGCATCTGATTATCTATTATTTCTTTTTCTACCTTTAAATTATCTATGTCAAAGCGACACCTTTATTTCTTTTAATGATTCTGAAATTTTATCCATTTTTATTCTGTGCTCTGCATAGTTTAACATACTAAATATCCTTTCCACAGCATTTTTTGTATTTTTTTCCGCTTCCACAAGGGCATTCGTCATTTCTACCTACTTCTTTTTCAGTTTTTCTTTGTGTTGTAGGTTTTTGTTCAAGCGCACTCTCAAAATTTTCTTGAACTTTGTCTAAGTCTATTACTGCTTTTCTCTGTATTGGTTTTTCTTCTTCTTTTTGTACTTGGAAGCCCATCATATATCTTACAGTTTCTTCCTTTATGCTTTCTGTCATCGCATCAAACATATCAAAACCTTCTATTTGATATGCTCTTACAGGGTCTTCTTGGCCAAGGGCTCTAAGTCCCATTCCCTGTCTTAGTTGATCCATTGAATCTATGTGATCCATCCATTTAGAATCCACTACTTGAAGCAGTATAACTCGCTCTAATTCTCTAAATTCTTCTTCTGAAATCATGGCCTCTTTAGCTTCGTAAAGCTTAAATGCCATATCCTTTATAATTTCTTTCATCTTAGCATTGTCAAATTTAGTTATGTCTTCTTCTATATTTAAATTCACTAAAAACTGAGCTTGAATTTTCTCTTTAAGCCCTTTAATATCCCATTCTTCTTGGTAAGTCTTATCTGAACAATACTTATCTACTATATTGTCTACTATAGATTCTATCATTGCAAATATTTCAGGCTTTATGTTTTCACCCTCAAGGACACGTTTTCTCTCCGCATATATAATTTCTCTTTGCTTATTCATAACGTCATCATATTGAAGTACACTCTTTCTTATTGCAAAGTTTTTACCCTCCACTTTTTTCTGAGCTCCTTCTATTGATTTTGAAAGCATTTTATGTTCTATTGCATCTGACTCTTCCATTCCAAGTTTTTCTACAACACCCTGAATTCTCTCACTTCCAAACAATCTCATAAGCTCATCTTCAAGCGATATAAAGAATCTTGTCGTTCCTGGGTCTCCCTGTCTTCCGGCACGACCTCTAAGCTGATTATCTATACGTCTAGACTCATGTCTTTCTGTACCCATTATAAATAATCCGCCCACCGCTCTTACTTTTTCCTGTTCTTCTTTTAGTTCTTCTTTTTTCTGTGAAAGTATTGAGTTATAAGTTTTTCTTGCCTCTATTATCTCTTGGTCATCAGTTGGACTAAATCCACTAGATTCTGCTATTAAATGGTCTTCAAACCCCATTTTTTTCATTTCCTTAATTGTAAGAAAATCTGGATTTCCACCAAGTATGATGTCTGTTCCTCTACCCGCCATATTTGTAGCTATAGTAACTGCTCCAAAACGACCTGCCTGTGCTACTATTTCCGCTTCCTTCTCATGATTCTTAGCATTTAGTACTTCATGTTTTATGCCTCTTCTTCTAAGCATCTCTGAAAGCATTTCTGAGGTTTCTATAGATATAGTTCCTATAAGCATAGGCTGACCTGTTTTGTGAATTTCTGTAACATGCTCTACAACTGCATTAAATTTTGCTTCTGCATTCTTATAAACTGCATCATCCATATCTATTCTCTGTATTGATTTATTTGTAGGAATCTGAACAACATCCATCTTATATATTGAACGGAATTCATCCTCTTCTGTTTTTGCTGTTCCCGTCATACCTGAAAGTTTTTTATACATTCTAAAGTAATTCTGGAAAGTAATTGTAGCTAAAGTTTTTGATTCTCTTTGAATCTTTAATCCTTCTTTTGCTTCTATAGCTTGATGAAGTCCTTCTGAATATCTTCTTCCAAACATTAAACGACCTGTAAATTCATCGACTATAACAATTTCTCCGTCTTTTATTACATAATCAACATCAAGTTTCATAAGCGTATTGGCTCTAAGCGCTTGACCTATATGATGATATATCTCTATATTAGCAATATCCGTCATGCTGTCTACACCAAAGAACTTCTCTGCTTTTTTTAGTCCTTCATCCGTAAGTGTAGAAGCATTATCTTTCTCATTTACCACATAATCCTCTTCTGATTTAAGTAGTTGTATAAAGCTATTTGCCGTAGTATATAATGATGTAGACTTATCTCCTGCTCCTGATATTATCAGTGGTGTTCTTGCCTCATCGACTAATATTGAGTCTACCTCATCGACTATAGCATAGTTTAATGGTCTTTGAACTCTTTGATTTTGAAATATTACCATATTATCTCTAAGATAATCAAATCCATATTCATTGTTTGTTCCATAAGTTATGTCTGCATTGTAAGCCGCTCTTCTTTGTTCTGTAGTTATTCCATGAACTACTACACCAGTTGTAAGTCCCATAAAGTGATATAACTTGCTCATCCATTCACAGTCTCTTTTTGCAAGATAATCATTGACTGTAACAACGTGTACACCAAGTTCTGTAAGCGCATTTAAATAAACTGAAAGTGTAGCCACTAAAGTTTTACCTTCTCCAGTTCTCATCTCCGCTATTCTACCGCTATTTAGTACCATTCCTCCCATAAGCTGTACATCATAATGACGCATTCCTAGAGATCTTTTTGCCCCTTCTCTACAAGCAGCAAAAGCTTCTTCCAATATATCATCTACGGTTTCTCCGTTTTTTAGTCTATTTTTAAATTCAATAGTTTTCCCCTTAAGTTCATTATCTGTAAGTGATTCAAACATAGGCTCTAGTGCATTTATTTTCTTAGCTCTTGCCTCAAGCTTTTTAATCTCTCTTTTTGATAACATGTTGTCTAATAATCCCAATTTGTTTACCTCTTTTCTATATTTTGTTTAAAAATCTATTTAAAATATTCACTTATAGTATTAGAATTTTATAATTAATTTTATCACACTTTCAAGAATTTTTCTTGCTTTTTTACACTATTTTTGCACTTTTGAAACCAAAATCATTCATTCTCGATGTTTCACGTGAAACATCGAGAAATTCAGTTTAAATAATCTATATCCACATTTTTTATTTTTTGTTGATTTTTGATTTGTTTATAGTATAATATAACAAAGGTTAATCGTGATTTATTTTTATTATCGTTTGTTAAATAATTCATAATTAGAAAAGGAGAATACTATGAAAGAATCTTCAGAAATAGTAATACCTAACCCCACGATTGTCTCGTGCAATGATTCAAATTATTTAAATCTAAAAAACTCTTATTTTAAATGTTTTTTTAAATTTTTATTTGCTTCTACTTTAGGAGTAATAATATTCTTTGTCCCCGTAAACAACCGCTTAATATTCGAAATAATTTACAAAGACATATTTTTACATAAGATACTCGGAAATCTTGTTCAACCACTCATAACACTTTGTCCACTTATAATGCTTTTTGGCTATATCTATGCTAAATACATTGTAAAAAAAGAAAGTGCTATTACCCGTTTTTTTGCAGAAGATACTCACTTCCATCTTCTACTGTACTTCTTAGGCTCAGTATTTGCACTAATGTACTATTTTCAGTTTGGATGGGAATTTGTATATAGTGAAAAAACTGGTGGTGTAATGATTGGTGAAACGCTAAATTATACCATAAGTATAGTTCCTGTCGCTGGTGCCGTAATTCCACTGCTTGCAGGATATGGGCTTTTAGAAGCTATTGGAGCTTTTCTAGAACCCTTTATGAGACCTGTATTTAAGGTTCCTGGAAAAAGTGCACTTGATACTATCGCTTCTATCGTAGGAGCTGCTGTAGTTGGAATAATGTTTACCGCCAGTATATATAAAGAAAAACATTATACTGTTAAAGAAGCTTTTTTTATCTCATCTAGCTTTAGTCTTAATTCCGTGGGTTACTGTGCCTTCTTAATAGGCTATGTAGGTCTTTTAGAAAAATTCGGACTAATTTTTCTACTTTACTGCATTGTTACTTATTTAGTTGCAGCAATAGTTTGCAGAATACCACCAATATCTAAATATCCAGATGTATATATTGACGGTTCCATTCAAACGCCAGAGATGAGAAAAGAAAATCTTCATTTAAATGTGACTCAGATAAAAAAAGGCTATCATGATGCACTTATGAAAGCTGATACTGCACCTAATGTTTTTAGTGAAATGGCTAAAGGCTTTTGGGATGGTTGCCTTATAACACTAAGAGTTATACCAATGGTTATTACTATAGGCATAATAGGGCTTTCTTTAAGTGAATTTACACCTATTATAGAAATTATAAGTAGACCTTTTGTACCATTTATATCAATGCTCGGTATTCCTGATGCAGCACTAGCAACACAAGCTATATTAGTTGGAGGTATAGATTTATTCCTTCCATCTATACTTATTGCAAACTCTGCATATGAGGCTACTCGTTTTTTTGTATTAATGGTTTCACTAGTTCAAGTTCTTTATATAACCGAAACTATGCTTCCAATTATTTTCTTTGGAATTCCTGCTAAATTTAAAGACATTGTAATTCTTTGGGCAATTAGAACCCTTGTTGCAATTCCTATAGTTGCAATTCTAGCTCATATATTGTATCTATAATTTTAATTCATTAAAAAATATTAAATTCGATTAACCTTAATTGTTAAAAATAAAAAAGCTGATTAAATTTTCTTTTAAATATTAATCAGCTTTTTTATTTTTTTGTTACAATTGTTACATTATTTTTTTTAAAAATACTATATTATATAAATATGATATTCGTAATTTGAAAGGAGTTTGTATGTTAAGACAAATAATAAAGATAGATGAAGATAAGTGTGTGGGTTGTGGCCTTTGTGCTAAAGCCTGCCACGAAGGAGCAATTGGGATTATAGATGGTAAAGCTAAGCTTCTTAAAGATGATTATTGTGATGGACTTGGAAACTGTCTTCCAGTATGTCCTACTGGAGCGATTTCTTTTGAGCAAAGAGAAGCTGCTACGTACAACAAAGAAATTGCACCTAAAAGAGTTGCTTCAAAAGAACTTTCTCAAAAACCATCAGGCTGCCCAGGTTCTATGGCTAGAGAAATAAAAAGAGAAAATATAGTTTCTCAAGATTCAAATTCTAATAATACTAATCCTCTGACTTCTCAACTTAGACAATGGCCTGTACAGATAAAATTAGTTCCTGTAAATGCCCCTTATTTTGAAAATGCAAATCTGCTTATAGCTGCTGACTGCACCGCTTATGCATATGCTGATTTTCATAATAAATTTATACGAAATAAAGTTGTTATTGTAGGTTGTCCTAAATTGGATGAAGGCGATTACAAAGAAAAACTTACTGAGATAATAAGAGTTAATAATATAAAGAGCGTAACTATTGTAAGAATGGAAGTCCCTTGTTGCTTTGGAATAGAAAAGGCAGCTACAGAAGCCTTAAAGGACAGTGGAAAATTTATTCCTTGGCAAGTAGTCACTATTTCTACTGATGGAAGAATCCTCGATTAATTTTAATAAGGTTCATATTTCGAAATTCGAGATATGAATCTTTTTTATTTCTCAAAAATATGTTAGAATAAATATATAACTTATAAAAGGAGTTTTTATGAATAAAATAGTTAATATAAATTTAAATGAAAAAGAATTAATTGAGGCAACAGAACTTATTGAGGGAAATAAAGCACTCTTTAAAGTCAACAATGATATGATGATTGTGCTTTCTGATGACTCTGAAATATTAGTTATGCCTAGAAAAGACAAAATCATACTTCAAACAAAGGCTTCTTTGGACTTTTAACTGTTGCTTATAGTAACAGTTTTTATATTTAAAACAAAGAAAAGGATTAACTTATGAGAATATTAAATATTACTGCTCAAAAACCTTTTTCCACAGGAAGTGGTATATTCTTAAATGAGCTTATGAATGCCTTTGCATATATGGGACATGAACAGGCAATTGTATGTGGCCTGGCATCTAATGATGAACTTGCTATGATTTGTACCAAAAATACTTTAACTTATCCAATTATCTACAATTCTTGCGATATTCCATACAATATTCTTGGAATGAGCGATGAAATGCCTTATCCTAGCAAAAAATACAGGGATTTAAATGAATCTGAAATTGAATTATTTAAAAAGGCTTATCTTGGTAAAATTTCAACTGCCATCGATGAGTTTAATCCAGACGTTATAATCTGTCATCACCTATATCTACTGACCTCACTTACTGCAAAAAATTTTAGAGATAGAAATGTAATTGGAATTTGTCACGGAACTTGTCTTAGACAGTTAAATAGCCATGATATTTCAAATTATGAGATAATAGCTAATTTAAAGCTCCTTGATAAAATTTATGCACTTCACGAAACCCAAAAATCTGATATTCAAAATACTTTAGGTAATTCTGTATCTAATAAATTAGAGGTTTTAGGTACAGGCTATAATCCTAAAATTTTTAATATAAATCCAAATAACATCAAATATGATTCTTCTGCCTTAAATATTGTATATGCTGGAAAAATATCCAAGAAAAAAGGACTTGTTTCACTAATAAAATCTCTAAATAATATAGATGCGCCATCTATTAATAAAAACTATATTCACCTTAGACTTGCCGGCGGAAACGGAAGCTATGCCGACCTATGCGAAATAGAATATGAAATAAAAAAATCTCCCCATAAAATAGAGTTTTTGGGAGAGCTTTCTCAGGAAACTTTGGCACTTGAATTGAATAAAAGTGATTTGTTTGTATTGCCATCATTTTATGAAGGACTTCCGCTTGTAGTAATTGAAGCCCTTGCCTGCGGTCTTAATATTGTTACTACTGACACTCCAGGGCTTAGACTATGGATTGAAGAAAATATAAAAGAAGCCCCCATAAAATATGTGAAGCTTCCTAATATGCTTAATGTCGATACTCCCTTATATAGCGAATTAGATACCTTTGAAAAGAATCTAAGCTCTGCTATATTAGAGTCTGCTCTAAATCTCAATACTGTTAAAAAAAATAAACTTGATCTTTCGAATTTCACTTGGACAAATGTAGCTAAAAAACTACTAAATATCTAACCATTTTGTACTAGTTTGTATTCTTTTACAATTTCAGGTTTACAACCACCTTCTTTTATAACCTGAACTAATTCTTCGACTGTATGAATCCATTTTGGAAATCTTGTCGCATATTTACCCAGTTGAAAAGTATCATGAGCATCACTTGCTCCAAAAGGTTCTAAATTAAGCTCTTTGCAATATAAAAGAGCTTTTTGATTTGCCTCAAAAGAAGTACTTCCATTCAATACTTCGATACCTGCAAGTCCTTTTACCTTCTTTAAGTTTTCCTCAAGTCCTCTATTATTATTTCTAAAAGGATGTGCTGCTATGCATATCCCGCCTTTTTTATTTACATAATCTATAAATTCCTGCGCTGGAAGTCTTTCCTGTTTTGGAAGCTCATCTATTCCAAATGCTAAAATATCTCCTTCTTGAGTAAGATATTCAGCACCCACAAATATAGGAAATCCTGTTTTTTTGGAATATTCCTTAGCAAATTTTCTAAGCCCCATGCTTTCATGATCTGTTATGCAGACCCCATCCAGCCCTGTAGCTATAGCTTCTTCTACAATTTCCTCAAGCGTCATAAAACTATCTAATGAGTGTCTTTTTTCATGCACATGCATATCTATAAGCATAGGTACCTCCTATATAAATCATAACTTTACTCTTTTAGTTTAATATAGGAGGTATATTTTTTCCAATAGAAATTTCAAATTATTGCTATTAATTTTATTAATATCTGTTTCTGTCAATATAATTAATAATTGTTTTTATTGATTAGCTTTGATTAATTTATATGCATATTGTAGTTGAGTATCTACACCTTTTACATAATCTTCATATTTTAATTTAACTGTATAGTCAGGCTTTACTCCAAAATTGTATGGAATATTATTTACTGGCTTATCATGTACAACTAGTTGCACAAGCGGTACAAACACTCTTATTTTAGTATTAGGAAGTTCCCACGTAGGCATATATCCCGCAGTAGTTTTATAGTAATTTCCAGAGGTTTCCGTACCAATAAATTTTGCATTTTTTAAATCTTGAACTTTTTGAGTAAATATAGAGCCGCAAGAGAAACTTCCTTCGTCTGCTAACACATATATTTTTCCTTTAAATCCATTTTGTTTTGCTGGTTTTATTTTTTCATCTGTATATTCAAAAAAACCATCTTCTAAAGGTTTATACATTTCTTTGTCACCAAATTCTTCTATAAAGGTTTTTACAGTTTCTTTTTCATCACTGCTCAAAAGGTCTTTTCGCTTTACATCAAAATTTCTAACTACATAGCTCTTTACTCCATAAAATTCATCTTGATATAAATATGAGAGTACATAATGCATTAAATCAATAATTCCACCTAAATTACCTCTTACATCAAGTACTATATTATTTATTTCTTGAATTTCTACATCTTCAAAGAAACTATCTATATAACTCGTAAAATCTTCCATATTTTCTACATCAAAAGTTCTTATTCTTAGTATTGCTGTACTTCTTTCTAAATCAAAACTAGCATCAAGTGGTGACATGTTGCTAGTGTATTTACCTTTTAAATAATTTGAATATGAAAAATTAATTAATTTTTTTATATCTATTTCTTTTGAAGATATAGTTTTTGTCCTCATCTCTTTCGTTTTTGAGTCAATATAGGTTATCTTATATTGATTTTTTGCACCCATATACTGTGGATACATTATATACATATATTGCTCCAAAATAGTCTTTCCAGTGCCTAAATTATCTGTAGATTCACTTCCTGCTATATATTTTAACTTTTCCATTATAGCCGTCGTATTTTGGCCATCTATCTTTATTATTTCTGAACCTAATGGAATTTTACTATTAAGTATATCGCAATACATTTTTTCATTTATAAATTTAACTTTTAGTGGAAAGTATTCTTTTTCTTCTATTATTTCTTCTATAAAATTATTCGATGAGGCAATTCCTGTATGACCATCTTTCATTTGATATATTATCTTACTTATCTCATAAAAAAATTCTTCTGAAGTCGTATTATCAGTGACTCTATTACTTAAATCATCAAACATTTTATCTAATTTTTCTTTAGATATGCTTTTATAAGGATTTCCATGATTTTCTTCAATTATTTGCTTTAAAACTTTTATATCAGACATATATTCTACTTTTGAATATGAAAAATCTGCAAAAGATGGAAATACCGTTGATAGTACAATCATTATTGATATAGTAAGGCTATATAGCCTTTTTTTACTCATAAAACTCTCCTTTATTTTCTGAAAAAAAATAGAGGTTTAGTTAAAACAACTAAATCTCTACTCTCAATTTAAAATAACATCTTCAATAATTAAAATATATCCGCACAAATTTAAAACTATATATATTTAAACCCCCCAGTTTAAAAATATTCTTTACAAATCCCCATAAAACAACTAATCATTTTTATTTTATTATTGAAGATTATTTTTTATACCTGCTTATAATGTAGCATTTTTTTGAGAGAATATCCTGCAATTTATGAAATCATCATTTTTTATTATGAAATCGTCGTTTTATTCTATGGTTTTTTTGTATTCTTCTTTAAGTCTTGAGATTATTTTTTTCTCAATTCTTGAAATTGTCATTTGTGATAAATCTAATTCTTTGGCAATATTAACCTGAGTTTTTCCCTTATAAAATCTTCCTATAAGGATTTTTTTCTCAACTTCATTTAATTTTTCAATAAATCTTTCAATAAAATCTCTATTTTCGATATTATTGAAATTATCATCTTCTTTTCCTAAAATTTCAATAAAACTCATTTCTGAATCTTTGTCTTTATTTTCTTTTAAAAGATCCAAACTTCTTATAGAAAAAAGTTGTGAGGCTTCCATAGCTTCCATTACTTCTTCTATAGTACAATTTAAATAATTTGCCAAATCTTCAACTTTTGGGACTGTCCCCAAAATTTGTTCAAGTTTATTTCTTGACTCATTTATTTTCATCGAAAGCTCTTGCGTTTTTCTAGGAACTTTTATTGCCCACCCTTTATCTCTGAAGTGTCTTTTTATCTCTCCAATAATTGTAGGAGTAGCAAAACTTGAAAACTCAAACCCTTTATTTTTATCAAATCTTTCTACTGCGAGAATAAGTGCCAAAGAAGCAACTTGAAATATATCTTCAAATTCAATTCCTCTTCCTACGTATTTTTTTGCTAAAAGCTCAGCAATATATATATTTCTGTTAACTATTTCATTACGTATTTCCCGGCTTTTCTCTTTTTCGTAGATTTCAAATAATTCTTTGTTATCAAAGTCTGAATATTTCTTGTCTCTAAAAAGTTCCATATTTTTCTTTACAGAACTACTATACAAATTATTCATCTCTCCCTATAATTTTCTTCATATAAATTACAGTACCATCTTGCTCTTTTGAATTTACCGCTACTTCATCCATAAGTGTCTTTATAATGTATATTCCGAGTCCACCACAAGGCCTATCATCTCCAGATAAAAGTGGCGCTTTTATATCATCTGGATTACAACCTGTTCCACTATCTTCTACCTGAACCTCTATATTATCTTCACCTGAATTAAAATAAAGATTAAATGTATCTACGTTTGAATGTGTTATTACATTTGTACAAGCTTCTGAAACTGCTATTTTTACATCTTCTATTTCTTCAATGTTAAATCCCACATGATTTGCGATAGAAGATGCAGTCATCCTTATTACAGAAATCAACTTTGGGTCTGTAGGCAATGTCATTTTTATTATGTTTTTATTATTATGATTTATCATGAATTTTCTCCTCCCAAATTGAACATTTCTTCCATGCATGTAATCTTAAATATCTTTCTTACATTTCCTTTAGTGTTTATTATCTTTACTATCTTTTCTTTTTGTTTTTGTTCTTTATAAAGCTTTACTAAAGTTCCCAGTCCTGTAGAGTCTATGAACTTGACATTTTCCATGTCTATAAGTATATCCTTATTTTCTTTAAGTAACTCTTCGAATTTTGGCTTTAATACCTCTATTGTGTTAAGGTCTATCTCCCCTGACACTATGAGTTTGGAATATTCCTCACTCCTGTCGATACTTGCATCAACAAACTTATCCATGATTTTTAATTTTCTCCTTCTTCGAAATCTTTTTGTTCATTCTTTCTCTCTTTAACTGCTTTTATGATTTCCGTAGCAATTGTAACTACAGAAGTTACTTTAGCTGCATTTTCGGTTATCGTATCTAAATTTTCGGTTATTGAGGCAGAATGATCTAATATACTTTCTATTTCCCCTTTTTTATCAAGACTTATTCTAGTAAGACTTTTCATCGTCATACCAAAGTCCCTAAGCATTATACCCGCACATATACAAAGTATCAATACCCCTATTCCTGCTAAAAGTACTCCTACTTCCCAAATCATTATTATTCTCCCTCTGTATTTCCACCTTCTTCATTTATATCAAACTCTTTTTCATAATACTCTGGTGTTTTATACTTTATTATTTTATCTTTATTTAGGTTTTTATCAAGCACTTCTTTTACTATATCTATTATTTCCTGTCTATTTTGTATTAATTCTGAGGTTTTTTCTTTTAAATCAACCGCTTTATCTGTTATATCTTTTCTAAAATCTTCTCCTTTTTTTTGAGCAAACATTATACCTGCTAAACTTCCCACGGTTGTTCCCAAAAAAAATAACGCTAAATTATTATTTTTTTTTCGCTTTGTCATATGTAAAAATCCTCCTCCAAGTTTCTATCCTGTATTATATACCCCTGTTATTACAGATTAAACTTTTTTATAAAATTTTTTTTGCAGATAAATGCGCTCTAACTTTTGATATTTATCTCTAGTTAGAGCGCTTAAAATTATTCTTCTACATCCTCTATTTCTTCACTTGATTCTATTTTTTCAAACGAAACAATTTTAGAATCTATAGTTTTCATAAGTCTTACACCCTTTGTGACTCTATTTAATTGTGGTATTTGGCTTACTTCCATTCTTATTAGTGTTCCATCTGAATTTATTATCATTATCTGATCTTCATCTGCCACAAGTTTTGCTCCTGATATAAGTCCTGTCTGTTCAGAAATATTATAGGTTTTCACACCTTTTCCGCCTCTTGACTGAATTTTATATTCTTGTGCAGATGTTTTCTTGCCATAACCATTTTCAGTTATTACAAGCATACACTTATCTTCTTCTAATAGTTCCATCGCTATAATTTCATCAGTATCTGAAATATCCATTACTTTAACACCCATGGTATTTCTTCCAGTTTGTCTTACTTGAGATTCTTTAAATGCTATAGCTTTTCCTTCTTTGGTAGTAACTATTATATTTTGCTCTCCATCAGTTATCTGTGCACTTATTAGCTCATCATCTTCTTTTAATGTTATTGCTATAAGTCCATTTCGCTGACTTTTTCTAAATTGAGAAAGCTCTGTCTTTTTTATTATACCATTTTTTGTACACATTACAATATTTTCTGTATCTGCTGAATCTTTTATAGCAAGTATTGAATTTATTTTTTCATCTTTTTCAATAGGTATTAGATTTATTATATTTGTACCTTTTGCAGTTCTTGAACTCTGAGGTATTTTATATGCTGGAATTCTATACATTCTACCCATATTTGTAAGGAAAATCATTTTGGCATGATTGCTTGTAACCATCATTTTTTCTACAAAATCTTCATCTCTTGTAGTCATAGATGCTATACCTTTTCCACCTCTTTTTTGAGATTTATAAGTATCTATAGGCATTCTCTTCACGTATCCAAAATGAGTCAGAGTTATAGTTACTTCCTCATCTTCTATCATGTCTATGTCTTCAATTTCATCTTCTTGCTCTAAAATTTCTGTTCTTCTCTCATTGCTAAATTTTTCTTTAATTTCAAGAATTTCAGTCTTTATTATTCCAAGCATTACATCTCTATCTGCAAGAATAGTTTTAAAATACTCTATTTTTTGACTAAGTATTTTATATTCTTCTTCTAATTTTTCTTTTTCTAGACCTTGAAGTCTTCTTAGTCTCATATCTAGGATTGCTTGAGCTTGAACTTCAGTTAATTCAAATCTTTCCACAAGTTTTTCTTGAGCATCTTCATAAGCACTTCTTATTATGGCGATAACTTCGTCTATATTATCTATAGCAATTAAAAGTCCTTCTATTATGTGAGCTCTGTTCAAAGCTTTATTTAAATCAAATTTAGTACGTCTTATAAGTACTTCTTCTTGATGGTTTAAATAATGTTTTAAAATTTGCTGAAGGTTTAGTATCTTAGGCTCTCCATTTACTATTGCAAGCATTATTATTGAGAATACTTGTTGAAGCTGAGAATATTTATAAAGGTGGTTTAAAAGAATATGCGGATTTGTATCTTTTCTAGTCTCAATAACAATTCTTATTCCTTTTCTATTACTCTCATCTCTAAGGTCGGTTATCCCATCTACTTTTTTCTCTTTTACAAGTTCTGCTATCTTTTCTACAAGTTTAGCTTTGTTTACTTGATAAGGGATTTCTGTGATAATAATTTGACTTTTACCATTACTAAGTTCTTCAATTTCTGCCTTTGCTCTTTGAGTAACTTTTCCTCTTCCAGTTCTATAAGCTTCATTCATAAAATATTTTCCATAAATAGTCGCTCCAGTTGGAAAGTCTGGCCCTTTTACATGTTTCATAAGGTCTTCTACAGTCGCATCTTCATTATCTATCATTTCAACTACTGCATCTACTACTTCTCCTAAATTATGAGGTGGAATAGATGTTGCCATACCAACGGCTATACCATTTGAACCATTTACTAAAAGGTTTGGATATTTTGAAGGCAGTACTGTAGGTTCTTTTAGTCTTTCATCAAAGTTTGGCATAAAGTCAACGGTATCTTTTTCTAAATCTTTAAGAAGTTCAAGTGCAAGTTTAGTCATTCTTGCCTCAGTATATCTCATTGCTGCCGCTGAGTCTCCATCGATAGAACCAAAGTTACCCTGACCATCTACAAGTGGATTTCTCATTGAAAATTTCTGTGCCATTTTTACCATAGCTTCATAAACTGCCGAGTCTCCATGTGGGTGATATTTACCCAGAACATCCCCTACTACTGTAGCGGATTTTCTATACCCTTTATCTGGAGTTAAGCCTTGTTCTGACATAGAGTATAGTATTCTTCTATGAACCGGTTTAAGCCCATCTCTTACATCAGGAAGTGCTCTTCCTACAATTACACTCATCGCATAATCTATATAAGAAGTCTCCATTTCATCTTTTATTTCTCTATCTACAATTTTATCATATTGATTATTTTCCATTACTGTTCCTCTTTCGTCAATCTAAAAGAATTAGTTATATATCAAGATTTTTTACATATTTTGCATTTTCTTGTATAAAATTCTTTCTTGGCTCAACTTTATCTCCCATTAACATTATAAAAGTATCATCACATGCTGAAGCATCTTCTATCGTAACTTTTAAAAGTGTTCTGTGGGCAGGATCCATTGTAGTATCCCAAAGCTGTTCTGCATTCATTTCACCAAGACCTTTGTATCTTTGGATTGTTGGATTGTTTCCTCTTCCAAATTCTTCAAGATATAGGTTAAGTTCTTTGTCATTATATGCATATTTAGCTTTTTGACCTTTTCTTACTTGATAAAGTGGTGGTTGTGCTATATAAACATATCCTTTTTCTATAAGTGGCTTCATGTATCTAAACATAAATGTTAAAAGAAGCGTTCTTATATGGGCTCCATCTACGTCAGCGTCGGTCATTATAACTATTTTATGATATCTAAGCTTTTCTTCATCAAATTCATCGCCTATACCACATCCAAACGCAGTAATCATATTTCTAATCTCTTCTGATGAAAGGATTTTATCAAGTCTAGATTTTTCTACATTCAGTATTTTTCCTCTAAGTGGCAGTATTGCTTGCGTAGCTCTATCTCTACCTTCTTTAGCACTACCTCCCGCAGAATCTCCTTCGACTATATATATTTCTGATTTTGAAGGATCTTTTTCACTACAATCTGCTAATTTTCCAGGAAGTGAAGTCGACTCAAGTACAGACTTTCTTCTAGTAAGCTCTCTCGCTTTTTTTGCGGCTTCTCTCGCTCTTTGAGAACGAAGTGATTTATCTATAACTATTCTAGCAGTCTGAGGATTTTCTTCTAAAAATGCTCCAAAATTTTCACAAGTTATAGAATCTACAATTTGTCTAACTGGAGGATTTCCTAGTTTTGTTTTAGTCTGACCTTCATATTGTGGATCTTCTAATTTTACAGAAACTATAGCTGTAAGACCTTCTCTTACATCTTCTCCTGTAAGACTTTCGTCTTTTTCTTTTATAAATTTTGCTTTTTTAGCATATTCGTTTATTACTTTAGTAAGCGCTGATTTAAATCCAGTGAGGTGCATTCCACCTTCTATTGTATTTATATTATTTGCAAAACTGTATATATTTTCTACATATGCATCAGTATACTGCATAGCTACTTCTACAGTGTACGTATCTATTTGTTTTTCAAAATAAATTACTTCTTCATGTATTGAAGTTTTGTTTTTATTTAGATACTTAACAAACTCTATTATTCCGCCTGTGTAATAAAATGTTTTGTTTTTTTCTAGACCTTCTCTTTTGTCTTCTAAAATTATTGATATTCCTCTATTTAAGAATGCCAATTCTCTAAGTCTATACTCTAAAGTTTCATATTTGTAAATTACTTCTTCAAAGATACTATCATCTGGTTTAAAATGTACTCTAGTACCTGTACTGTCAGATTCGCCTACGATTTCAATTTGTGTTTTTGCGATTCCTTTTGAAAATTCCTGTCTATATATTTTGCCATTTCGCTTTACTTCTGCTATAAGTTGTGTAGATAATGCATTTACTACGGATACTCCTACTCCATGAAGTCCTCCAGAAACTTTATATCCACCCGCTCCAAATTTACCTCCAGCATGAAGTACTGTAAGTACCGTTTCAAGCGTAGTTATTCCAGTTTTAGGATGAATTTCTACAGGAATTCCTCTTCCATCGTCAGACACTGTTATGGAATTATCTGTTTCTATAATAACATGTATATTTTTACAATATCCTGCAAGTGCTTCATCTATTGCGTTATCAACTACTTCATAAACTAAATGATGTAATCCCTTTGGCCCTGTAGAACCTATATACATACCTGGTCTTTTTCTTACAGGCTCTAAGCCTTCAAGTACCTGAATTTGTTCTGCACCATAAGCTTTGGTTACTTTATTATCTTCCTCAAAGCTACTATGATGTTCTTCTGGTAAATTTTTTTCACTCATAATTACACTTCTCCCTAACTTATTTTCTTAAACTTTTTGTACGCTTTTTTGATTTACTCTGTATTTAGTGCTAGAAACATCTATATTTACATTTACATCTTCTGCTGCGGTTACAAAAGTCTGAGTTTTTTTAAATGTATCTAGAAGCATATTTTGTCTCATAGGATCAAGTTCGCTGAATATATCATCAAGTAATACTATAGGATATTCTCCTTTTAACTTGTATATTAATTCTATCTCTGAAAGTTTTAATGATATTGCAGCACTTCGTTTTTGTCCTTGAGATCCATAACTTCTTAAATCTATTCCGTTAATTTTTATATCTATATCATCTTTGTGTATTCCAAATGATGTTGTTTTTTTATATATATCTTTAGTTTGGTTTTCTTTTAAAATATTGTAATATTCTTCTTGTGTGTTTACTAAAATATTTTTTTCATATCCAATTTTAAGTTCTTCTTTTTCTGATGAAATTTTATAGTGATTTTCATATGCTATTTTAGCAATTTCCTCTAAAAATTCTTCTCTATATTTTATAATTTGATAACCAATTTCTGATAAATTGTAATCGTATACATCTAATAAAACTTTGTCTATATTAAATTCTTTGAGTAAATTATTTCGTTGAATTAAATTTTTATGATAGCTATTTAAAAGCTGGTAGTATTTTGGTCTGATTTGAGAAATTTCCCGATCTATGAAAGATCGTCTTTCTTTAGGCCCTTCTTTTACTAACTTTAAATCTTCTGGTGAAAATATTACTACATTTACAATTCCTAAAAGTTCAGTAAGTTTTTCTATTGGTACGCCATTTATTTTTATCGCTTTTTTAGTAACTCTATTTAATCTATATTCTATTTTAAATTTTCTACTTGAACTTTCTACTAAAGCCTTTATGTAGCTAGTATCGGCATTTAAATTTATCATTTCTTTATCTTTACTAGTTCTAAATGAGCGTCCTAGTGACATAAGATATATAGCTTCTATAATATTGGTTTTACCTTCACCGTTATCTCCATATATTATATTTATACCTTCATCAAATTCTAATCTTTGGCTTTCATAATTTCTAAATCTATTTAACTCCAATTCTTTTATAAGCATTGCTATCTATCTCTCCATTTGAAGATTAAATTATCTGAAATTTTTTATTCTGAACCTCTATTATATCGTTACTTCTAAGTTTTTTACCTCTTTGAATCTCAATATTGCCGTTAACCTTAACATCTTCAGATAGTATCATTATCTTTGCTTGACCTCCACTACCTGCGATATTAACCATTTTTAAAAATTGATCTAATTTAATAAATTCTGTGTCAATTTTAACTTTTTCCATGATTTTAACCTCTTTTCACATTTAAAAATATCACTTGTATATTATAACATATATTTTTTGGGATGTGTGTGTTAAATATTAATATATATACATAATTGGGATTTTTTTGTATTAAAAAACTATGTTTTGTTAAAAACATAGTTTCGCATTATTTTTTATTTTTTTTTAGTTTTAAGCATATTTTTTTGTTTTATAGGCCGTTTAAGGCTTATGTTTAACAATTATATTCTTACTGGTAATAAAAGATACATATAGTTATCATCAGTTTCTGGATTTATTATACATGGACTTATGTTCGTATTGAAGTTCATATATACATATTCTTCATCCAATGTTTTTAAACAATCTAGAAAATATCTTATGTTAAATGCAATCTCTAAATCTTTTCCATCTAGTACTACAGGCACATCTTCTTCTAAATCTCCAATTTCTGAATTTCTTGCAGTTATCTTTAAATTATCATTAGTTATAGAAAGTTTTACTAAGTTATTTTTTGATACTAGCATTGCTCTTTCTAAAGAACTTATAAATTCATGATTGTTTATTTTTATTTTAGTCATAAAGTCAGAAGGCATTATTTGTCTGTAATTTATAAATTCACCTTCTAATACTCTTGAATTAACTATAGTATCATCGATTATAAATGATACATATTTTTCTTCAAATAGTATTTTAAACTCACAATCTTCATTTTGAGGAAGTTTTATTATTTCTTGAAGCGTTTTTACTGGGATTACAACTTTCTTTTCTTCTAAATTATAATTTGAAGGTATCTTTTTTATAGCTAATCTGAAACCATCTATAGCTACCATATTTATATAATCTTGTTCTATTTCTATGAGTTCTCCAGTAAGAACACCTTTTGTTTCATCAATAGAAGCTGCAAAATGAGTTTTCTTTACCATTTCTGCAAATAACTTCATATCAATTTTTTGATATCTTTCAATTTCAAATTCCTCTACTTGTGGAAAAGAAGAATTTATCATAGCTTTTATATTAAATTTAGTTTTCCTTGTAGATATTTTAACAATACTATCCTCATTTACATTGATTGTTATTTTTTCGTCAGGTAGTTTTCTTACTATATCTGAAAGTATTTTACCATCAATTATAGCAAATCCTTTTTCTATTACTTCAGCTTCTACTTTTGTTTTTATAGATATTTCAAGATTATTTGTAGTAAGAGTTATAGAATTATCTTCAGTTTCAATATAAATACCTTTAAGGACTTCCATTATATTTTTATTTGAAATTCCTTTAAGTGCTATACTTAAAGCATTTTGAAGCTGTTTTTGTTCTATTGAAAATTTCATTTTTATCTCCTCTAAAATATATAAATAAAGTTAATATTATTAACAGTAGTAGTAGTAGGGGCTGTGAATATGTTGATAAGTAGTCTTATAAATTACAGCGGAGTGATTACAACTATTAATAAACTTGTGGATAAAATTAGTCGAAAATTTGGGTTTTTGTTGATAAAAAATCAAGAATTTATAAATAAAACTTAGTTATTTTTTATGTCATTCACTATATTTTCAATTTTATCTTTTAAATCTTTATTCTTTTTTATATCATTACTTATTTTTTCGTGAGCATGCATTACTGTTGTATGGTCTTTTCCTCCAAAACTTTCACCTATCTTAGGTAATGAAAGGTCAGTAAGTTCTCTACTTATATACATTGCAACCTGTCTAGGAAATGCAATTTCTCGTGTACGCTTTTTTAAATTGAAATCAGCTATTTTTATATTGTAATACTGAGATACTTTTTCTTTTATCAAATCAACAGTAATTTCTTTATTAACTCTTCCACTTACAATATCTTTAAGAGCTTCACATGCTAGATCATATGTGATCTCTTTATTTGCAAGGTCTGCATATGCAAAGATTCTAACAAGAGCACCTTCAAGTTCTCTTATATTAGATTTTATGTTTTTAGCAATATGAATAGTAACTTCATCTGGTACATATTTGTTTTCTTCCTGAGCTTTTTTACGAAGAATTGCAATTCTAGTTTCATAATCAGGAGACTGGATATCAGCAATTAAGCCCATTTCAAATCTTGAGCGTAATCTATCTTCTAAAGTAGGAATTTCTTTTGGGGGTCTATCACTAGATATAATTATTTGTTTGTTTGCATTATGAAGGGCATTGAAAGTATGGAAAAATTCTTCTTGAGTACTTTCTTTACCAGCAATAAATTGGATGTCATCGACTAGAAGAACATCGACATTTCTATATTTATTTCTAAAAGCTTCATTTTTGTCATCTTTTATTGAATTTATAAGTTCGTTTGTAAAAGTTTCTGATGAAAGGTATATTACTTTAGCATTGGAATTTTGATTTAAGATGTAATGACCAATCGCATGCATAAGATGGGTTTTTCCAAGTCCAACACCACCATATATAAATAGAGGATTGTATGCTTTAGCTGGAGATTCAGCTACAGCAACACATGCAGCATGAGCAAATCTATTGCTATTACCTATTACGAAGCTATCAAAGGTATTTTTTGGATTTAGATTGCTATTTATTAATTTATCCTTTTGAACTTCATTTTTATTAGATGCGGGAATTTCTTCTAGGGAAGTTATAACAGTTATGCTCACTGGTTTTCCGTAAATTTCCTGTGAAATAGATTCTAATTTTTGTTTATGATTATTATCTATTACTTCTTTTATAAAAGGTAGTTTTGTAAATAATATAAGTTCGGTTTCTCTAAGTGTTACGGGTTCCAGTTTACTAAAAAAAGATTCAAAAAAGGTTTCTGAGACAGTAGCCTTTAGTTTTTCTATTATTTTTTCCCACAATGTATAGGCATCCATTATTGACCTCCAGGTTTAATATTAACAGCTTATCAACAAAAATTGTGGATAAGTCACAAAAATATTATAGCAAAATTTTGTTGTTAAGTAAAATAGAATAACTAAAATAAAAAATAATTTTTATTGTGGATTACTCAAAATAGAAAAATAAAAAAAATTTTATAAACAAATTGTTGATAAGTTTGCCTGTATATAAAAAATTAAAATATATTTGAAAGCTATGGGATTTTGTAATTTATTTATTGACAAATATGCACAATAAATAATGTTATCCACAAAGTTATTAACAGCTGTGGATATGTTTATAAATATTACTAACAAAAAAATGAATAATTTTAGAATAAATTTATTTTTATTAGTAAAGTAAGTTTGATAACTAGTTATTAACAGCCTGTTAGTAATATTTATACATACTAAATTATATAAATAATGGTTAGTTTGATTGATATTGATGGGTTTTTGGCATAAAAATACTTGACATGATTAAATTTTGGTTATATAATGTTTTTTATGATATGCGTAAATAGAGGAAGTCTCTAAAAAATAGAAACTGTATAGTAGGAAAGGCGGGTGGAAAAAATGAAAAGAACTTATCAACCAAAGAAAAGACAGAGAAAAAAAGAGCATGGTTTTAGAAAAAGAATGAGCTCATCAAACGGAAGAAACATATTAAGAAGAAGAAGAGCAAAAGGAAGAAAAAGACTAACTGCATAATATAAGGGCCGCTAGATGTTGTGGCCTTTTTTGTTATATATTTAGTCAGAGGTATAAAATGAAATTCTCAAGGTTAAAAAAAGATTCTGACTTTAAGAGGGTATATAATAAAGGAAAATCTTATGGATGCAAAAATTTAGTTCTATATTATTTGCCAAATGGAACAGATGAATTTAGAGTAGGTTTTTCGATTTCTAAAAAAGTTGGTAAAGCTGTGGTTAGAAATAAGATAAGGAGATATCTCAAAGAAGCATTACAATTTTTTTCACCAGAAGACAGAGGTATGGATTTAATATTTATAGCAAGAATTGCAGCTAATGAATCTAATTTTTTTGATGTGAAAAAATCTATGGGATATTTATTTAAAAAAACAGGTTTAAAAATATATGAAAAAAATATTAAATAAGATACTAATTTCTATTATAGAGTTTTACCAAAAATATATATCTTCCCTAAAAAGAGTGCCTACGTGTAGATTTTACCCTACATGTTCAAGTTATGCCCTCGAAGCTATAAAAAAATACGGGCCTTACAAGGGAAGTTATTTAGCTATAAGACGCATATTAAAATGTCACCCATTTCATGATGGAGGATATGATCCTGTTCCATAGAAGTGTTTATTAGACAAGGAGGAAGATTTGTCTACAGTATTAGGTTTTTTATTAAAGTTTATATATCAAGTAGTTGGCCATTACGGCATGGCAATCATAGTTTTTACAATTGTGGTTAAGACATGCTTAATTCCACTAACCGCTGCACAAAATAAATCTATGGCATCTATGCAGGAAATTCAGCCGCTAATTGAAGATATAAAAAAGAAATATCCAAACAATCAAGAAAAACAAAATCAGCTTATAATGGAACTTTATCAAAAGTATAAGGTAAATCCAATGATGGGATGCCTTCCAATATTAATACAATTTCCAATATTAATAGGTTTATTTAATGTGCTTAGAGAACCTGTTAAATATGTTTTTTCAACAGAAGCAGCATATAAGTTAGCTGATACAGGATTTTTATGGATAAAATCTATGGCAAATCCAGATGTTATAACAATTGCCGGAATATCGCTTCCTTTTATACTTCCAATTTTAGCAGCAGTTTCAACTTTTTTTGATTCGTATATGATGCAAAAAGGACAGCCTAAAAATCCGACTACAACAACTATGTTGTATATGATGCCTGTACTTATATTAGTATGGGGGGTTAGTTTTCCTGCAGGACTATCACTATATTGGGCAGTATCAAATATATTCTCAATAATACAAAGAAGGGTTACCGCTTACAGAAAGAATTTAAAACAAGAGATGACTAAGGGTAGCTCTAAGGGGGCTAAGTAATGAAATATGTAGAGACAGTAGGAAAAACAAAAGAAGAAGCAATAGAAAAAGCACTTAAAGAGCTTAATGCAAAACTTGAAGATGTAAACATTGACGTAGAAGAGCAAAAAGCTAAAGGGTTATTTGGTTTTTTGGCTAAAAAAGAAGTGAGAGTAAAAGTTACTCTAATTGAAGCAGCAGAATCAAGTGAAGAATTAGAAGATTTCAGCTTTGCTTCAAAAGAATTTTCGTTTGATGAAGATAATAAAGAAGAAAAAGAAACTAACGTAGGAATAGACGAAAATTCTAAAGAAATTGCAGAACATTTTTTGAAAGATATATTTGAAACTCTAGCTATCGATGCCGAGATACAGACAAGTACAGTAGATGGATGTCTTTGTTTAAAAGTTTTTGGGGATGATGCCTCTAGACTTATAGGAAGAAGAGGAGAATCACTTGATTCACTTCAAATGTTACTAGGACTTGCAGTTAATAAGGGCAAAGATAAGTATGTTAAAGTACTTCTTGATATTGAAAATTATAGATCAAAAAGAGAAGAATCTTTAATAAAATATGCAAATAAAATGGCAAGACAGGCAGCTAAGCAAAGAAGAATAATAAAGCTTGAGCCTATGAACCCATATGAGAGAAGAATAATTCACTCTGCACTACAATCTGATAGATATGTAAAAACATATAGTGAGGGAAAAGACCCTTATAGAAAGATTGTTATTGAGCCTAAATACAAATAAAAAATTTTTTAAGGATAAGCCAAGTGCTTATCCTTTTTTTTGTACAGCAAAGGTTTATTAAAAGTTAATAATAATAATAAAAACATACAATAAACTTTTAAATAAAACGGTAGATTAAAGCGAATAGCATATAATGGGAGTAGAACTTTTTGAAGGAGGGATTGTTGATGAAAGGAAAAGAAGAGCTTATAACACTTTTGGCAGACCTTATAAAGATACCAAGTCCATATTTTGAAGAAGAAGCGATTATGGAATTTGCGTATCAGTGGCTAAAAAATAATAAAGTTCCGGTAGAAAAACATAATTACTATGAAAGTAAAATAACAAAATTCAAAGGAATAAATATTATTGGTACAATAGATAGTGGGAATCAAGGGCCAATTATCTACCTAAATGGACATTTAGATAGCGTTAAACTGTGTAATGGATGGACAGTGGACCCTTATGAGGCTGTAATCAAAGATGGTAATATGTATGGTCTGGGTGCGCTTGATATGAAGTCAGGTTGTGCAGTGATTATGAAAGTATTATCTGAGTTTGTATGTAATATAACAGAGTTTAAAGGAAAAATAATATATCATCTAGTATCAGACGAAGAAGGGCCATTTGGACTTGGGACTACATATTTAATAAATGATAAAAAAATAGAAAGTGCAGACATAGCTATAATTACAGAACCTAGTGCAGGGTTTGCAGGTGTGAAATCGCCTTCAATATCTCTTGGCGCAAGAGGTGGCTATAATTATATTATAAAGGTATACGGAAAATCCTCTCATGCGGCGGCACCAGAACTAGGAATAAACGCACTTGCAGAGGCGGCTAAAATTGTATGTGAGCTTGAAAAACTTCCTATGAAGCTGGATGAAAAATTAGTTTCAGGTTCGCACTGTCTAATAAACCTAGAAGGCGGAGGCGCAGCTTGTAGCGTACCTGATTTTGCACAAATAGAAGTATTTCGCCATATAGTAAGAGGTGAAAATCAAACTACTATTGAGCAGGAAGTAAGAGCAGCAATAGAAAGAGCTAATATAAACGCTCGTATAGAATTTGAATTTAGAGGTTCTCCTGCAGAAAATTTTGATGGAGGATTTTTACCATATATTGTTGAAGAAGATGATAGTTATGTCCAAAAGCTTCAAGCAGCTATAAAAAAAGTGAGCGGGGAAGAAGCTAGTATAACTTATTTCAGAAGTATAGGTGATTTTAATAATATTGGAGGAAAGCTTGGGATTCCAACTATAATTTTTGGACCTGAGGGCAGTAATTATCATAGCTATGACGAATATGTAAATCTAGATTCGGTTTGGGAAACTATGCAAAGTATTTATGAATTTCTTGTAGATATATTAGAGGCAAACTAGGAGGCAGTTATGAAAAAGAGAAGGGAAAGAATTGAAGAAATTGCTATAATGCTTACAAATGAATTGAGTGTAGTAGAAACGGAAGGCGAATTAGCTTCTGTAAGTAAAATGCATGAAATTTTTTCAAATATGAGCTACTATAAGAATCACCCTGAAGATTTAAGTTTTATAGAACTTCCAAATGATAAATGGAACAGAAAAAGTCTTATGGCAATAATGAGAGGGAAAAAAGATGACAGCAAAAAGACTGTTATAATGATAGGGCATACGGATACGGTAGGAATTTCAGATTATGGAACGTTAAAGGAATTTGCTAATAAACCATATGAGCTTACTGAAAAATTTAAAGAACTTGATTTACCAGAAGAAGTAAAAAGAGATTTAGATTCGGGGGAATATCTATTTGGGCGTGGACTATTTGATATGAAAACTGGAGATGCAATTATAATGGCAGTAATGGAAGAAATCTCAGATGACATAGAAAATTTTTCGGGAAATTTAATATTCTGTGGAGTGTGTGATGAAGAGGGAAATAGTGGAGGAATGCTTGCCTGTGTACCAGAACTAGTTAAACTCAAGGAAAAAGAAAACTTTGAATACACCGCTATACTTGATACAGATTATATGACTTCAGAATATGAAGGTGATGAGAATAAATATGTATATATAGGTACTGTGGGAAAAATAATGCCCTCATTTTTTATAGTTGGAAAAGAAACTCATGTGGGAGAATCTTTTAAGGGGCTTGACCCAAATCAGATTGCATCATCAATAACAAATAACATAAACCTAAATGTAAGATACTGTGATGTAGCAGAGGGTGAGGTTTCACTTCCACCTATAACTCTAAAGAAAGCTGATTTAAAAACTGAATATTCTTGTCAGATAGCTAAAACTGCATACTTGTATTTTAACTATGCTACTCATAAATCGACACCAGATGAAGTACTTCAAAAGATGAAACAGGCAGCATATGAGTCTTTTCAAGAAACTATTGATTCACTAAATTATCAATATGAGGTTTTTTGTAAAATGGCAGGTAGAGAATTTAAAAAACTTCCGTGGAATGCTAGAGTACTTAGTTTTGAAGAGCTATACAAAAATGTAAAGGCTGAGCTTGGAGAAGAGCTGGATAAAAAATTAGAAGAGTATACCAATCAGCTAATTGAAAAAGAAGAATATGACACCAGAGATCAGAGTATGAAAATAGTGGAGTTTGTGCACAGTCTATGGTCAGATAGAAATCCAGTTATTATAGTGTATTTTACGCCTCCATATTATCCTCATGTGTATGTTGAGGGCAAAACAGAAAAAGAGATAAAATTACTAGAAGCTGTGGCAGATGCAGTCGAGAATACTAAAACAGACTATAAGGTAGTTTATAAAAAGTTTTTCCCTTATATATCAGATTTAAGTTATGGTGCAGCCCCAAAAGATCCTCAAATTATTGCAGCGATAAAGGATAATATGCCAGGTTTTGGAAAGACTTATAGTCTACCACTTGAGGACATGCAAAAGCTAGATTTACCAGTACTTGATATAGGGAGTTTCGGAAAAGATGCACATAAATTTACAGAAAGAATTGAAAAAACATATTCTTTTGAAGTAGCACCAGAACTTGTAGAAAGAACTATAAAAAATCTGCTTAAATAATAGAAAGTGGTGTTAGGAATTGAAAATGATTTATATTTCTTAAAAACATATAGATTAATGAAATTAAAATCATAAAATATAGTATAAAATTATAACTTTTTTTTGTCGGATATCTATAATATAAAACCACAAAAAAAGGTAAAAAAATATAAGGGAGTGCATTAAATCTAAAGGATTGATAGATATGGAGATGCAAAAAAGCATTAAAAGCTCGACTCATACCACAAGAAGGACAATAAAATCCTGTGATTTTATTAAAAATACAAGGCAATATAGGACCTTTTGATGGATCAGAGAGATATATATAGTAAGTAATAAAAAGCCCGCCTAGTATTAGAAGGGCTTTTTTAGCATATTTTTTATACATGAATGGCTGTATTTGCAGAAACAATTTTATTAATATTTGATTGTATAATTGCAAAAGTAATAATTGATAATCCAAATAATGTTAGAAGTAAATAAAGCATTGAATCATCATTTGAATTAATATTAGCTATTTGTTGTGCAATCTCTACATTCTTTCCCATTTTATAAGACCAATAGATTGTATAAAGTCCGCAAGTTAAAATTGTAAATAAAATTGTTAAACCTGGAGAAAGTGAGAAATCATTACTTAAATCACTAACCTCTTTAGTTAGTATATAAAACCAATAGATACCATACAGTCCACAAGTTAAAATCGTAAATAAAATACATAAACCTACACTTCTGTTCATTTGTTCCCCCTTGAAATTAATTAAAATGATTTTATAAAAATATTAACAGTTTACTTAGTTATTTTATCATAAAAAATATAACATTTCTACTATTTAATTCACAAAGTAAGGTAGTTGTGAGATAATCTATTTAATTGGAATAAAGAGAAAGGCGGCTTTTTATGGAGAATAGTATATTATTATTTAATGGTGAGTTTGAGCGTTTTGATGGCCTCAAAAGGTATACGTGGCTCGCAATAACAAATGGAATTATAATCGATGGTGGAAGTGGTGAGGGATATAAAAAACATTGGAATAAGTATAGGGAAAAGATAGATTTAAATGGTAAGTTAGTGTTACCAGGATTTTGTGATTGTCATGCTCATTTTGTACAGACCGCGATAAAGGAAATAAGCGTAGATTTAAATGGCTCAAAAAATCATCAAGAAGTAAAATCAAGAATTGAAGCTTGGGTAGAAGAACATCCGCGTACAAGTATAATAAGAGCGTTTGGATTAGAAATCTCAGACTTAGAAGAGGGGCGTTATCCAGATAGAAGAACTTTGGATAAATTTACAAAGGATTATGCAATTTGGATAAATAGTAGAGATTTTCACTGTAGTATGCTTAACACTAGGGCTTTTCATGAACTAAAGGTACCACTTGTTATGGATGGGGTAGAGTATGATGAAAGCGATATTCCTACAGGGATAATATCTGGTAAAGCAAATGCGCTTACTAGAAAGAAAATTATACAGAGCTTTAGTGCTTCGGAAAGGTATAGTTCAATTATAGAGCTTTCGCAAAAGATTGTAAAAAAAGGAGTTACAAGCATACATATAATGGAGGGGGGCTATGAATTTTACGAAAATGATGCTGATGATATGCATAAGTACAAAGATGACCTTCCTATAGATATCGAGTTATTTTATAGTACTATGGATTTCAAAAAAATAGAGAAAATGAAGCTAGGCAGAATAGGGGGAGATATTTTCTTAGATGGTTCGTTTTCCTCAAAATCTGCCGCAATAAGCGAACACTATGAAGACTGTAATGAAAATGGAGAACTTTATTTTACGCAAGAAGAAGTAAATGAATTTATTCTTAGTAGTTATGAAAAAAATTTAAATACAACGCTTCATGCTGTAGGGGATAGAGCATTAGAACAGTTATTAAAAGCACATCAGTATGCACAGGAAAAATTTCCAAATAGGAGTTTAAGACATAGGGTGGAGCATGTGGAGTTATCATCTAAGGAGCAGCGCCTAAGAGCAAAGCAGTTGGGTTTAATATTTTCGATGCAGCCGGCATATGAATATTTTTATGGCGGAAAAGGGAGGATGTATGCTCAGCGTCTAGGTGATAGGTATAGGACTACGAATCAATTTAGGCAGATAATTGATGATGGGCTAATTATTTGTGGTGGTTCAGATAGTGACCTTACACCGATAGACCCTATAATTGGAATTCATGCAGCCGTAAATCATCCAGTTGAAGAAAATAGAACTACAGTGGAAGAAGCGGTAAAGATGTTCACACTTAATGCGGCATATTCAGTTAACGAAGAAGCAGTTAAGGGTTCTATAGAAATAGGAAAGCTTGCAGATTTAGCAATATTAGATACAGATATATTTGACATAAATAAAGAATTTATTGTTAATAGCAAAGTGGTTGGAACAATAAAAAATGGGTGTATATTATATAAAAATTTTTAGTGGGAGAAAAGTATGGAGATATTAAAGATCAAACTTATAGGGGATATAGAGATAAAATTTGACAAAACAGATATACTTCCGAAGCTTAGCTCTAAATCTATAGCAATAATAGCAGTGCTTATATGTAATGAAAATAATAAACTATCTAGAGAGAGGCTTGCTACTATGCTTTGGGCAGATAGTTTTGATACAGCAAGCTATAATTTGAGATATAATCTTTGGAATATAAAAAAGGTTATTCCAAAGGACAATTTTGGAAATGACTTTATAACTACGACTAAGGATTACTGCCAAATAAATCCTAAATATAGCTTTAGTAGTGATGTTTTGGAATTTGAAAATTTAAATTTGGATAAAAAAAATCTAGGAAGCAGTGAATTTTTAAGCAAATTAATAAATGCAAAGAATAGATTTAAAGGAGATTTTTTGGATGAATTTTACATAAAAGATAGCGATGAATATAATGAGTGGATTTTATCCAGTAGAGCAAAATATCAAAAAAAATACATAGAATGTTTAAATTTACTGCTATATTATTATATTGACTCATCACAGTATGAAAAGGCAATAGAAATCTTAGAGGATATACTTAAGGTAAATCCATATGAGGAGGAAGCCTACTATAATTTGATGAAGCTTTATATAGAAAAGAATGAAAGACACAAGGCAGTACTTCAATACAAAAAATGCTACAATATTTTAAGACAGGAGCTAAATATAGTACCGCAGAAAAAAATAAAAGAGCTCTATATGAGTATAACAGATGAAAATATTGAAAAGACAGATAACATAAAGGATAATGTGGTGATAAAGCTAAATCAGTATTTTGATAAAACTTGTGAATATATTTTGATGAGCGAACTATCGGAAAAACTGCTTGAAATATCTGGTAGAAATCAAATAAGCGGAGTCTGTAAGCGGTATTGGATGGATATATCAGAAATTCAACCAAGAGCACTGGATTATATAGAAATGGATTATAAAATAACTACAATAAAGGATATAAGACTATATAATTCTTTAAAAAATATATTGAGGTATATTTCAAATGAAAAATACCTTAACCTGTTGATAGCGAATAAGGAACATATAGATGAAAAGTCGAAACAGTTTTTAGGAATGCTAAGTCATAGTGACTTAGTGAATATAACCTATTTGGATTAAAGTAAAATGCCGAAGATAAGCAGCTTATCTTCGGCATTTTTGAGTGAGTGAAATATATTATATTATGGTAATTCGCTATATTTTTTCAAGATAGAAGCTAGTTCTGCTCTTGTAGCAAGGGCTTTTGGATTAAGCTGTTCGTTGTAACCAGCTAAAATACCTTTTTCTACCGCCCACTGCATAGAGTCTTTTGCCCAAGGTGATATTTTTGAAACATCCTTGAATTTGTTTAATCCTGCAATTGAGTTTTCAGTCACAGTGGCTCTATCTTTGTCGTTTTGTTTAGTATAATTGTGAAGTAATACAGCAAGCTGTTCTCTAGTTATAGCTTCATTTGGAGCAAATGAGTTTTCAGAAAGCCCACTTGCAATATTATTTTCTGTCGCCCATGCAACGTATGGTGCATAGTATTGACGAGTTTTAATATCTTTAAACCTAGTTTCAGCTTTCTTAGAAAGGCTATTTACAGTATCTGGATTATCAAAGGATAAATCTCCAGACATTCTGCCAAGTACAGTCACAAACATACCTCTAGTCATAGATTTATTTGGCCCAAACTCATTAGCATTTAAACCGCTCATCAGTTTTTCTTTTAGTACATAATCTACTGCTTCTTTGTACCAAGCACCATCTTTAATATCACTAAAGTTATAGTTTAGAGTGTCTTCTGCTTTTTTAGTATTTTCATTGTAGCCTACCGCATAGTATGAAAGGTGAGTTGTTGTAAATTCTACTCGTTTTTCAGAAGCGATGTATTTTGAATCAATTATAAGGTTTAGCTTACCAGTTTCATCTACATGATAGATTACTACATTTTCAGCTTTTTCATTTTCCTTAAGAGTATATGGTACAGATGCAATCAGTTTTCCATCTCCAAAGGTAGTTATATTTTGGTTATTTGAACTTATAGTCAAATCGTATATAGGTCTATCTAAAAGAGAAGTTTGAACTGCTTTTTTCATATCATCATTTAATTTAGAGTTATCAGCAAGTCCAATCGTAATCTTAACCTCAGAGCCTCCAGAAGCTTTTACAAGAGATTCCAAAGCTTTTGTATCTAAGGTTAAATTCCCAAGAGGAGTATTAAGTGTAAGCTCTGTGTTTTTAGTCTTAGCAATTTCAGAAAGGGCTTCTTTTGGAAGCGAAGTTTGAACCAAAGTAGCTTTTGCATCCGCCTTAACATTTAGGTTAAGTTTACCTAAAGCATTTTTTTCCTTAGAGTCTTGAAGTGATTTAGTTATTTTTTCTAAAGCATCTTTTAAATCACTCGCAGAAATATTAGCGGTAGCTTTTCCATTAGCATCAGTTTTTGCAGTAGCTTCAGTATTTACAGAAACTGAACCATCTTTTACAGAAGCTTCAGGAGCATATGGTTTATTGCCCCATTTTTCAGAGCCTTCCTCCTGTGTATAGTTATCAGTATAGTGCCATACTATAACATCACCATCCTTAGCGATGTAATCACGAAGTCCTATATTTGGGTGAGTACCGTTTACTGTATACATCCAGCCTGAATTTTTGCCATTGTCAAACTCTCCAAGCCAACCACTAGGTCCATTTATTTTTGAGATATAATTTTTCTCGTAGCCAATGTGTTCAAATCCTGCTTCATTTAAAGCTCTTAGGAACACTTCGCCTACAGTGATAGTTTTTGCGTTAAACGTAAAGTTTTTAGCAGGAATCCAATCTTCAAATTTATCATGCTTACTCTCTCCATGTTTACTATCACCAATTAGGGTAAAGGATACTGTGCAGGAATCGGCAGTAGGTTTCCCGCCATTGCCCTCTAGTTTAGCAAGCATAGCTTCAGCATCTGTAAGTTTAGCAACGACTGTCTTTCCGCTCCAAGCTATAAGTGCTTTTTGTTCTGCATTTAGAGCTTCGTATAAAGTCTTTGCAGCCACAATTTGAGACTTATCGTTAAGCGTTATTATTTTTGCATCTGGAAGTGCAAGGATTTTCTCAAATGTAGTCGCTGTATTTTCGCCGCCCTTAAGCTTGATTAAAGCAGATTGAGAAGCTCTATATTTTGAAATAAGGCTTTTTTCTATTTTACCTTTGTAATTTTCAGAAAGATTTTCATATACATCACAGGCATTTTTTATAGCAGCTTCATGAGAAATCGTGATAGAAGCAGTTTCTGGAAGAGGTGCAATAGCTTTATTAAATAAATCAAGCGGACTTCCAAATTTCACATTGGCTTTCATTGAAGAGTCAATAGCGGCCATAGAAGTATATAATTTATAGTATCTTTCGCCAAGTCCAGAAAGGCTATTGTTAGAACTTGAATTTTTGGCATTTATTGCCTCAGAAAGTGCTGATTTTAAAGAATCTTGAAGTTCTTTACTGCCTTTAGTGTCTTTAAGCATGTTTTCTGCACTAGCTACAAGGGAGTCATATTTTTCACTTGTAAGCGAATATGAATGGAAAAGGTCTTCTCCATTTTTTATAGAACCTAAAGCTACTATTAAATCTTTTACATAAGATGCGTAGAAATATTTATCAGTTTTTGAAGCTGTAAATTTACCCTCTTCGTTTTGATAATCCGTTTTAATAACTGAAAGTGGCGTTTTACCATTTACATTAAACTCTTTTTCAGCATCTATTCCCACGCCGTTTATTGCAGATAATATACAGCCAATTGTATAAAAGTTTGGTCCATTACTTTCACTTATTTGAGTAGGTGAGAAAAGACCAGTATACTTGCCGGTTTTTACTTGTTTATCTTTAATTTTTTCTATACACACAATAAGGTCTTTATCTGGGATGATTCCTTTTAATGCTGAAATACACCAAGCACTTGTGTCCATATCCGAATTTTTATCAATATCTAAGGCTCTATTTTTTACATTTTGGATAATATCAGAAGGACAATCTTCTCCTACTGCTTTCATTGCCATAAGATACCATACATCATTTGCAAATAGATGATTGCTTCCATTTTGTTTTAATTCAGCAACATAGTTTCTACCATTAAAGTCATATGGATTTTCACCAAGCATTACGAGCTGCAAAATAACAGCGGCATAGTCAGTAGCTTGTTTGAATTGATGGTTTTTTAAATCATAGACATAAGCACCATCTAAAAGATTTTTGTCAGCAGCTACTGCCATATACATATCCCAATAATTAGCATTTGAGGTATATCCAGCAAGGCCTGAAAAATCTTTATCATTTTTTGCAAAGCTTGTATAACCATCTAACATATTTTGAGCTAAGGCTTTAGTTTCATCAGAAACTCCAGCTGCTAAATAGGGGATAGTTCCATCAGCATTTTTGGTAATCAGATAATAGAATGAGCTATTTATTTTATCTTCTGCAATTATTTCAAGTTTAGTGATTTTATTTGAAGAAGGAATATTTATAGTTCCAACATTTGATTCAAGAGATACTACTTTTCCATTTACTTTAAGACTTGCGCCTTGTGAAACAGTAGCTTTTAGCGTAAATTCGCTGCCTTTAGGCTGTACGTAATAATTTTGAATAGCAGAATCAAAAGCTTGATCTAAACTTGCATTTACAAGTTCTAAATTTGTTAAACCGGCCTCATTAGATGCACGGGATAATTTTATAGTATGAATCTCACTTTGTTTTTTATCGGCAGAGGTTACTTTTACTTTTATTTCATCTACAAGCTGAAGCTTGCCATCTTTATCGGCATACATTGTGTATACGCCATTATATATTTTAGTAGGAATATTTCTAGGATCCTTTTCAAGTATAGGTTTATTCTCATCTTCTAAAATTTCATATGATGCAGCAGGGTCTTTTGTGAAAATCCCAAGTGCAATCATAGCAAAAGGTTGTGTAGTTTTATTTTTAATAGGAGTATCTTTTGACATTGCAATTTGATGATTTGTAGAAGAACCATCAATGTTTAGGTAAGTGTTATAGGTATACATACTCCCTTCCAAGTTACTAGAGGTGATACTTTGAATAGCATCTATATATGCAATCGAAGTATCACTTCCCGGCTCAACTGGGGTTTCATCTCCCTCATAATTTATGATGTATATACTACCAATTGGAGATTCCCATATTCCAGATTTAAAATAGGTTCTTGCAAATTGACTGTTCGTATCTTCTATATCTCCAAAAGATTGAATAGGTGAATAAACTGACATTACCTGTATTATATTAATACCTTTTTTTAAGGAAAGTGCAGGGCTGTTCCAACTGCCAAGACGCTCATTTGAAGCTATAAATTCAATAGCTTCGCCCTCATTTATCCTAATTCTATTTTGTGCTAGATTAAAATATCTTGTAGTTTTGTCACTAGGTTTTTTTGGAGGGTCGATATTTCTAAATACTTGTGCTGAAATTGAATCTCCACCTTTTAAATCATTTATTACTACTGCCTTAGATTTTATTTTTTCATTAATATTAAACAAGGTGTCATCTAATATATTTTCTGGATTTTTTCCATCCTTAAGTAAAATTTCAGTAGGATATCCCAATTTGGATTTAAATTCTTTATTTATTATTAAATAATAATATTCAGGGTTAATATCTTTATCTTTTAATTCAAACTTTAAATAAGAACTGCCATTAGTAATGGGAAATGGTTTTAATGGGTTTTTTAGCTCCAAATCAAAATTTAATGCAAATGGTTCAGCAGCGCCTGTAGTAGTAGCTACTTTATAAGATTTATTAGTGGTATCATATATCGTAAGCTCTGTACTTTCAGATACCCCTGAAAGCGTACCTTTAATTTGTGTTATATTAGCTTGATCGGTAGAAGCCTCAAAAATATTGTTTGTTCCAGAAATTGGAGTAATCTCTGATATAGGTTTATTTTTATTATTTGTTAGTACCGTAGAGATATTCAATTTACAGATTTGAGCCGTTTCTTCTTTAATTGATAGTGCTATTGGTGGAGATGTAGTTGTATATGTATCTATCTTATTTTCATTGTGTTCATTATTTACAAATGATGAATTAATAGTATTATTTTCGGGTTCGTAGGCAGAAACTGTTCCTAAATTCATTGAAAAGAGCATTATAAATGCTATAAGTAAAGCTAAACGTTGTTTTTTCATTTTTCTAAGTCCTATCTATCTTTATTTTATATTTAAAATTTTAAGACAAGGCAAATAGAATTCTATTTGCCTTGTCGGTAATTCAAATCTTAATAAACAAATTTCATAGTTTCGTAGCTAAGAGTAACAATTGAATCTGAAGTTAATGTTTTTTGGTTCATATATTCTGTTGGATAATTATTCATACTTTGAGGCATATCATCAGGTTCTCCCATAAAATACATCCAAGAAGTTCCTTCATAAACATTTTTACCATCTTCAGTATAATATTTGTTTACGTTTTCGTAATTAGTAGTATTTAATTTCATAGAACTTAAAAAACTTCCACCCTGCCATACCGCATCTGTAAGTACATTATTTTCAGTTACTGCTTTGTCGATTGCATCTTTAACAGTTTGCCCTGAATTTATAGTCACAGTAATAGGTTGTGTTTTTGAGATTTCAGGAAGATCAGAAGCAGTCCGATCTAGAGATACTTGTTGAAAATAAAGCTGAACATTGATAGTTTGAGCACTACTTTGAGCAAATGCCATGCTGCTCATAGCAAATAGCATAGTTAGGGTTAATACAAGTGATACAATTCTTTTTTTGTTAAAAAAATTCTTCATTTTATTTTCCTCCTTGTAATGGTCTGCATTGCAGACAAAAGTTATAAATATTTCTGCCAAAGGGCATATTCATTACTTCCTGTTTACACAGGACTCAGAGCCTCCTTCCCTCATTATTGATCTATGTAATTGACCAAATGTCATTAATGAATTGTTTTATTTGCTTTAGAAGTATAAAACGTATGTGCATTTTTTAATAAATCAGCTTCATGTGCTTCACAGTACTGCATCAGCTCAAAGCACATCCCACTTTGCATATGGGGTTTTATTACCTCGGCAAGTTTTGGAAATAAATCGGTGCGCTCACCTAAAAAGTTTATGAGAAATAGCCAATGAGGCTGTTTTTCAGTTTCTCCTTGAGCCATCAAAATCCAAACCTTAGAAACTTCGGAATGGGATTTGAAAAAACTTTTTAAATCTTCTTTAAATATATCTGATAGCGAATTAGGATTCCAAAGCTTCATTTTTCCACTGTGCTGAACTTTTTTTACGCCCATACCTTCTAAACGCTGGTCTACAGCCCATATCAGTTCATGGTTTATTATAAAGTTTTCGGAAAAGGGATGAAGGGCAATGCCTTTTATCTCGCTTGGATTATCTACCATAAGATGTTTTAGTGACTTGTAGCTCATAGTGATAAATTCACCGTATTTAAAATTTCCGGTATCGGTATCTTTGCTAAGAAAGGCAGGGATATAAAAATCGCCTGAAGAATTACAAATCATAGATACTGAGCGGTCTTTTCCAATATTTTGCTTTATGATTGGAACCAAAAAAACTGAATTTGAAAGCATTTTAAAAAATTCGAGCTCCACTTCCTTTGAAGGGTCATGCTTAAGGGTTTCTAATGTTTCCCAAAAGTGTACTTTGTTCATAAAAATCTCCTGTTTTAATAAATACATAAAATCTCATAAGTATCAACTTGTTTACGGCAACAAAAAAACTGTGACATAATATGCCACAGTCCGTTTATACTGTATGAGTGTTTGCCAACCGTTTACCGCGCGGTTTTATTTCGTGTGAAATTTAGCAGCTTTCAAGCAGGTCTCCTGACTTACGACTCAACATCTTTTCTCAGCCTTCCCAAAGTATTCACTTCAGTGGCAATCATCGATATAGATGATTAAGAAAAAAGACTCCTCGTTTACAGTGGCGGGTCCGTACCGGATTTACACCGGTTTCCCTCTTAGCCGTTTTGGACTTTATGGTTAAAAGCTAGTAATTTTACAAAGCTAAAGTCAAAGCGGAACATGAAAGTTTATTTAATTGTTTGTTTATAATACCTATCTAATTTTGAGTATAGCATATCTATAAAAAAAATGGTACCCCTTTTTTAATAAAAAATTAAAAGCCATAGGAGCAAAAAATCCTATGGCTATAAACATATTTGTATTATAAATTAGCTGATTTTGCTATGAAGTTTTGGATTTCATCTGAAGTTTTAAGCTTTAATGCTTTTTCAGCCATTTCTTTCATTTGTGCATATGAAAGTTCAGATACTTGTTTTCTAGCTTTTAGTATAGAGCTTGCACTCATTGAGAATTCATCAAGGCCCATTCCTAGATATATAGGTATAAGACGTTTGTCTCCTGCGGTTTCGCCGCACATTCCGCACCAAATATTGTTTTGATGAGCTGCATCAATTACATTTTTTATTAATCGTAATACTGCGGGATTAAAGGCATTGTAAAGATGGGAAATCTTTTCATTCATTCTATCTACAGCGCAAGTGTATTGGATAAGGTCATTTGTACCAATACTGAAAAAATCTACTTCATCTGCTATTAAATCGGCAGCTACAGCCGCAGCTGGAATTTCTACCATTATTCCTACTTGAATATCATTTGAGTAAGTTTTTCCTTCAGCTTCAAGTTCTTTTTTACATTCATCTAAAATTGCATTTGCAGCACGCACTTCTTCTACGCATGAAATCATAGGATACATGATTCTAAGATTTCCATGAACGCTAGCACGAAGTAGGGCTCTTAATTGAACCTTAAATATATCTGGTTGTGCAAGACATATTCTTATTGCTCTATATCCAAGGAAAGGATTCATCTCTTCTGGAAGTGGAAGGTATGGAAGTTTTTTGTCGCCTCCAATATCAAGCGTTCTTATTACAACTGGTCTTTCACCCATTGTTTCAAGTACAGCCTTATAAGCGTTGTATTGCTCATCTTCTGTAGGAAGGTTTTCTCTATCCATGTATAGGAATTCAGTTCTATAAAGTCCTACGCCTTCACAGCCATACTCATCCGCTTTTTTAGCATCGGCAGGATTTCCTATGTTAGCAGCAATTTCTATATGATGTCCATCTGAAGTTATGGAGCTTTGGTTTTTTAAAATAGTTAGTAGTTCTTTTTCTTTAGCCATTTCGGTAGCTTTTGATTGATATTTTTCTACAGTTTCTGAAGTTGGGTTAAGATATACTATTCCCTCTTCTCCATCAAAACAGACACTATCGCCACTTTTAACTTTAGCAGTTATATCGCTAAGACCTAGGATAGCTGGGATTTCAAGTGATCTTGCCATTATAGCAGAGTGTGAAGTTCTTCCTCCGATGTTTGTAAGGAAGCCAAGCACCATATCTTTTTTCATCTGAGCAGTATCTGATGGCGTTATGTCGTGAGATACGATTACTACAGGTTCTTCGAGTGCCATTAGAGATGGAATTTCTTTTCCAAGCATGTTCATTATAACTCTGTAGCCGATATCTATCATATCTGCTGCACGTTCTTTCATATATTCGTTATCCATATTTTTGAATAAATCAGCAAAGAATTTTATAGTTTCATCAGTAGAGGATACCGCATCTTGCTTTTCTAACTCGATTTTCATAGTGATAGCATCTATAAGTTCTGTGTCTTCAAGAATCATTATATGAGCTTCTAAGATTTCAGCCATAGTTTCACTAGCATTAGCTTTTATTGATTCAAGCTGTGATTTTGATTTACTAAGTGCATCTAAAAGCATATTCTTATTAGCATCAATTTCAGCATCTGTGATAACGGCTTTTGTAATTACAGGTTCTTCTTTTTCCAAAAGTAATATTTTTCCAATAGCAATACCATCTGAAGCAGCAATTCCTTTTAACATGTGTTATCTCCTTATATCTCTATAAAATAGGTATCTAAATATACAAATTAGTCAAAATTAATTTTATCTTGTTGAACCTATTTTAAAATAAAAATTTATAATAAACAATGCTTTTTTTTGAAAAAAAATGCCCACTGGGACAAGGAAGTTACTAAACGGTATCAATAAACGATTTCCTGTTTTAAAAAAATTTTCAAAAAATTGCGGGATAAAAGTTATCCCAATGGTTTCACGAGTTTTTTATTTTGACTAATTTTAAATTTTAGTCTGTAAAAAACTATGAGTTTGATGCGAAAAAATTAATTTTTTATTAACTGGCATGTGTTTGACAAAGCGGTTTCGTAACTGTATAATTAAAAGGTTAGTGACTATTTTAAAAAGGAGAAATTATGTTGAAGAGAGTAAGTATACTGTTATTATGTATGATAATATTGGTTTCAAACACAATGCTGTCATTTGCAGATGATAAAAGCGAAGATGAATTAGATAAAAAGAAGTATGATGTAATAGTGTTTGGAAGTGACCCTGAGGGGGTTGCAGCTGCGGCAAGTGCTTCAAAGCAGGGATTAAAAACGCTACTTGTAGATTTTAATAGAGATAAGGTCGGAGGGTTGTATACTCTGGGTTGGCTTAATATGATAGATTTCAATTATGCGCCCGTAAAGAGCGATACTATTTTTGACACTAGATTTTATCCAGAAAACTATTTAAATCATGGAATTTTTGATAAGTTTGTAAAGCTTAGTGGAAAACGAAAAGCGTTTGATGTGCAAAGAGCGCAGAAAGCTTTTGAAAAGATACTTAAGGATGAAAATGTAGAAACTCTGTTTGTAAAAGGAAAAATTCTTGATTATAAATATGATTCAAAAACGAGAAGCAGCAGTATAGTTTTGAGTGACGATAAGGATAAACTAGAATTTGAAGCCAAGGTTGTAATTGACTGTATGCCTAATGCAGACTTAGCAATTAAGGCAGGCGCAAAATTTTTAGAGGGCAAGGAAGATTTAGGACTTAAGAATAGATATCAAGCTTCTACTTTGGTATTTAAAATTGACGGCGTTGATTGGGCAAAGGTAAGTGAACATCTAAAACATGATAATGACCCTAAAACTGGTGCAAATGGAACAAGTGCATGGGGTTATGAGGAAATGTTCAAATGTCCTGTGAAACATCCTAAGATGCAGATGAGAGGGCTTAATTTAGGGCTTCAAGAAGATGGGACTGTGCTTATAAATGCGTTTCAAATTTTTGATATGAATCCTTATGATAAGGAAGCCGATGAGCGTCTTAGACAGGAAGCTAAAAAGCGAATTTGGCAGGATGTAATTCCATATATGAGAGAAAATCTTGAAGGGTTTGAAAAGGTAAATTTAGTAGATGTAGCACCAGAGTATTATATAAGAGAGACGAGACATCTTGTAGGTATGGAAAAGCTTACGGCAAATGATGTATTTGATAATATTTTCCCTAAGAATTTCATAGCTTCTGGAAGTTATCCTATAGATATTCAAGCTAAGAAAAAAGGGGATCAAGGAACTGTGCTTTCTGGGACAAAGCCTTATGGAATCTCAGCAGGTATGCTTGTGCCAAAGGGTGTGGATGGAATATTTGTAGCAAGTAAATGTGCAAGTTTTGATTCGGTTTCATTTGGAAGTGCTCGTACGGTGCCAGTGCTTATGTCAATGGGGGAATCAGCAGGTGTAATGGCAAAGGTGGTTATAGATGAAAATATTGCGACAAGTAAAATTGTAAACAATCAGGAGCTACTTTTAAAAGTTAGAAATATGTTATTCAACCAAGGGGTAAGACTTGTGGAATATCCAAATAGTAATCCTATTGATGATAGCTATGCCGCAGAAGAAATGCGTTTTTTAAGAAGTAAAGCCCTACTTACTATGAACTATAATAATAATTATAAGCTTGAAGAAGATGCTTCTTTAGATATTTTAGCAAGTATAGTATATCTTATAGAGAACAATTCAAATTACAAAATAAGCAAGGAACATATCAAGGATATGGATGAAGATATATCACTTGAGGATATGATGGAACTTGGAAATCGTGTACTTGGAAAAAGTATGAAGAATTTAGATGATATGAAGACTTCTTTTATAGTGGATGAGGCGGCATATAAGGTTTTAAGTAAGAAAAAAGATTTTACAAATGAAGATATGTACTGCATTATGGCAGGAATTGTATCAAGAGCACCAAAGGTTAAAGCCTAAATTTAAAAGCACCACCTATCGAATAGATAGGCAGTGCTTTTTTTATACTCTAGCAGTTTTAGAAAATGATTTACGGCTCATATTACTTCCAGAAAGTATATTGTCTATTACCGAACGCTTTTCTATATAGCTTGCTTTTGAAGCAACTTTTGAAGAAAAGCTATTTTTTTCAAGAAACATTTTTTTTATATTTTCAGCGCTAGCGCTTTCAAGTTTCTTTTTGTCTATAGATAAAGTACCGTCATGGACATAGCTTATACCAATTTCTGCAAGGGCTTTTTGTTGAGTTATAACTTCGTTTTTTAAGTCTTTAGAAAACTCGGTATAGACTTTATTTCCACTAGTATTCATTTGTTTGTTTAAGGAATTGTATTCTTTTACAAAAGATTCTATTTCAGCGTTGACATCTTTTTTTTCATCAGATGTTAATTTTTTTGAAATTTTGTCTAGCTTTGTGGCTGTGGTTTGAATATCTTTGTACATAGAGCTTACTTTAGAATCGGCACTAGTGTTTCTAGCTACATTCATAAGGTCTATTTTATCGGTATATCCATTACCTTTTTTAACTTTTGAAGTATCTGCAGTAAATCTTGATGAAGAACGAAGATTTATGCGAGATGACATTAAAGAAGAACTTTGAGGAATTCGCATGTGGCCTCCTATTAAATTAAATTTTTAAAGTAAATTTTGATACCAAATCCTTTAATATTTGAGCTTGAGTACTTAGCTCTTGTGAAAGGGCAGCGCTTTGCTCTGCAGTGGCAGAATTAGTTTGCGTTACCATTGATATTTGGTCAATTCCCATCGTTATTTGTTCAGTAGCTTCAGCTTGTTGGGAAGAAGCTTCTGATATATCGTTTATACGTTCTACTATGTTTTCTACCTTTTCTACTACGGTATTTAGTGAAGTAGCAGTTTCATCGGCAATTGAAACGCCTTTTTCTACGGCCTGTATAGAAGAAGATATAAGCAAAGTAGTATTTTTAGCAGCTTCAGCAGATTTTTGAGCTAGGTTTCTAACTTCATCAGCAACTACTGCAAAACCTTTGCCAGCACTTCCAGCTCTCGCGGCTTCGATTGAAGCATTTAGAGCAAGTATGTTGGTTTGAAAAGCAATATCTTCTATAGTTTTTATTATTTTTTGAATTTCATTTGATTTTTCTGATATTTCATCCATAGAAGTTATCATATGCTTCATTTTTTCATTACTTTCAATCATTTCGCTAGAAGTTTCAACAGCTAATTTATCAGCAGAAATTACGTTGGCTGCATTTTGAGAAATTTGAGTAGAAATTTCAGTTATAGTAGCGGAAAGCTCTTCTACACTACTTGCTTGTTCAGTAGAACCATTAGCTAAAAACTGGGCACCACTGGCAACTTCGCTTGAGCTACTTTTTACTTGGTCGGCGGCTTGATTTATTTGAATGAAGGTTTCATTTAGATTTTCTAAAAGGGAATTAAAATTATATTTTAGCTTTCTAAATTGTCCATGATAGTCAAGTTGTAATTCTATTTCAAGATTTCCATTAGATAATTCAACTAGGGATTCTGAAATTTCATCTATATAACCTTGATATTCTGATAGACGATGAACGGTGCGGTTAAAAGATTCAGATAAGTCACCTATTTCGTCATTGCTGTTTATGTGAAGCACTACATCAAAATTGCCATCTGCAATTTCATGGGCAACATCAGTAACCTGTTTAATTGGGTTTGAAAGCTTGGTTGAAAATTTGATGCTTATTATAGTTGCGATGAGCAGCATTACTACGCTCAAAATAGCTACAGATCTGATTGTGGAAATTTTTCCTTCTGAGATTATACTTTCAACGGTTTCATTAGCTACACCAACAAAATAAATGCCTATAATATTTCCACTAGAATCAAGCATAGGTTTGTATTTAGTTATATATGATTTTCCGAGAATTTCTGCACTGCCAAAATATTCCTTTCCGTTGGATATTTCGTCATAAGCTTTTGTAGAGCTGTCTAAAAGTGTACCAATAGCTCTTTGGCCATTTTCTTCTTTTATGGTGGTTAGTATTCTTACAAAATCATTATTTTTTTTTGAAAATACAGTAGCAACTACATTCATATTTTCTGAAAATTTATCAATATGTTCAAATTTACCATCTACAGAATTACCCGCATTATCTAAAAGGGTGCCGTCAGCAGATATGCTAAAGTTTCCAAATTCCTCAGATAAATATAGTTCTAGCATATTTTCAGAAGAGTTTAGTTTTTCCTCAAACTGTTTTGCGGTTATAGAAGAACTCATTTTAAAACTTTCTGAAAGTGATACAAAAACCATTGAAACTGAGGATATTATAACCATAAGAAGCATAACTATGCTTAATTTTGACTTTATACTTTTCATTTTAGATTAACGCTCCTATAAAATTAGTTTTTTACTGCATTTTCAACTAGAAAGTTCATAACTTTTTCGTAGATAGCTTGTTTTCTAACAGTTTCTTCACCATACATATTTATAAGATCTTCACTTGATTTTAAGTTAAATCGCTGAGTATACGTATCAAGAAGCTTATCAAACTCTGCATCAGATATACTCAAATCTTCGGCTTCAGCAATTGCAAGTACAGTAAGTTCAGATGCTAGAGATTTTTCAGCTTGGACTTTACTTTCTTTTTCAAATTCTTCCATTGTCATATGAAGATAGTTTTGTAAGAATTCTTCAGGTTTCATATTTGAAGAAGCAGCATTTTGTTCAAGTTGGACTTTAGTATCAGCTATATTTTTATCTAGTTTTTCTTTAGGATATTCTAGAATTTCAGAATTAGCCGTAGCCATTTCTAAAAGTGCTAGTTTATCAGGAAAATCAGCTTCGTCTTGAAGATTAGTTTTTACATTTTCCTTGTAGGCTTCAACATTTTCAAAGCCAAATTTTTCTTTTACAAACTCATCAGTAAGCTTTGGAAGTATCTCTTCTTTTATATCATTTACAGTTACCTCAAATACAACTTCTTTTCCAGCTAATTCAGCACTTTGATACTCTTTTGGGAATGTAAGTTTTAAATCTACTTTTTCTCCAACTTTAACGCCAATAAGTTGAGATTCAAATCCTGGAATAAAGCTATTAGAACCAATTTTTAAATCATAACCTTGCGCAGTGCCACCTTCAAAAGCAGTACCATTTAAAAGACCTTTATAATCTATATTTGCAACATCGCCATCTTTTATAGGACGGTCTTTTACACTGACATCTTCTTTATAAGCACTGAGCATATTTTCAATTTCAGCGTTGATTTCTTCTTCACTTACAGGTTTAGCAGTAGGTGAATATTTAAGCTCTTTGTACTCTCCAAGCTTTATATATTTTTCTAAATTACCGATATCGTTTGTACTTTTAGAACTGCATCCCATTAGCAGTAAAACAGAGATTAACATAATTGATACTATTTTTATTTTTTTCATTTTATAACCCTTTCTTAATATATATATTTTTAGTGTATACCGATATTTTAACATATAAATATGGCAAATATATGGGTATTTTTAATTTAAAACTTTATTTATAAATATATCTATTAAGTTAGGATCGAATTGAGTTCCCGAATGCCTTTTTAATTCCTCTATAGCATCTTGTTTTTTCATAGCTTTTCTATAAGGTCTATCGTTTGTCATCGCTTCATATGCATCTGCAATACATATAATTCTTGAAAAAATTGGAATTTCAGAATTTTTTTGTTTTCGAGGATACCCATTCCCATCCCAATGTTCATGATGAGAGAGTACATATCTAGCTAAATGAGTGTATTCCTCTATAGATTTTAATATTTGGTATCCGGTTTCCGGATGTCTTTGCACAAGCTCAAATTCTTCTGAGGTTAGGGAATCTTGCTTATTTAGAATTTCAGGCGGAATTATTATTTTTCCAATATCATGAAAGCGTGCGGCTTCACATAGCGTATTTATTTGTTCTTTTGAAAATTCCATAGCTTCTCCAAGCACTCTGCATATTTCACTTACAGTAATATTATGGTTTTGTTCATTATAATATCTGAGATTTAGAGTATCTATTATAAGTTCAAAGGTTTTTTTCCTCATTAATTTACCCGTTTTTATTTTGTTTTTATACATATTATTTTCGGCAATCCGAATTATATCGTTTATATCTTGAATAGGCGAAATTTTTATAGAATGTCCAAGTGCAGCAGAAACCATTACAGAATCAATATTTTCATTTAGAGAAGCTTTGGTTATACGCTGCATTATAAGTTTGGTTTCGACATCATCTGTTTTAGGAAGAATAATAGCAAATTCATCGCCACCTAATCTCGCTACAATATCGTCACTTCGGCAATGAGATTTTAATATATCGCCTACTTTTTTTAAAAGTGCATCTCCGGCCGCATGACCAAAGGCATCGTTTGTAAGCTTTAGTCCATTTACATCAAGCATTATGATTGCAAGAGGAAGATTACGTTTTGTATCCAGCCTCATCAGTTCTTCTTCGAAATATCGTCTATTATAAAGTCCTGTAAGATAATCATGAAAGCTCATATATTCAACTTGTTTTTGAGCTTTTCTCTTTTCGCTGACATCTCTCAATACAATTACGGCCCCTTCAATTTCATCGGCTTTATTTTTTATAGGTGCAATATTAAATTCTATGGAAACTAAGGTAGAATCTTTTCGTATAAGCGCAAGATTGCTAGAAATTTTTGAAGATCGGATTACTATTTTATTTTCAATAACTTCGCTTATAAGGTGAGTTATTTCTTCTAAAGTATTTTCATCTACAATATTAAATATATTTTTTATAGATAATCCCTGTACTTCATTTTGTGTCCAGTCTGAAATTTTTTCAGCGATTTTGTTCATTAAGACTACCTTATAGTTTTTATTTACAGATATTACACCGTCTCCTATTGATAAAAGTGTAGTTTTAAATATTTCTTTTTCCAAATAAAGATTTTCTTCAATTGATATTCTTTCGGTGATGTCTCTAGCAGCAGCATAAATATATTTTTTATATGGTTGAGAACGCCACTCTATAAAATGATAATTCCCGTTTACATCTTTGTATCGGTTTACAAAAGAATATACAGGCTCATTGTGTTTTAGACTGTCAACCGCGTCAATTGTTAGTTGGATATCGTCGGGATGAATAAATTCAAAAAATTTCTTATCCGATAAATACTCAATTGAATAACCTAAGGTATGTTCCCAAGCTTTGTTAAGTCTTATAAAATTTCCATCTAAATCAGCAATGCATAATAAGTCTAAGTTTATAGAAAAAAATTGTTCCAATTCGTCATTTTTTTTCTCAAGGGCTAATCTGTAATTTTCGGAATTAAGCTCCAATTCTTTTAAAATTTCAATATCCTTTATTTCAGAGGTTATATCAGTGAAAAAAGTAATAAAATAATATTTTTCAGGAGAATATACGTTTATTCTATACCACTTATCAAATAAAGAAGAATATTGCTTAAATTCAAACTCTCCACCATTTAGAGCAATTTTGCCATATATATTAATCCAGTCAAAACCACTGATTTTTATTTCTGGGGAAACATCACCTATTCGTTTACCTATAATATCTTCTTTTTTCAAACCAGTATCTTTTTCGAAGGCTTCATTTACATCCAAGAATTCATAATCTATTGGGATTTGTTCATGGTCACAGATTATTTTATGAAAAGCAAACGCGATAGGCGATTTATCGATTATTTGTTTATAGAAATTTTTATCCATTATAGAGACTCCCTAAAGTAAGCAAAAGAATTTAATTAACTTGGCATTATTTCAAGTTTAAGTTCTGTACTAGCTGGCATATAAAGCTGCAATAGCTTCAATATCTATACCCTTTTTAAATACCACAAAATCATTGTTTACAAAACAAGAATATAATATAAATTTCGACAAAAATACAAATAAAAAAACCCACTTCAATTAAATTAAAAATTAAAGTGGGGGAGAATTAAACTGTATTGATATTAAGCGTAAGCCTTTACAGAGCCAAAGACTTTAAATATTATGATAGATACGAATGTATTGGCTAGTGAGGTTGGAAGTATAACTGTTAAAAAAAGTACTGAAAAAGGAGCTGGGAGTCCAAACATAAGTAGTGCAGATCCTAAAAATGCAATACCGCTTACAACAGTCCCTAGAAAACTAGAAAAACACACAAATATTATTTTTTTTGAAGCAGAATTCATAAAAGATCCAAATAATGTTATTAAAAAATATATAAATAAAGCAGATACGAACTTATCAATTATTGAAGGAAGCTGACCTCCAGGAAAGCCAGTGGTTAATGCAGCAATCATACCCGATACAACGCCTGTAACTATAGTATTTTTTAAATTTGAGTTTATAATAATAGCAATGAACATACAAGCTAACATAAAATCGGGTTTAACTCCAAAGAATAGAGGTGGAGTAACTGCGTGAAGTACAAATCCGATTCCTAAAAGCACGGCAGACATAACAAGATCTCTTGTAGTAAAATTTGAATTTTTCATAATAATAACCTTTCTTCGCTTCTGTGCGATATACAAAATTTTTAATAGCCGCGTCAGAAATAAGTAAGAAAAATAAAAAAAACCACGAAACAGCTATTTATTCCAATAAGGAGCAAATAGAAATTCGCGGTGCCATCCTTCTTAATACCTTTATATTTAAATCTTTCCACAAAAAAAACTCCAGTTACTAAAACAGGAGTACGTAGTTGAAAAGACAAATAAAAGCATCATCTTATTTCAGGTACTAACATACCCTACCCCTATAACGTGAGGAACACGTCTTTAGCTACTGGATAATCGTTCGCCAAGAATCTCATAGACCCATTCACTTAAACTCCACTGCCAAGTTTCACCAACCCTTGACTCTCTGAAAGCTTTATTTAAGCTACTTACTTCTAATCAACGACTTTATTATTGATTTATTATAATAATAAAGGTAATATTGAATTATGTCAATAGAATAATTTAAAAATAATAAAAATTTTGTAAAAGAGGTGATGGTTTTGTATATATTAAGCAAAACAGAAATGTATGAGGCGGATAGATATACGATAGAAAATATAGGAATTTCAGGACATACACTTATGGAGTGTGCAGGACAGGAAATGGCGAAAGAAATAGAGGGCTATATTATAAAAAATAATATAAATCACCAAGCTGAAATTTTAGTAATATGTGGAAGTGGAAATAATGGTGGCGATGGAATTTCTGTAGCGAGAAGGTTGCTAAACAAAGGGTATAATACAAAAGTTTTATTGAGTGTAGAAGAAACGCTATTAAAAGGTGAAGCGGAAATGGCGCTAAATGTATTTAAAAAATCAGGATATGAAACTATAATATATAAGGAAGCGAAAAAAAATCAAACTGAAAACCTTATAAAAAATTCTATAGTGATTATAGATGCCCTTTTAGGGATAGGAAGTCGAAAAACAGTATTAGAACCATATCTAAACCTTATAGAGCTAATCAATGACTCAAAGGCTAATATTATATCATTAGATATACCAAGTGGAACTACATCAGATGAAGCAGAATTTGAAATATCAGTAAAGGCTAATTTGACACTGTCGGTACAATATCCTAAGCTAAGTGCATATTTATATCCAGCGGCAAAAAATTATGGGAAATTAAAAATAATTGATATAGGAATAACTATGCCTAAAAAAACAAAAAATATAGATAGAGTATTATGGACAGAAAAAGAACATTTAGAAATAGAAAAAATACCAGCACTTGATTCTCACAAAGGAGATAATGGGAAAGTAGTGATTGTAGGAGGCAATAAAAATATGGTAGGGGCACCGATAATGACAGCCATTTCATGTGCAAGAACAGGGGCAGGGCTCATAACGATGGCTATACCTGAAAATAATATACCTATAGCAGCAAATAGACTGCTAGAGGCAATGTATATGTATGTAGTTGAATATGAAGGCTCAATAATAGATATAGAAATACCTCAAGCAGACATATTAGCAGTGGGTATGGGATTGGGAAGAAATTCTAGAAGTAGAGCGCTTATAAATAAACTTTTATCATCGGATTCCAATTTATTGTTAGATGCAGATGCACTATACTTTTTAAAAGATGCTTTAAATTTGCTTAAAAATAGAAATGGAATAACTATAATTACACCTCATGAAGCTGAAATGGCAAGACTTTGCAATGTAGACACTAAAGCCGTAAAAAACAACAGATTTGATATATCGAGAGATTTTTCAATAGAGTATGGAGTATATACAGTACTAAAAGGACCCAATACAATTATAAGTGCACCTGATGGAACACAATATATAAACAGCAGTGGAAACCCAGCACTTGCAAAAGGTGGAAGTGGGGATATATTGTCAGGTATAATAACTGCTAATGTAGGAAAAGCTATAAGAGGTAGTGCAGATGAAAAATATATAGCAAAGGTAGTAGCAGACTCAGTATATGTTCACGGAAGAGCTGCAGATAGACTTATTTGTAATGGGAAGAGCTATCAAAACATAATAGCGACAGATATTATAGGAGAAATATAACGATATAACTTAAGTATGGGCAGGGGTTTCTATAATATATGATAATAGGAATTTAAAAAAAATATAAAAAACAAAAAAAGTGTTGACTTTTAAGGTTCATGCTAGTATACTAATAAAAGTCGTCAGGAAAAACGGCGACGAAAAAAGAAAACTAAAACATTATCAACACAGACACAAAAAACAAGCAGAAACAAAAAAATAAAAAAAGTGTTGACAAATGATTCGAAATGATATATACTAATAAAGTTGCTAAAAACGGCAGCGAAAAATAAAATGAACCTTGAAAACTAAACAGTAGAATATACAACCATTTACAGATGAGAAATCATCTAAAAAAGTAATAACCGTAATTTCAAGCAATTGAGATAACAAAAAGATATGTCGGATGTTTAATCCGAACCAGACAAACATTAAATTTAAGAGTTTGATCCTGGCTCAGGATGAACGCTGGCGGCGTGCTTAACACATGCAA
>JBGSPX010000022.1:0-17102 GCA_041738345.1 Proteocatella sp.
TAAAGATGCTAAAATAGATAATATTTCAGCAAAACTAGCTAAAGACTCAGTGGCAGAACTTGTAAAAGAAGGCGTAAAAGAGCTTAGCATAAATACAGGATCAGGAAAAATAAACCTTGACCTTGAAACACTAAAAACTATCCAAAAACAAGCAGGTTCAGATGTTTCAGTAGAAGTTAAAAAAGTAGACACTGCGACACTTTCAGCTGAAGCAAAAGCTGTAATCGGCAATCGACCAGTATATGATTTTTCAATCACAGGCGAAAATGGACAAAAAGTAACTCAATTTGGAGATGGTAAAATATCAGTTTCACTGCCATATACTTTGGGAGAAAATGAAAAAGCAGAAGACTTAACCGTTTACTATATAGACGACAAAGGTAATCTAAAAGAAATGAAAAATGTAGTTTATGATGAAAAGACAAAAGCTATCTCATTTACAACTGACCATTTCTCAAAATTTGCAGTAGGAAAAAAACGCGCAACAGAAGAAGCGGCAGCTTCTCCAAAAACAGCTATAGATAGCAGTGTATTTACTGATATAGCAAATCATTGGGCAAAGGACGATATAGCGTTTGTTACCCAAAGAGGACTATTTGGAGGAACCGCTAAAGATAAATTCTCACCAAATATGCCAATGACAAGAGGAATGTTTGTAACGGTACTTGGAAGACTCGCAAATGCAGATGTAAGCGGTCTAGATAGCAGTAAATTTGCAGATGTAAAAACAGGGGCATACTATGCACCATATGTAGAGTGGGCAAACAAGAATAATATAATAAGTGGGACAGCATCAGATAAATTCTCGCCAAATACTCCAATAACACGTGAGCAAATGGCCGCGATAATCGCAAATTATTCAAAATTTGCAGGAGTAAACCCTCCAAAGCTACAATCAGATGAAAAAGGTGTAGCGACAAGAGCACAAGTAAGTGCGGTGTTAAAAAGATATATAGAGTTTTTAGAAAGTCAAAAATAAAACTAAACAAAAAGGACTAAGAAATTTAAGTTTCTTAGTCCTTTTTAAATAATATTTATTTGAAAATTCCAAAAGGCTTTCCTATTGGAAGGAATGTCTTTCCAAAGTGGTTGTTTAGTACATTTGCAGCACAGCCGTAGAACGAAAGTAGTGCGATTACAAGCTCTGAATAAGCTGCTAGGTTATGCATAGCATGCTCTGCTATTCCAAGCACTGAGCAAGAAAGTCCTATAAATAGGAAATCGATCATCAAGAATATTAAAAATAATACCTTGTTAGTTTCCATAGCGCCAATCGTCATAAAAGCGGTAAATATAAGATAACCTATAAATGCTATTCCTAGCTGTTTAACATCGGCAGCTTCGGCCAATTTTTCACCGAATACACCATTTTGGATAAACCAAGACATTGCCATTGAAAACCAGAAAAACGCATATGCGCCAAAAGCGGTAGCGCCAAAATGATTATTATGTTTAAAGTCATTTATACATGCCATAAGCTGAGCTGATGCTCCTAGAAAAATTGCCCATGGGATTACAAGTGATACCCCTGATGTTATTCCTAATTTTTGTGAAGATGCAACAAGTGTAACCATTGCAAGTCCAAACAGTCCAAGTGCTGACGGGTCAGCTACAACTACCTTAACCTTACTTTCGTTCATTTTTCCTCCGAATTTTAATATAATTTTAATAGTGCATAAACACATGCTCTAAAACAATACCAAAATTATAAGGCTATGTCAATAGAAAAAAACGATATCTTTTATTCACAAACCACTAGCCAGCCCTCTGGAGCCTCAACTTCTCCAAATTGAATTCCAGTTAAAGTATCATAAAGCTTTTTAGTAACTGGGCCTACTTCAGTTTCGCTGTAGAATACATGCATTTTTCCGCTGTGTGAAATTCCACCTATAGGCGAAATAACTGCCGCTGTACCACAAGCACCTGCTTCGGAGAATTCATCAAGGTTATTTATTAATACATCTCTTTCCTCAACTTCCATGCCAAGATATTCCTTAGCTACATGCATAAGCGAATATTTAGTTATACTTGGAAGGATTGATGGAGATTTAGGCGTTATAAATTTGTTATCCTTAGTTATACCAAAGAAGTTCGCAGCGCCTACTTCTTCTATTTTAGTGTGAGTAGCAGGGTCAAGGTATATACAATCTGCAAAGCCTTGCTCTACTGCTAATTGGTGAGGATAAAGGCTTCCAGCGTAGTTTCCGCCTACCTTTGCAGCACCAGTTCCATGAGGAGCAGCTCTGTCAAACTCAGAAGTAATAAAGTTTACAGGAGTCATGCCGCCTTTGAAATAAGCGCCAACTGGCATACAAAATACTGCAAAAATATATTCTGGAGCAGGTTTTACACCAATGTTTTCGCCAACACCGATAAGCATAGGTCTAAGGTAAAGTGTAGCACCAGTGCCATATGGTGGCACCCATTTCATATTAGCCTTAACCACTTGTACGCAAGCATCTATGAATTTTTCCTCTGGGATATGAGGCATAAGAAGTCTATCTGCACTAAGATTCATTCTCTTAGCATTTTGGTCAGGTCTAAAAATCTGAACTTTGCCATCTTTTGTAGTGTAAGCTTTTAAGCCCTCAAATGATTGTTGACCATAGTGAAGTGCAGTAGCACATTCTTCTATGTAAAGGCGGTTATCCTCTACAAGAGACCCATCATCCCATTTACCATCTTTGTATCTAGATACATATCTAAAATCAGTTTTTAAATAGCTGAAACCTAGAGTTTTCCAATCTAAATTTACTTTTTCCATAATAATTTCCTCCTTAGTTAGAACGTCAATATTTTAGTTAGAGTGGGACATAATCCTACCCTTTTAGTATAAACCCAAGAAGTTATCTGTGGCAATAGAAAAATAAAGCTAAAAATGATATAATATAGTATAATTAATTATAGATGGACATTTAAAATTTATAATAAGGAAGTTTATATAAAATAGGTGAGGTAATGGATATGAATTTAGAAAGAGAAAAAGCGATAGACCTTCTGGAAAAATATGTTAGTACACCACATATAAAGGTGCATTCATTAGCTACAGAGGCGGTTATGAGAGCGCTTGCCAAAAAACTTGCGCCAGAGGACGAACAGCTTTGGGCGATGGCGGGACTTTTGCACGATTTAGATAACGACAGCTGTGATTGGAAAAATGATATGGCCACACATGGGCCAGTGACGATATCACTTTTAGAGGAACATAATTTTGGAAATGAGCAGATGTATCAAGCAATTCTAGCGCATAATCCAGCAAATGGGAAAAAGCCTGAAAATACATTTGAAATTGCAATGTATGCAGGCGACCCGATAACAGGTTTTATAAATGCAATTGCGCTGGTATATCCAGACAAAAAACTTGCGAGTGTAAAAGTAAAATCGATTGTAAAACGTATGAAGGAAACTCGTTTTGCAGCAGGGGCAAATCGTGAGGCGATGATGGCAATTGAAAAAATAGGTATACCATTTCCCGAATTTGCTCAGCTTTCACTTGAAGCTATGCAGGAGATTGCGGACGACTTAGGACTATAAAATCAAAGAAGTATAAAGCTACAACAGGCATATTTTTATTAAAAAGGAGTAATAATGTTTATAGATGATACAATAGCCGCGATAATAACTGCACCGGGAGAATCGGCGGTAGGAATAATAAGATTGAGCGGAAAAGGTGCGCTTGAGTGTATAAATAGGATATTTGTGCCTACAAAACAGGGCGTAAAGTTAGAAGATAGAGTGAGATATCTTACCTTAGGTCATATAATAGCTAAAAATGCAGATGGAAGCGAAGAACTTGTAGATGAGGTGCTTTGTGCGTATATGAAGGCACCACACACTTATACAAAAGAGGATGTAGTTGAAATTAACTGTCATGGAGGGTATTTAAGCCTAAAACGCACACTTGAACTTGTGCTGAAAAGTGGGGCAAGACTCGCAGAAAAAGGTGAATATACAAAGCGTGCATTTTTAAATGGCAGAATAGATCTTTCGCAGGCTGAGGCGGTAATGGATATAATTATGGCCAAAACTACAAAGAGTCATGAACTTTCGCAAAAGCAGCTTGATGGAAAACTTTCGAGTAAGCTGGAGGAAATAAGACACAATGTTACTGCGGATTTAGCAAGAATTACAGTAGCAGTAGATTTCCCAGAAGAAGATGAGCCAGAAGTAACTTATCAAGAACTTATAGATACTACCAATATGCATCTTAAGGAAATAAATAGGATGATTCAAAGTTTTGAGGTTGGGAAAGTATATAGAGATGGACTTAGAACGGTAATTGTAGGAAAACCAAATGTAGGGAAATCCTCACTTTTAAATGGAATCCTTCAGGAAAATAGAGCCATAGTTACAGAAATAGCAGGTACGACAAGGGATATAATTGAAGAATATCTTACGCTTGATGGAATTCCGATAAGACTTGTAGATACAGCAGGGATACGACTCACAGAGGATGTTGTAGAAAAGATAGGTGTGGAGCGCTCAAAAGAATCCATAGAAAATGCCGACCTTGTAATCCTTATGCTTGACAAATCCAGAGCACTTGACAAGGAAGACATAGAGATAATAGATATAGCAAAACATAAAAAACTTATAGTTATAATAAATAAGCAGGATTTAGAAAGTAAACTTGATGAGAATATAGTAAAAGAGCATTTGGAAACTGAAAATATAATCCACGCTTCAGTTATAAATAATCAAGGCATAGATGAACTGAAATCTATGATAAAGAAGATGGTGGAAGGTAATTATGTATCACTGAACAATGACTACATGATAAATAACACTCGCCACAAAAATGCCCTTGAAAGAGCGGCACAGGCATGTGAAGATGCCCTTAATTCGCTTAATATGGAACTTCCGCTTGACATTATAGAAACTGACTTTAAAAATATATGGGATTATCTGGGCGAGATAACTGGTGATACAGCATCAGAGACGCTTTTAGATACTATATTTGCAAACTTTTGCATAGGAAAATAGAATATAAAATATAAATAATATAAAATAAAATTTAAAGTTTTTAGAGTTAATTTGGAGGAAGAATGTATTTCAATACGGAAAAGTACGACATAATAGTTGTAGGGGCAGGACATGCAGGCTGTGAAGCAGCGCTAGCAAGCGCAAGAATGGGTAAAAAGACCCTAATGGTAACTCTTTCACTTGATACGATTGCATATATGCCATGTAATCCCGCAATTGGAGGGACTGGAAAAAGTCAGCTAGTTAGAGAATTAGATGCTCTTGGCGGAGAAATGGGTAAGAACATAGATAAGACTTTTATACAGTCTAGAACGCTTAATGCCTCAAAAGGCCCTGCGGTTCAGTCGGTAAGAGCGCAGGCGGATAAGAACAATTATCATATAGAGATGAAAAAAGTAATGGAAAATACCGAAAATCTAGATATAGTAATGGATGAGGTAATTGCTTTAATGCACGAAGCTGGAAGTGTAAAAGGCGTTAGAACTAAGCAGTTTTGTGAATACAGTGCAGAGGCAGTAATTCTTTGTACCGGAGTATTTCTAAATGGCAGAATATATATGGGAGAGGTTAATTTTCCATCAGGGCCTATAGGACAGCCGAATGCGCCATATTTAAGTGATAGTCTTTTAGAGCTAAACCTTCCGCTTAGAAAATTCAAAACAGGAACTCCAGCGAGAGTTCACGGAGATTCTATAGACTTTAGCAAAATGGAAATTCAACACGGAGATGAGAATATAGTACCGTTTTCATTTATGAGTGAAAAAATTGAGGAAATGGAACAAATTCCATGTTACCTTACAAGAACTACCGAAGAGACTCACAACATAATAAGAGAAAACCTAGACCGCTCAGCGGTATATGGAGGAATGATAGAAAGTACAGGGCCTAGATACTGTCCATCAATAGAAGATAAGGTAGTAAGATTTTCAGATAAACCAAGCCATCAATTTTTTGTAGAACCAGAGGGGCTTAATACCAAAGAATACTATATCCAAGGCTTTTCAACTTCACTTCCATATGAAATCCAGCTTAAGATGTATCACAGCGTAATTGGACTTGAAAATGCAAAACTTATGAGACCGGCATATGCAATAGAATACGATTGCATAGACCCGCTTCACCTAAAACCTTCGCTTGAAGTGAAATCTGTAGAAAATTTATTTAGTGCAGGGCAGTTTAATGGAACAAGTGGATACGAAGAAGCGGCGGCGCAAGGACTTATGGCAGGAATAAATGCGGTAAGAAAAATAGATAACAAAGACCCACTTATTTTTGATAGAGCGACGGCTTATATAGGGGTGCTTATAGATGATTTAGTTACTAAGGGGACTAATGAGCCATATAGAATGATGACTTCAAGAGCAGAGTATAGACTGCTTTTAAGACAGGATAATGCAGACCTTAGACTTACAGAAATAGGAAGAGAAATAGGGCTTGTAGATGATGAGCGCTATTCTAAATTCATAGACAAAAAATTTGAGATAGAAAAAGAGTTGCAAAGACTTAGCGAAGAAAAGGTAAGACCACAGGAAGCAAGAGATATATTAGAAACACTTGGAGCGACACCCCTTAATAATACCATAACACTTGCAGAATTTTTAAGAAGACCAGAGATAGATTACAAAGTCCTTGAAAAACTTGGGAAATATGATGGGAAACTGAACTGGCAGGTAGTTGAGCAATGTGAAATTCAGCTTAAGTACGAGGGATATATTAAAAAGCAGATTCAGCAAGTAGAATCATATAGAAAATTAGAAAAGCGAATGATTCCAAAAAACATAGATTTTAAACAGATTGAAGGTCTGAGACTAGAAGCAAAGCAAAAGCTTTCGGATATAAAACCTCTTAATATAGGACAGGCGAGCCGAATTTCAGGAGTATCACCAGCAGACGTATCAGTATTATTGGTGTACTTGCAGGCCTACAATAGAGAAAACGAACCTACATTGGACTGTTATTAAGCCTAGAAAGGAAGGTAGAGGATGAAAGAAGCAAAAGAGATAGTAAGATACGAACAAGAAGTGCTTGACGAAATATTGATAAGTGGACTTGAAAAAATGAACCTATTTTCAAGAAATAACGATAAAATAGCAAGAGAATTATGTATGGATTTTAAGGTGTACAAGGATTATCTTTTAGAGTACAATGCACACACAAATCTAACCGCTATAACTGATGAAAAAGAAGTATATATAAAGCATTTTTTAGATTCATTATCTGCCTTTAAAGCCCTTGAAGAAGCCAAAAAACATGTGGAACTTGCCGAAGGTGCTAAGATTGTAGACGTAGGAACGGGCGCAGGTTTTCCATCGCTTCCTATGAAGATATTTAGAAGAGATATAAAACTTACGCTATTAGATTCTCTTAACAAACGTATAAAATTTTTACAGGAAGTATGTAGTAAAATAGAGCTAGAGCAGGTTGAGTTCGTTCATGCAAGAGCAGAAGATGGTGCAAGAGATAAGTCGCATAGAGAACAGTATGACATGGTAGTTTCAAGAGCGGTTGCCCAGCTTCCAGTACTTCTTGAATACTGCACACCGTATATAAAGGTAGGCGGTTATTTTGTATGCCTCAAAGGGCCAGCGATAGAAGACGAAATAGCGCTTAGCGAAAATGCTCTAAAGCTGTTAAAATGTGAACTTGTAGATGTGTTAGATGTGGAGATTCCTCATAGCGAATTGAATCATAAGATTGCAATCATAAGAAAACTGGCAAAAACTGATAAGGAATATCCTCGAAAAGCAGGAAAACCAAGTAAGGAGCCACTGTTGTAAATGAACCAAATAATAGATATACCTTTGGAACAAATAATAAGAGATGCTTCTCAACCTAGAAAGCATTTTGACGAGAAGGAATTAAAAGAACTTGCGGAGTCTATAAAACATTATGGACTCCTTCAACCTATAATAGTGAGAAAAGATGAGCAAAGCTCAAAATATATTATAATTGCAGGCGAACGAAGGTATCGATCAAGTGTGATTGCAGGACTTAGCTCGATAAAGGCGCTTGTGAGAAGCGAAAAAGACAAGAATGAAATCGCATTAATAGAAAATCTTCAAAGAAAAGATTTAAACAAAATAGAAGAAGCGCAAGCGATAAAAAATATAATGAATGAAAAAGGATATACTCAAGAGCAAATTGCAGAAATTCTTTGCAAAAGTAGACCTTATATAGCAAACTGTCTAAGATTATTAAAGCTAAATCTGCAGATGCAAAGGGCGCTGATTGAAGACCAGATTTCAGATGCACATGCACGAGTACTTGTAGGAATTCAAGAAGAAAGGGAAAAACAAAAACTTCTTGAAAAAATAATAAACGAGAAATTGTCTGTAAGAGAAGCAGAAAAGTATAGCAAGAGCCTCAAAAAGAAGAAAGATATATTTCTTACGAGGGCGTTAGAAGAACTTGAAGATAATTTAGGGAACAAGGTTTATATAAAAGGCAGTGAAAAAAATGGAACGCTCTGCATAAATTATCAGTCCTCGCAAGAATTAGAAAATCTTATAGAAAAAATGGCCAAACTATTAGAATAAAGGAGATTTTAAATGATATATTTAGATAATTCAGCAACCACATTTCCAAAACCAAGATCAGTTATAAAAGCAATGACAGAATTCATGAAACATACTTGCGCAAATCCCGGCAGAAGCGGTCATAAGATGGCGCAGGACACAAATCGAGAAATATTAATGGCCAGGATGGACATGGCGCAAATGTTTGGAGTATCAAATCCAATGCAGATTGCCTTTACAAAGAATGCTTCAGAAGCGCTAAATCTAGCTATTTTTGGATATGTAAAAGACGGCGACCATGTAATTACAAGCTGTATGGAGCACAATTCAGTTTTAAGACCTCTAAACTATCTAAAGGAGCAGGGAAAAATAGAGCTTACAATTGTAGATAGCGACGATGAAGGTTTTGTTCATCCAGAAGCTATAGAAGCAGCGATAAGAGAAAACACTTCGCTTATTGCAGTAACCCATGCGAGTAATCTTACGGGAAGTATAAATGATATAGTAGGAATTGCTAAGGTATCTGCTTTAGCTAATCAAGATAGAGAAAAGAAGATAGCACTACTTGTAGATGCGGCTCAAACAGCAGGGCTTGTAGAGATAGATGTTACGGAAATTGGCATTGATATGCTTGCAGGGGCAGGTCACAAGAGCCTTTATGGGCCTACTGGCACAGGATTTTTGTATGTAAGTGAAAAAATAATGCTTACGCCTATATACAGAGGGGGAACGGGAAGTATTTCAGAGTCCCTTGAACAGCCTGACTTTATGCCAGATATGCTTGAAACAGGAACACTTAATGCTACTGGCGTTGTAGGATTAAGAGCAGGGCTTAATTACATTAGAGAAAAGGATGTTAAAAAATTAAGGGAAAAGCAGCAAAATATGGTAGCGCTGCTTATAGAGGAATTTTCTAAAATTGAAAATGTTAAGCTTTATGGCACAAAAGATGCAACAAAAAGAGCAAGTGCAGTGTCTATAAATATAGGAGATAGAGATTCGCAGGATATAACTTATCTATTAAGTGATAGATATGATATTGCAACTAGAGGTGGAAAGCACTGCGCACCATTAGCACATACGCGTATGGGCACTCTAGAACAGGGAATGGTTAGAATAAGTGTATCTAGCTTCACGACAGAAAGTGATCTTCAAAGTGTTATAAGTGCAGTAAAAGAGCTATCGCAAGAATAGGTGTATAATGGATAAAGAAAAGATAGATAATGTATTAAATCAATTTTTAAAGGAACAAGAGCTAGAAGCAGAAAGAGAGCTAAAAAGAAAAGAAGAAGCTTTGCGTAAAGAAAAATTCGCAAAGCTTATAAGTCGAATGAAAATATTGTTGACAGTGATTCTTATAACTGCAGTATTTCTGCTAAATCCATATAGTTTAAGGTTATATAAAGATTATAAAGAGGAAAAAAAACCGAAGGAAGAATACACAATAAAATACAATTACTCTCAAGGAATGGAAGTACTTGATTTTGGTCAAAACCTTCTTATATATGATTCTTCAAATTTAAAACTTATAGAGCCTTCTGGAGAAGAACTTTTTAATATAAATTTGGCAATAGATAGCTGGACCATTTCGGTTTCGGATAAAAATATATATTTGCTAGATAAAGTTACAAAAGAACTTTATTTTATTTCAGCCAAAGGTGAATTTAAAAATATCGTACAGCTAAGTAATATACCTACAAAAGTAATAGCAGGCAAAAACGGAGCAGTAGCAGTATACTATAAGACTGATGTAGGCATAGAGGGAGTCGTATTTTTGGATGCAAAGGGGAAACTTATAGAGGATTTAAATTATCCGAAAGTCAGCATAACTCACATAGAAATCAATGAGCACAACCAACTCAGTGTTCACGGAATATATAGAATGGAACCTAAACTGACAAATAACATATACTATTATTCTGCAGAAGGAAGGCTAATATACTCAGGGGAAATCTTGGATGCTATAGTTATAGACCAGCTAGATTTTACAGATAGAGTGCTACTTTTTGATGTAAACAATATAATCATGCTAAAGCGAAATACACAAGAGGAACTATTTAGAATAAGTAGTAGTATACCTTATAAGTCTGTGAAGCTTCATCAAGACCAGATCTATGTACTCGATAAGCGAAACAAGCTAACGATACTTGACCTTGATGGAAATATAATAGATGAAAAATATTATCAATCAGAGTTTGATGATATAACGTGGTTAAATTCAGAAACTGTATTTTACAGCAGAGAATTTATAAAGACACTTAATGCACAGATGAACTTCACTAAACCAATAGAGAAGGTTATGAATGTAGGAAACTACATCGCTATAGTCATGAAAGGTGAAGTAAAGCTTGTAAACAAAATAGATTAATGGAATTGGAGAAAAGTATTGAACAGTTTAGATATCGTATTTGGGCTTTATGCCTTAAGTCAGTTATATAGAGGATTTAAAGTAGGCTTTAAAAGGATGCTTTATGATACTGTAAAATGGGTTATAGTTTTTGGCTCATCGGCATTCATATACAAATTTTTTGTACCTAAGCTGTTTACCTTTGAGCCTTATATAAAATTAGCAAATAATATAAACTTCAAAACGGTAGAATTTATGCAGAAAACTTTGAGTACAAAAGAGGGTTTTTTACCAGAGTTATTACTAAGTAATATCAATAATATAAAAATGGACAGACTTCTTGTATTTGCTTTACTTTTAATAATTATTTCTTTAGTTACAAGAATGCTTATAGTAGGTAGTTTTTGGAAAAGTGAATCAGATGGGAGGCTTCTAGGAGCTACATTTGGTTTTGTAAAGGCTTCAATATATGGAATAATTGCAATGCTTATAATATCATCGATTATGAATGTGATAAATCCAGAAGGCTTTTATAAATGGCAGGCAGGAAGTGCAATATTAAACTATATAAATCTTATTTTCTAAAGGAGAATTGCTATGAAAATCAAACTAGACTTAAAAGGGATGGCATGCCCAAAACCAGTATTAGAAACTCAAAAAGCGTTTAAAGATGAAAAACTTAAAGAATTTGAAGTGATTGTAGACAATAGCACAGCAAGAGAAAATTTAAAGCGTCTTGCAGACAGCAAAGGCTACAAGTATGAAATAATTGAAAATGAAGGTGAAATCGTAATAAACATAAAAAGAGATGGCGCAGAAAGTGTAGCTACTGAAGAGTTTACGGCAGTATGTGACATTCCTGTAGTAGTAAACGGCGACCTATCAAATGCAGTACTTATGATAAAAAATGAATACTTAGGGGATGGAAATGATGAATTAGGAAAGGTGCTTATGAAGGGCTTCCTTTATACAATTACAGAAACTAAGCCATATCCTGAAAAAGTAGTGCTACTTAATTCTGCTATAAAACTTTCTACAGTAAATGAAGAAACTGTAGCGCATCTAAAAAAACTTGAAGAAGCAGGAACGAAAGTGTATAGCTGTGGAACTTGTCTTAACTACTATGATTTAGCAGACCAGTTAAAGGTAGGCGTAATTGGAAATATGTATGATGTGGTAGAGTCACTTAATAATACGACAAATAGAATAATATTATAAAGGAGAGTCTAAGTGAGAGAGTTTGGAAAAACGGGAATGAAGCTAAAGCGATTGGGCTTTGGCGGGATTCCAATTCAAAGGATAGACCAAGAAGCGGCAAATAAGCTTATAGAAAAAGTAGAAATCTTAGGAATAAATTTTTTGGATACCGCAAGAGCCTATGGAGTGAGTGAAACCTTTATAGGCGAAGCTATAAAGGGCAAAGAAGACTCCTTTTATATTGCTACAAAATCAATGGCAAGAGACTATGAAGGTATGAAGGCTGATATTGAAAAAAGTCTTACTGAGCTCCAAAGACCATATGTAGATCTATACCAAATTCATAATGTACAAATCGCAGAGTTTGAGAAATTTATGGGAGAAGCTGGAGCATATAGAGCGCTTAAGGAAGCTCAGCGTGAAGGCAAGGTAAGACACATAGGAATAACTACGCATACTCTTGAGAGTCTTGAAAAGATAGTAGATATGGGTACTGATTATTTTGCGAGCATCCAGTTTCCATTCAATATAGTGGAATCACAGGGCGAGGAACTTCTGAAAAAAGCACATCAAAAAGGTATGGGAACCATAGTTATGAAGCCGCTTGCAGGTGGCGCTATTGAAAATCCAGAACTTGCGATAAAGTATGTGGTAAACCAAGACTTTTTAGATGTTGTAATTCCAGGAATGGCTGATATTTGCGAGCTAGAGCAGAACGTAAAGGCGGCGCAGGAGGTACTTTCGAGCGAAAACTATGTATTTACAACAGAAGAACAAGAAGAAGTTGAGAATATAAGAAAAGACCTTTCAGGAAATTTTTGTAGAAGATGTGGTTACTGTAAGCCCTGTCCTCAGGGGATAGATATCCCGCTTGCATTTTTAGCAGGTAGATATATGAACCGTTACGGGCTTGCAGAGTGGGGATATGGTAGATATGTTTCTTCAAACATAGAAAAAGATGGTAAATTTGCATGTGTAAGATGTGGCGCATGTCTGTCGAAATGTCCATATTTTCTTCCGATTCCAGATATGCTACAAAAAGTATATGAAACTAAAATAGAGACAGCTAAAAGCAATTAAAAATTTTAATAAGAAAAGAGAAAGTCATGTATCTGATAAGTTTTAAATCAACTCATCATGCGATGATGATGGAAATGAAAATCAAAGAAAAAAATATAAAGGCGCTTACAATTCCAACGCCTAGAGCTATAAGCAATAGCTGTGGTATGAGTATAAAGCTTATGGAAGAAGTAAACCTAGAGCAGCTTGTGGAAATTGTGGAAAAAGATGAACTAAAAATACTTGGAATATTTTCAGTAGGCGATAATACTTTAGAAATGGTATACGAAGGAAAATAAAGGAGAATTATATGTATAAACCTATGAAACTTGAAGTGGGTGACAAGGTAACTACAAGAAAAAACCATCCCTGTGGAGGAAATACCTTTGAGCTTACGAGAGTGGGTATGGATATAAGAATGAAATGCGAAACCTGTGGAAAAGAGATTTGGATAGAAAGACCAGAACTAGAACGCAGAATAAAAAAGCTAGACAAGATAAATAAAGACAGCGAGGTGTAAGATGGAGCTTTTACTAGGAAAACCAGTGGCAGATGCACTGCAAATTGAGCTTGAACATAAGGTTCAGACTTTAAAATCTAAAAATATAAACCCTAAGCTAGCAATAATAAGAGTAGGCGAAAGACCAGACGATATAGCCTATGAAACTGGGGCGACTAAGAAGATGGAAACCATTGGTATAGATATTGACCATACACTTCTTGCAGAGGATTGCACCCAAGGAATGTTAGAGGATATAATCACTAATAAGAATCAAGATGAAAGTGTTCATGGAATACTTCTTTTTAGACCTCTCCCAAAACATTTGGACGAGTCGAAGCTTATAAATATGGTGCTACCATCTAAAGATGTCGACTGTATGAATTTAGCAACGTTAGCAGGCATATTTGAGGCGAAAAGTCAGGCTAAAAAGCCCTGCACATCTCAGGCAGTAATAGAAATTTTGAAGCATTACAATATAGCACTTGAAGGCAAAAATGTAGTTATATTAGGACGCTCTACAGTAATTGGAAAGCCAGTAGCTCTACTGATGTTAAATGAAAATGCTACCGTTACAATATGTCATTCAAAAACCAAAGATATAAAGCAGGTAGCTAAAAATGCAGATATACTTATATCGGCTATGGGAAGAGCTAAAATGATTGATCAAAGCTATGTAAAACAAGGCGCAGTAGTAATAGATGTAGGTATAAATATCGATGAAAATGGCAAGCTTTGTGGGGATATCGATTTTGAATCTGTAAAAGAAGTGGCGGGGTCAATAACACCAGTACCAAGAGGTGTAGGGAGTGTAACTACTACTATGCTGGCAAAAAACCTGCTTATGGGGATATAAAAAATGAATAAAACTATCAAAAGTCAGCTACTAAAGCTGGATAAAAAAGAATTGAAACTTTTGAACAAAACTCCGGGTCTAATAAAACAAAAATTAGACCCTGTTTTGTATGAACTTGAGCAAAAAATACCAGACGGTTTGAGAGAAACTCTGGAAAAAGCCTTTGAAAAAGCCTTCAAACTAGTATTTGAAAAGGGCACAGGCTTTATTGAAAAAGTAACGCCAAGAGACAATATCGCGTTTGAACATGAGATGAGAAGCTTTGCATTCAAAAATGATAAGAGTTTATTTTCAAAAGCAAGACATTTAAAGCACATGGATAAAATGGCTGGAAAGCGAAGCATAATAGGGAAAAGTGTAGCCTTTGTAGAGGGTGCAGGACTTGGAATATTGGGGATAGGGATTCCAGATATCCCTGTATTTATATCAGTATTACTAAAGGGTATATATGAAATTGCACTTAGCTATGGTTTTGACTACAATAAACCAGAGGAGAGACTCTACATCCTAAAACTCATACAAGCCTCAACTGCTGAGGATTTTGACAAACAAATCAAAAACTTAGAGCTCAACAATTGGGAAGCTTTTTTGAAAAATTGCAGTAATCCAGAAACACTTTTAGAAGCAGAAATAAAAAATACCGCAGCGGCACTCTCAAATTATATGCTTGTCTGCAAATTCATACAGGGACTACCAATAATTGGAGTAACTGGTAGTATATTCAATCTTCAAATCTATAGCAAAATATCAGATTACGCAGAACTTAAATATAAAAGAAGATATCTTCAAAAACTTTAGTGAATCTTTTTTAAAACTTTAGTGAACCTTTTCTAGATAAATCATATCTAATTAGTGTAAGAATGAAAGTAACGTTACTATTCTTCAAAGAAAGGTGAGAGTTATAGTGGATAAGGCGACATTTACACAAAATATAATAGAAGCACAAAGTACGCTCTATAATGTGGCAAAGTCAATACTTGGCTTGGATACAGACTGTGAAGATGCAGTACAGGAGGCGATTTTGAGAGCTTATGAAAAATTGGATTCATTGAGGCAAGCAGAATATTTTAAAACGTGGATAGTTAGAATACTCATAAATGAGTGTTATAAAATCCAGAAGAAAAGAATAAATTCCCTGCCATATGAAGAATATTTTGAGAATGCCCCAGCAGAAGAAGCAGAGAATTATAGTGAGCTTTATATTGCAATTGCAAAATTGCCTGTAAAACTGCGAATAACTATAGTACTGCATTATATAGAAGGGTATTCTATAAAAGAAATAAGTCAAGCACTCAAAATTCCATCAGGTACAGTTAAAAGCAGATTATCCAAGGGAAGACTAATGCTCAAACAGGATCTAGAGGATTTGGAGGTAGTATATGCGTAATGTCAATTGGAACAAAGCCTTTCCGGAAGCTCCACAGAGTTTCAAAAATAGAGTAATAACTACATTGAACACTTTACCGGAAAAGGAGAATGAAAAAATGGCAATAATGAAGAAAAAATCTATAAAAAGAAGTATGATATTTGTAACCGCTATAGTAATGGCACTAGGATTAACAGCATTTGCATCAGGAAAAATTGGATCTATTGTATCAAGTAGTAGCAGTATACCTGATTATAAGAAAATGCCAACGCAGGAGGAAGTTACTAAAGAATTTGGATTTTCGCCAAAACTAGTAGAAGCTTTTGAAAATGGGTATGCATTTAGCGGCGGGAGTATAGTAAAAGGCAATATGGTAGATAATGATGGTAATTCTATGGGGAAATTCAAATCTTTAGATATAGAATATGAAAAATCAGGAGATGCAATAAGCCTTAGTATGGAGCAAGTAGTAGATAGTGAGTGGTATACACAGGTAGGAACTCCAACCGACTATAATGGAGTATCACTATATTATGGTTCATATGAAAATAAATCTGTTCCTGGAGATTATGAATTGACAGAGCAGGATAAAAAAGATGAGGCAAGTGGCAAATATGTATTTAGTTATGGCTCAGATGAGATTGAATTAGTAAAAGTTCAAAGCGTAACTTGGCAGCAAGACGGAATCGGATACTGTCTTTTAGGAATGGATACAAACTTAAATCAAGCCGAACTTACAAAAATGGCTCAAGAAATTGTAGATAAAAAATAAAAAAATGCAAAAAATAAAAAAATATATATAATTTAATACAACTTAAACTCAAGTGATATCAATGGTTCTATAAATATGCCAATGATGCTTGAGTTTTTTTATTTGAAAAAAGTGTTGACTTTAAAAGGGTATCCGAGTATACTAATAAAAGTCGCCGGTAGACACCGAGACACAACAACAAATTAAAAAACAAAATGCTCAACACGGACATGAAAAATTAAGCAAAAATAAAAAAATAAAAAGTGTTGACAAAATAAACAAAAAGAGATATACTAATAAAGTTGCCAAATGAGGCAGCTAAACAAAATATGAACCTTGAAAACTAAACAGTAGAATATACAACCATTTACAGATGAGAAATCATCTAAAAAAAGTAATAACCGTAATTTCAAGCAATTGAGATAACAAAAAGATATGTCGGATGTTTAATCCGAACCAGACAAACATTAAATTTAAGAGTTTGATCCTGGCTCAGGATGAACGCTGGCGGCGTGCTTAACACATGCAA
>JBGSPX010000029.1:0-26070 GCA_041738345.1 Proteocatella sp.
GGATTAAACATCCGACATATCTTTTTGTTATCTCAATTGCTTGAAATTACGGTTATTACTTTTTTGATGATTTCTCATCTGTAAATTGGTTGTATATTCTACTGTTTAGTTTTCAAGGTTCATATTTTGTTTAGCTGCCTCGTTTGGCAACTTTATTAGTATATCTCTTTTTGTTTATTTTGTCAACACTTTTTTATTTTTTATTTTTGATTAATTTTTGATGTCCGTGCTGAGCGTTTTGTTCTTTTGTTTTGTGTCCCGGTGTCTCCCGGCGACTTTTATTAGTATACTAGGATGTCCTATAAAAGTCAACACTTTTTTTATTTATTTTATTTCTTTTTCTGAGTGCTGCTTTTTTAAGATTGATTTGTATTTTTCAGGGGTATCTATATCTATATTTTCATAATTATCGCTTATATCTACTTTAACAATGGCTTGAGGGTTCTTTTTCATTATTTCCCTTGCTCCTAAATCACCTGTATTTTGAAGAATTTCTTCATAATATCTTTTTCCAAACATTACTGGATTCCCTCTTTCTCCATTGTAGAAAGGCACAATTATGCTTTCTTCTAAATAATCCTTCGTAAGTTTTGAAGCTTCTTTCACTAGTATATTTATAGTCTTACTTCTAACAAATGGCATATCTCCTAATAAGAAAAGACAAGCTTTAGAATTTTTCGAAAGTGAATTCACTCCTATTTTTAATGATGTTGACATACCATTTGCCGAATTCTCATTATATATTGCTCTTAAGTTATATTGTGTTGCGATATGTTTTATCTCATCATCTTTATATACGATTACAAGTTCATCTAGATTTGATTCTTGTGCCGTCACAATGACATGTTCTATAATTTTTTTACCCTCAAGCTCTAGAGTAAGTTTATTTTTCCCTTCCATTCTACTTGAAAACCCCGCTGCTAATATTACACCTGATATAATCATTACATTCCTTTCTTGAAGTAAGTTGAATATTTCTTTCCAATCACATGAATAAAGTCACAATCGTGCAGTCGAACTTTTCAAAAGTTTCCAGCAAAAAATTTACCGGAAACTTTTAATTATAAAATATTTAACTATGAAAACTTCAATTTTTATTATTTATCAATCATATAGCTATTTTCCAAAACTACATTGTGGAAAATGACACACTTTACATTTTAAGCAGTATCCACCGTGTGACATCTCAACGATTTCTCTTCTAGTTACTTTGTCATCTGCAAGTAGTCTAGGCAGTATTATGTCTACAGGCGTACATTTATTAAATAATGCACCCCCTGGCACTCCCATTATTGGAATACTTCCTTTATATGCGAGCATCCACATTGCCCCTGGTACAACTGGTGCTCCATGACTTATAACTTCTGTAGCTGCCATTCTTATTGCTATTGGAGTTTTGTCATCTGGATCCACGCTCATCCCGCCTGTACAAAATACTATGTCTGCACCTTCTTCTATAAATTTTTCTATATATTCCGCAATTAAATTTTCATCATCATACGCTATCCTTGTCCCAACAAGTTCTGCTTGATACGTCTCTAGTTTAGATTTTATGATTGGAGTGAAAGCATCTTTTCTTCTTCCATGATATATCTCAGAACCAGTTATAACTAATCCTATCTTTGACTTAACATATGGCTTAAGTGTCAAAAGAGGCACATCTTTTTGGATGTTTTTTACATACTCCATTTTATCTTCTTCTATCATGAGTGGAATTATTTTCATCCCCGCTACTTTTTGTCCTTCAACTACTGCTGAATTCTTATGTATGGTCGATATTATAAAATTTTCAACAGTATTTATTTCATAAAGCTTGTCTAGGTTTACTTTTAGAAGGCCTGGTATTTGTGCAATTATGTCAACTCTCCCCTCAGATACATCTGTATGTTTTAAATACTCATTTTCACACATTTTACCCATGGCTATTGCAGCATCATTTTCGTGAACCATCCCTGCCTCTACGTCCCCTGCATATATGTATTCCTTACCTATTGAAAGTAACACTTCCACGTCATCTTCTCTTATTATATGATTTTTTTTAAATACTGGATACTTTTCTAAAACCCCTCCTTCTGCTACTATTTTTGTAACATCATGTGTCAATATTTTTCCAACGCTGTCTTCAGCCTTAACTTTATACATGTCTTCCTCCAATATCATGTTATAGAATTTTTTTTAGTTTATTATAAATTTTTAGATAAATTGAGTATACATCAGTATTATTTTACTGTCAAATATGGTAAAATCAACAAGTAAGGAGACTTTATACTATGATTGATGAAATTTTACCAAACAAAATAATTTCAATTGTCGGAAGTGGTGGAAAAACTACATTCATGTACGCTCTTGCCGAAAAACTATCTACGCTTGAAAAGAAAGTAATTGTGACTACTAGCACAAAAATTTTTGTACCAGAAAAATATCCTGTTGTATTTATTCCTCTAAAAGATGCTTTAGGGAATATTGACAAAACTGCAATTTTTTCTGAACTGAATTTAAAGCTTAAAAAAAATAATATTTGTGTACTTGGAAGTCTGTACACTAAAAGTTTATTGCCTAAAGACTATAAATTATCCTCTTTCTTAGATTTTGATATTACGGCATCTGAACTTCTTAATTTAACTGTAGCGGATTACATATTGATTGAGGCGGATGGTTCTAAACACATGCCGCTTAAATTTCCAGGGGAAAATGAACCCGTAATTCCAGATGATACTGAAATGGTAATTGCGGTAGTTGGACTTTGGTGTATTGGAAGCCCAATTGCTTCTGTATGTCATAGATTTGAACTCGCATGTGAATTTTTATCTGCGCAGTACGGATATACCGTTTTACCAAGCCATATAATAACTATGGAGGATATCAATTTGTTAGTAAATAGTCCTCTTGGATATCATAAAAATGTAGGAAATAGACCGTTTAAGCTAGTTTCTTTTTCCGATAAGTCCCAGTATGCAAATTTTAAAATTTAAAAAAATATTTATTACGAAAGGATTCTAAAATGAATACAAATTTTTATAAAAATACAGTTTCTGCTTTAAGCGCTAAGGATTCAATCGCAGATGAATCATACATATTGTCTATTGTGGAAGGCGAGCATATAGGAAGTAAATTATTTCTATCCTTTGACAAAGATTGCACAAATGAGTTTAGTAAAACAAGTACCTTCAATATGATTGAGTATGATGCCAAGCTTGAAAATTTTTGGAATGAAGTTATCCCTAAAATAGAATTTGAGAATGCGCCTTATCTTGATGATTTAGGAATCTTCGTTGAGAGCCTAAACCCCAAGGTTCAGCTTGTAGTATGTGGTGGTGGACATGTAAGTCTTGCCCTTTCTAAGCTTTCCGATTTCATGGGGTTTGAGCTTACAATTTTAGAAGATAGAGCTGAATTTGGAAGTTACGAAAAATTTCCTAATGCTAAGGCTATAATTGTAGATTCTTTTGAAAATATATTTTCAAAAAACAATTTTAGCAAAAGCTCATGTTTCGTGATTGCTACAAGAGGGCATATATGTGATGCGGAGTGTCTTGAAAATGTAATGAAACTAGAATTTTGTTATGCGGGAATGATAGGTAGCAAACGAAAAATTGCTAAGACCAAAAATCTCATGCTTTCTAAAGGCTTTTCCGAGGAAGCTTTTGCTAATATAAAAACTCCAATTGGACTTCCAATTGGGGGACAAACGCCTGAAGAGATTGCCATCAGTATTATGGCTGAAATAATTCAGACGTTAAATCAAACCCCAAGGTCTTATTTTAGTGAAATAATAAAAGAAGCTATTGAAAAAGAAAGTGAGACTATGGTACTTGCTAAAATAGTTTCAAAAACGGGCTCTTCTCCAAGAGGTATAGGTAGCCAAATGCTAATAAAAAAAGATGGCTCTACAATAGACACTGTAGGTGGAGGACTAATTGAATTTTCAGCTATACAAGAGGCTGTCAACTTACTTAAAGAAAATCCTATCGCATTTAAAAAGCACTACATTTTGAATAATGAACAAGCTGCAAGCCTTGGAATGTGGTGTGGCGGCAATCTAGATATATTTTTTGATATTATAAATTAATCATTTTATCGGGGGTAGTTAAATGGTTTTAGACGTATATAATTTACTTATAGGAATAAGTATCGCTATTGTTTTTCAATTCATAGCCCTTATTTATCATGTAAAAATATATAAACGAGAAACTTTCATGTCTTGGTGGCTTCTAGGAAATGGAATGATAGTCCTCGGTATTCTTGCTGGATTTACTCGAGAGATTCCAAAATTGGAAAATTATGCTCTAATCGCTCTTAATTCCTTAGTAATCCTAGGCCAAGGCTGTTATTATATTGCCGTCGAAACCTATTTAAACCCCAGATTTAAATTAGATAAATTAAGAGTAATATTAGGCAGCGGCTTCACACTTATGATTTACTTTTCTATATTTTTATCAAATACCGTTTTACGAATGCTGAGTTCTTCAATAGTTTTATTTTTATTTTCTGCACTTTCCGCAAGACGTATCTACCAAAATAAAAATGAAGCTACTACTCGAAGTGCATCTTTTTTGATAGCTACCTTTACATTAAATGCATTATTTTGGATTTTTAGGGCGCTCTTTGTATCATTATTTTTACATAAACACCCTAATTTATATAACCTTCTATTGGCGCTAAGTTATATTTCAGTGCTTATGTTATCTACACTTGGTACACTTGGCGTTATACTTTTGATTAATCAAAACCTTGTGTATACTACCGAAAAAGAACATCTTAAATTTTTGACAATATTTGAAACCAGTCCTGAATTTATAATAGTTACAGAATTTGGAACCGAAAAAATAGTGCTTACAAATACTGCATTTTTGACTGAGCTGGGTTATAAAAAAGAGGAAGTTCTAGGTAGAACTACACTGGAACTTAATATATGGAAAGACAACTCTTTTAGAGATAAATTTATGGAAGATATTAAAACTAATAAAAAATTATCCTATTACGAAGGCGTATTTAGAAAAAAAGATGGCTCTACATTTATTGGTAGTCTCTCTGTAAGCATTTTAAATCTTGACAAAAAAGACCATATTCTGTCTATGATTAGAGATGTAACCCCGCTTAAAGAAGCTCAGTGTCTACTACAAGAAAGTGAGCAGAAATATAAAGCGCTTGCTATGAGCTCTGCTAGCTGGGAAGCATGGTTTGATGAAAATGGTAAACTTATTTGGACAAATGATTTAATAGAAAATTTGACTGGTTTTACGGTCGAAGAAAGCTATTTAATAGATAATTTCTTAGGAGACCTAATAATTACAAATGATATCTCTGAATTAGACAAAAAATTTAAACTTACTTTACAAAACAAAATCGGTGGACACGCTGAAACTAGAATCCATCACAAAAGTGAAGGCTGTAAATGGCTCCTGATATACTGGCGTCCCCTTTTTGATGAAAAAAATATTTTTAAAGGCTTTAGAACAAGTATTGTAGATATAACTGAAAGAAAAAGAGCTGAATCAGAAATCGCAAGCCTTGCCACCCAGCTGCAAAAAGAGAAAGAAGCTGCAGAAAAAATATCCTTGACTGATGGTATGACCGGACTTTCAAACAGACGATATCTTGATGACCAAATAATCTTAGAGTATTTTCGAATGAAAAGAACCGGACAACCGCTTTCCATAATAATGCTCGATGTAGATTTCTTTAAATTGTATAATGATACCTATGGACATATCCAAGGTGACGAATGTCTTAAAAATGTAGCTACAGTATTGAAGCATAGTGTACAAAGAGCTACCGATATAACCGCACGTTATGGCGGCGAAGAATTTGTAGTACTGCTACCTGACACCAGTGACTCAGGTGCAGAAATCGTTGCCGAAAGAATCCGTCAAAATGTAGAACTACTTGGCATGGAACATCTCTCTTCAAAAATAGCCCCTGTAGTTACTGTAAGTATCGGTACGGCTACCTTCAATAAATATTCCGATATTTCTCCAGAAATGATGCTTAAAAAAGCAGATGAATCCCTTTATAAAGCAAAAAATTCTGGTCGTAATCGTGTGATTAAAAATCTTGATATAATAGATAAAAAAGAAGAAAATTTCTTAAGAATTGTATGGTCTGTTAATTTCGAAAGCGGACACTATAAAATAGATGCACAGCACAAAAGACTATTTGAAGCTTCAAATAAAATATTTGCAAATATGTTTTACTTGAAATCATACGATGAGCAAAAAGAAGCTATTGTATGTCTAATTGATGATTTAAAAGACCATTTTGCTTACGAAGAAGAAGTATTATCAGAAATTAATTATCCTGAAAAAGCCTATCATAGTGCATCACACGAAAAGCTTATGAATGATGCTGAAATTCTTATCAAGAAATTTGATAAGAAGGAAATTCAAGCTGTCGAAGTATTGAACTTTATTATATTTGATGTTATTGCAGAACATCTGTATAAACAAGACACGCTTTACTTCCCATATATTAATGCCGAAAAAATAAGTGTTTAATACAAATAAAAATTTATTAAAATAAAGGAGACTCCTATGCTCAAACGTAACTATAAAGTACTTATAAAAGGAAGTGGAGACCTTGCTTCTGGAATCGCTTGTCGCCTTTTCGAAAGTGGTTTTTCCATAATAATGACTGAAATTCCAAATCCCACCGCTATAAGACGTACTGTCGCTTTTTCTGAAGCGGTATATTTTGGAAAAACAACTGTAGAGGGGATAGAAGCTATCTTATGCAAAAATTTAGCTGAATGTGAGAAAGCTTTATCGGAGCAGAAGATAGCGGTAATAATAGATGAAGATGCCTCTATAAAAGATCATTGTCATCCAGATATTATAGTAGATGCTATTCTCGCTAAGGTTAACCTTGGAATGAAAATTGACGATGCGCCTATAACAATTGGGGTTGGTCCTGGATTTACGGCTAAAAAAGACTGTCACTGTGTGGTTGAGTCCCAAAGAGGACATTATTTAGGTAGCTGTATCTATGATGGCTCTGCTGCTCCAAATACAGGAGTTCCTGGAAATATTGGTGGTTACACTATGGAACGTGTTATCAAATCCCCTGCCGAAGGTGTTTTTAAGGAAGTCAATCATGTTGGGGACTATGTAAAAAAAGATGATATCATAGCTTATGTCGGCACTATCCCTGTACTAGCTACGATTGATGGTATCTTGCGTGGTCAGCTAAAAGATGGACTTCATGTCCACCTTGGAATGAAAATTGGTGATATAGACCCTCGCGCAGAACAAAAACATTGCTTTAGCGTTTCGGATAAGGCAAGAAGTATTGGCGGCGGGGTACTTGAAGCTATAATGAAGCTTGGAAAAAATTTGTAGAATACGAGACTGTAGGATAATGACGTTTTTTGACAGCTAAAATTCAAAATTTAAAATTTAAAATCTTAGATTATTCCACACTCATAAAAAAGTGTTTTTTAAATAATCTAAGATTTTTTTATGGTTAAAATATTTTTTCTTGCATCTTTATTGGTATTCTATGAATACTTTTCCCTAATGCATCTGAAACTGCGTTTACTACCGCCCCTACAGATGGCACTACCGCACATTCACCTATACTCTTTGCTCCATATGGCCCACTCTCTTCAAACTCTTCTATAAGTTCTATTTTGAGCTTTGGCATTTCTACTGAATTTATCATTTTGTAATTTCTAAAGGAATTATTTTTAAGCTTTCCGCCCTCTGTATAGGAAAGTTCCTCTTTGAGGGCATAGCCTATGCCCATCTGCACCGCACCCTCTATCTGACCTTCCACCGACATAGGATTTATAGCTTTTCCAATATCATGTACCGCTGTATAATCTATCACCTTAACTTCTCCAAGTTTAGTATCTACCATAACTTTTGCAAAATGCACGCCATAGGACATTGCGTTTGAACAATTAGCAAAGGTTGTACTGCAGCATATATCTCTTTCGTTTACACTATGTGCATGCTTTATAATTTGCTCAAGCTCTACTTCAATTTCTTTATCTGCTTTAAATACTAGCTTTGAATCTCTAAATATAAACTCAGATGATGTTACGCCAAGTAGCTGCATAGCTTCTTTTTCTAGCTCCCGTTTTACCATTTCTGCAACTTTTTTGGCCGCCTGACATCCTACAAATACGCCTCGACTTGAATACGCCCCTAAATCCCAAAGCGTAGTCTCGGTATCTGTATTAACACAACCTATCTTAGAAATAGGGATTCCCAAAACCTCTGATATAACTTGAATCTGCGCAGTTATTGTGCCACTTCCCATATCACTCACCCCTGTAAATAATACTGCTGAGGCATCCTCATTAAGCTTTAGTATCAAGCTAGTTTTATCCGGTATCACCGTATATATACCATTTCCATGAGAAGCCGCCGCCATACCTACTCCGATTTTATATCTTGAATTTTTAGTATTGAAACTTTCTCTTTCAAGTAAAGCTTTCTCCCATCCAAAAACTACTCTACCTCTTATAACACAATCCTTAACTCTTGCATTTCCATGTGTAAGCTTACTTTCCAAATCATAATCAAAGGGGTCTACCAGATTTTTCAGCTGAAGCTCTGTAATATCTATTTCCAAAGCTTTAGCAATTTGAGAAAGCTGAGCTTGCTGAGCAAAATAAAGCTGTGGCGAACCAAAGCCTCTCATCGCGCCTGCTATTGGCATATTTGTATATATGGGAAGGGCTTCAAATCTTAAATTGGGGGTCTTGTAGATTTTAAAAAGCTTCCCTCCCATAGCCCAGCACACACTCATAGTACAGCTTGTATGCGCGCCTGCATTTACTATGCTCCTTACATCTTGCGCTACTATAGTTCCATCTTTATTTATACCCGTCTTAATTGTAACTTCCATCGCATGGCGTGTTCTTGAGAAAAATATATCTTCATTTCGTGTAAGCTCTAGCTTTACAGGTCTATTTGCCTTTATTGCAAGTAAGGCCGCTATCGGCTCTGTTATTAAATCGATTTTTCCTCCAAAACCCCCACCAATTGCTGGGGCTACTACTCTTAGCTTGTTCATGGGAATCTTGAATATCCTATGCAGATTTTCTCTTTGCCCGAATACATCCTGTGTCGGTGTATATACAGTAAGCTTGCCATCATAATCATAATCCGCTATGCATACATGTGTTTCTATCGCACTATGATGTACTGCAGGCATATAGTATGTATCTTCAAATACAAAGTCTGCGCTCTCAATAGCGGTTTCAACATCATTACACCCTAAATTTATTTCTTCTATTAAATTTCCCGTTTCATGTATTGGATAACTGCCTTCGCGCATAGCTTCTTTTGGATCTAGATAAAATGGAAGTTCCTCATATTCCACCTTTATTAGACTAATCGCTTTTTTTGCAATTTCAATCGTTTCTGCTGCTACTGCCGCTACCTTATCTCCTACAAAACGCACTCTATCATCAAATATTCTTTCCGTCTTGTAGAAATCCTTATCTTCACCATTTCCATTATACTTTTCTTTAGGAGCATCTTTATAACATACGACTGCATGTACTCCAGGAAAGTTTTCTGCATCCTTCGTATCTATGCTTTTTATTTTTGCATGTGGCAATGGGCTGAAAAGTATTTTTGCATAAAGCATATGGGGGAGTTTTATATCCCCCACATACCTCAATTTCCCTGAAGCCTTTAAAGATGCATCTCTTATAGGAATTCGCTTCCCGACAATATTATGTTCTGGCACCTCTTTACTCATTAAATATCCCTTTCTGCTCTGATATTTTTTGCAGCTAAATTCACTGCTTCAAATATTTTTATATATCCTGTGCATCTACATAAATTATTTGCAAAAGCTTCTCTAATCTGATCTTCTGTAGGATTTAAATTTTTATCTAGTAGCGCTTTTGCAGACATTATCATTCCAGGTGTGCAGTAGCCACACTGCACTGCGCCACATTCTATAAACGCTTCTTGTATTGGATGTAACTTTCTCCCATTTGATACGCCCTCTATAGTGGTAATGGTTTTTCCTACAGCTGCCGTTGCCTTTATAAGACAGGAATTGACCGCCTCTCCATCGATTATAACCTTGCAAGCCCCACAATCGCCTGTATTACAACCACATTTTGCACCTATCAAGTCCAAAATTTCTCTTAATACATATAGTAGTGTCCAATGTTTTTCTACCATCAACGGAATATCTCTGCCATTGATATTGAGCCTTATTTGTTCTAATTGTCTATTTTCCATTTAAAATCTCCCTAACTATATTTAATGTTTGATTATGTTTATATCATCTCTACAACTTCATTTTCTAAATCAGTTTGACAGCACTGTGTACTCGCTTCAAACTCTTTATCAAAGGCTCTGTCTTCTTCAGTTCTTGGAAGAATTATATTTAAAACAAGAGCTACTATCGCCGTTCCTGATATACCTGTAAAAATAGTTAATACTAATTCTGGAAAAAATGCTAGATACTCCGCAGAATAATATCCTCCCATACCAATTGAAGTTGCAAGGGCTACTATTGTAAAGTTTCGCTTGTTCAGTTGCCCCATCCCTATTACTCTTATTCCACTTGACATTATAATTCCAAAGGCTACCACAAGTACACCGCCAAGAACTGGGTTTGGTATAAGGGCTAGAATTTGTGCCAATTTTGGAAAGAACGCTAATCCGCCAAACATCACTGCGCCAAGCGCTGTAACATATCTGCTCGCGCAACCAGACATCGCTATTACCCCTGCGTTTTGAGTCGCAGAACATACTGGTAGTCCATTAAATATACAAGCTAACATACTCCCTAAAGCATCTCCCCTTATAGTCTGAGTCATCTCATCTCTAGTTGGAACTCTATCTTCTGCATTACAAGTTATACTTGTAGTATCCCCTATATTTTCCATAAGTGTGGCAATATGTACCACACATACCGTAAGTATTGCGCCTAAGTCAAAACTCATCCCCCAATTCAATGGTCTTGGAACTGCAACCCATGATGCGGTTGCCACTGAGCTAAAATCTACGATGCCTAAAAATATACATAATACATATCCTGCAACTAGTGAAATTAATACTGCTAAAGTCTGTATAAACCCTTTGGCATAATTATCTATTAAAATTGTAAGCGCTGCACAAAATAGTGCTATTATAGAATACTGCCATACATGGTCTCCACTTGGATTATATTCTACAATTCTTGCAAAAGCGGTCGTTACAAGGCACATTCCTACCGCAAGTACCACACTTCCTGTAACTACTGGTGTGAAATATCTATGAAGATATTTTATAGCTATAGGCCCAAGTATAAAAAGTACTAGGCTTCCTGCAAATCCTGCGCCAAAAGAGCCTGCAAGTCCTATTTCTGGATTTAGCGCAAACACTACCATAGGTGTTATCAAGGTATAACTTCCCGCTGTTATTATAGGCAGTTTTGAACCAATTTGAAATTTTCCTATTTTTATGCCAAGTGACTGAATAAGACTTGCTATACAACAGACTAGCATTCCACACTGAATTATAAGTGCCGTATCATTTATGTCCAGTCCACACCCTGTAGCAAGCAAAATACTGCCTGTCATAGTTCCTGTAAATATAGTAAATACATGTTGTAATGCTAGAGGTATTGCACTTCCAATTGCAACCTTATCGTTTATTCCATACTTCATCTTCATAATATTTGCTCCTTTTCATTGATATCGCCGCCAAATGAATGAGCCCGATTAGAATGTTGGGCGGAAACACTTAAAGTAAATTTTAAATTTGTGCATTTTTCATAATTTTACTCATAACTGCTACTTTTTCTCCAAGCACTGCTGCATTTTTCATACCTTCTTCATCATTCATTTCTGTCGAGCCATCGCCTGGACTCCAGCAGGATACCCCGCTATAGATTTCACCTCCACCATTACATACCGTCATTCCATGTGTGTTATAAAAATTAGTTATACAGCTAATTACCGATTCCTGTCCTCCATTTCGCGTTCCACCTACCGACATCGCTGCTCCAACTTTTTTCATAAAGAAATATTTGTCCTTAGCACTTATTTTCCAAGCGGACCTAAACCTACTAAAAAAAGTAGCTAACTGCGGTGTAATATTCATATCGTAAACAGGGGACATTATTATCACCCCATCGGCTTCATAAAATTTGTCATATAATGCGGTCATATCATCTGTAAACACTGTACACCTATCCGCATCATCTCTTAGACATTTGTTACAATGGACGCAGGGTCTCATATCTTTTCCTCTTAACTCTATGAGTTCTGTTTCCACCCCACCTTGCGCTTCTGCCGAACTAAGTGCCTCCATTAGAGCCTTATATGATGACTTTTTTCTAGGACTTCCACAAATACCTATTATTTTTACCATTTCAATTGCCTCCCTTCTTAATTGCCTCCAAAACTCTATCTGGAGTTGCTGGCAGGTCGTTTATTTCTACTCCGATCGCATTAGTTATTGCATTTAATACCGCAGGGGCTACTGGCACTACTGGACATTCCCCCATACTTTTGGCTCCATATGGCCCGCCTGGTTCGCCACCATCTTCTGTTATAAAATATCCCTTTATATTTGGCATTTCTTTTGAATTTATTAGCTTATATTTTCTAAAACTATTGCTCAAAGTATTTCCTTTTTCGTCATACACGATCTCTTCACATAGCGCATATCCAAGTCCCATATGGATTCCACCTTCTAGTTGGCCTTCTATCATGAGAGGATTTATTACATATCCTACATCGTGTGCTGCATAGTAATCTAGTACCTTAACTTCGCCGGTATGAGTATCTACTCTCACTTTAGCTAAATGTACTCCATATGAACTCGCACCTCTAAACGCTGCATAGGTTTTTGAGATACAAAGCTCTCTTAAGCTATCTCTTTGACAGTGAAGCATCACTTCCTTAAGGCTAACACGCTTATCTGGATTTGATTTACAAATAGCTTGGTCGTCTTCAAGTATTATGTCGTCTATTTCTACCGCTAAAACCTCTGAAGCTTCCTTTAATAGTTCCGCCTTCATAAGTTCTGATAGTGCAAGCGCCGCCGCCCCTACTACATAAGTCCCTCTACTTGCATAATCGCCTAGATGCCATAAACAGGTATCCGTATCTGCGGCTACTGCATCTATTTTATCCAGACTTATCCCAAGTTCTTTTGAGATTATCTGCATCTGCATTCCCACATTGTCGTTACCCATATCATGTGAGCCTGTATATAATATGCAAGACCCATCTTCATTCATCTTGAGCATCAACGTGCTGACATCTCTATGTGCTCCAAAACAATTATTCCCATGAACCCCTAATGCAAGACCTATTCCTATTTTGTAGCGGGAAGCTTCAGATTCAAGTTTGACTTTGCTCTCTAGCTGTTCTTCTAATAGCTTTTTATAATTTGACTCTTTAAGCACTCTGTTTAAACAGTCCTTAGGTCTTGGATTTCCATGTGGTTTTTTGAAGCAAGGGTCTAAGCTATCTGGGTCTACCATATTTTTTTCATATATTTGTGCTTGATTCATGCCTAAAAAATTTGCAATTTTATTAAGCTGTCTTTCTAATCCAAAATATGCCTGAGGTGAACCATAGCCTCTCATCGCACCTGCTACTGGTGTATTTGTGTACACTGGATATGCGGTAAAGCTTATGTTATCAACTTTATATGCTTTAAATACCTTGTGAGACATTGCCCCCGTTACATTTAACGCACTTGAGGTATATGCTCCTGTGTTTGTATAAACCTTGAATTCCAACGCATTTATAGTCCCATCTTTCATAAACCCTGTCTTAATATAGTTTATTGCGCCATGCCTTACTCTAGTACTTACAATACTTTCCCTTCTCGTGTACTCAAGCTTTACAGGTCTTCCTGAAAGTTTTGAAAGTATTGCGGCTATAGGTTCTACTGTCATTTCAAGCTTCCCTCCGAAAGCTCCTCCAATTGCAGGGCTTACCATTCGTACTTTGTTATATGGAAGCTCAAATATTTCACTTAAGATTATTCTAAACCCAAAAGTGTTTTGGCAGGGACTGTATACTGTAAGCTTATTATCTCTGCTCCAATCCGCGATAGCTACATGATTTTCTATGGCGCTGTGATGTATCGGAGGCATTGTGTATTTGTCTTCAAATATATAATCACTTGCTTCAAAAGCTTTTTGTACATCTCCTGCATTTACCTGCGCCTTTCCTACGATATTTCCACCTTCATGAATCGGATAGGCATCTTCTTTGATTGCACTTTCTATATCAAGTGTATATGGAAGCGTTTCATACTCTACCTCTATTAGCTGAAGGGCTTTTTTTGCAATTTCTGGACTTTCTGCGGCTACTGCCGCCACCTTATCTCCTACAAATCTTACCGTATCATCAAATATGCTTTCAGTTTTTGGAATATTTTGTTCCATAAACCTTAGAGCGCTATTGTATTTTATATTTGGACTATTCTTATAGGTGGCTACTGCATACACGCCTGGTAAAGCTTCGGCTTTTGAAGTGTCTATATGCTTTATTTTGGCATGTGCTACAGGACTAAACAGTACTTTTGCATAGAGCATGCCCATAATTCGCATATCCCCTACATACCTTTTTTCTCCTGTAACTTTTAAAATGGCTTCTCTTATAGGTTTTCTACTTCCTACTGATTCTGATGTATGTGTGTCCATAACCTTCTCCTTCATTCTTAAAACGCTATACTTCTCCACTTATGTCCGTCCATTCTATTTGTTATATTTCCTCGCTTGCATAAATCCTCTGCTACGCTTTGAACTTTTTGGTACAGCTTTATCTCACTTTCCACATTGGTTAATTTTCCATTTTCCATTACAAATTCTCCGTCTATCGCTACACTCTCTATATTTTGCATTGAAGATGAATATACTAGGGTAGATACTGGATTGTGCATTGGAATTGCCTTTGGGTTTAAATATGGATTGAATATTACAAAGTCAGCTTTTTTACCTATTTCAAGTGATCCAATTTCCTTATCTAATCCTACAGCTCTTGCCCCATCAATCGTTGCCATTTCAAGTATTTTTTCTGCGGTTATTACCGTTGGGTCTAGGGTGTGCACTTTCTGTAAAAGCGATGCGATTTTCATAAGCTCTAACATATCCTGCCCATTATTGCTTGCCGCCCCATCTACTCCAAGACCACAGGTTACCCCTGCATTTATAAGTTGTGGAATTGGTGCCACTCCTGATGATAGGTACATATTGCTTACAGGATTGTATGACACCTTCAAATCATAATGTTTGGCACGCCTTATATCTTTTTCGGTCAAACATACGCAGTGCACCATTAATACATTGTCTCCTAGAATACCGTATTTATCTAAGCAATCTGTCCCTTCGCAGCCATGAAGATGACTTGTCGCCATTCTATCAAATGGAGTTTCTGACACATGGATTGTCATTCCTGATTTATAGCTATTTGTAACTTCCCATAGCATCCTTAGCATTTCTTCTGAGTTTGACCAAAGGGCTGCGGGTGCTGTCCAAATTTTTATTCTTTCATTCTCGGTATTGTGATATTTGTCAAAAACTCTGACTAAATCTCGCTCTACATCTTTAGGGTTTTGCATTATCGCAGGACATACCCCAAAATTCTCTGCACTATCCATACAGCCTCGTCCAAATATCCCTCTTATCTTTAAATCTTTGTATGCCTTTATTACTCCATCACTAAGCCCTTTGCGTGCATGCGGATACATATAATCCACCTGCGTTGTCATCCCACTCTTTATGCCCTCTACACAGCCTAGCATCGCCCCATAATAACAGTCTTCTGCCTCCAAAAACTGAGCTGCTGGAAAAGTCATAGTTGCAAGCCAATCACTTAGCACCATATCATCTCCCAGTCCTTTTAAAAGCGTTTGGAATAGATGATTATGAGTGTTTACAAAGCCTGGAAATATTGCCTTACCTTCACAATCTACTTCTTTTTTAAAACTGCTGTATTTGTTTCTTATGTATTCATTTTCGCCTATATCTACTATTCTCCCACCATCTACGACCATTGACCCTCCATAGATAATTTCTCTTTCCTTATTAACCGTAACTATAATTGCATTTTTCAAAAGCAGCTCCATAAACCTTCTCCTTTTTCAATATCATTTTCATAAGTATTTTTGTACAATCGTTTTCATTGTCTTTTTTTTATCATTATTATTTAAAAGTACTATATCTCATAACCCAATGTGCTGTCAAACCCCTCAAAATATTGATTTCACAGTCTTCCTATGACTTTTTAGACGTAAAAAAAAGGCCTTATAGATAACTTTTATAGTTTCTATAGCCTTTTTGCGTACAACTTTTCTAAAAATTCTATATTTTGCGTACATTTGATTTTAAAAACTTTTTTAAATTATTTAGACTTCATATGAGTATACACTTAAATAGCACTGACGTCCCAGTTTTGAACCACTTTTATTCCAAATCTATTTGGATGGAAATAGTGCTCATTGTGAAGCACTGGTTTGTCCTTTATATTGTAATACATCTGACTACAGTATAAAATAGGCGTGCCATGAGGTAACTCAAATATCTTGCTTATCTTATCTGGTAGTGCCACGGATTTATATTCGTTTAGCGAATGCGTCACATTTAATTCTTTTAAAAAATTATAAAAATTCTCATTGCCACAGCCAAGTTCAAATGGTCTTTTCAGTATTTTTTTAGGTATATTTTGTATAGTGTATATGCTTGGCATATCATCTGCTTTATAAATCACTTCACACGAAGCAATTATATCTCTCTCGTCTATTATAAACATCTCTGCATAGGAAGAGCCTGCTAGACTTTCTTTTATGCTGACAATCTCCATTCCTGGCTCTTTTCCCTGATGTCTGAACGAATCTTCAAAGGTTATACCTAAATCTATTCTGTCCCTTGGATTAAATGCACTTGGATGTACAAAATTTCCTGAGCCATGTCGCTTGGTGATATATCCTTCTAATGCAAGCATTATCAGGGCTTCTCTAAGCGTAGCTAGGCTTATTTCAAGTTCTTTCGCAAGCTTTACTTCTGAAGGAAGCCTATTATCCTCAAAATCTGACTCATTTATTTTCTGCATTAATTTTTGTTTTATGTATGTATAGGTAGTTAAATTCGTATTTCCCATATAGTCCGCCTTTTCGTATTTTTTAACAAATTTATCTCCATTATAATAAATAACTTCTATTTGTTCAATAGCTATCCTCTATTCCTTTTCAAAAAGCATCCCCACGGTTTGCTTGATACTATTTTTTCATCTTTTACCGCCCATTTTCCTGATTTTATTACATGCTTAACTTTAAAACTTAACTCCATAGCTTCAAATGGTGTATAATCGACTTCCTGAAGTTGTGTTTTTTCACTTATTTTTGAAACTTCTGCTTTAACTAGCAAAATATCTGCATCACTGCCTGGAATCAAGGCTCCTTTTTGAGGATAAAGCCCAAATATTTTAGCTGGGTTTGTTGCGCAAAATTTTACTACATCTGTAAATTCTAAATTGTGCGATTTAAAGTTATGTAGCATTAGCTCAAGCCTATGCTCTACTCCTGGAATGCCGTTTGGCACTTTACGATAATCGTAAAACCCTAACTGTTTTTGCGTTTGAAAATTAAAGCTGCAGTGGTCTGTAGATATAGTGTCTAGATCATCTTCTGCTAGAGCATCCCAAAGTACTTTAATATCAGCTTTACTTCTAAGTGGAGGTGACATTATATATTTTGCACTTTCAAAATTTTCAAGCTCGTATTTTGTTTCATCTAATAGTAAATAGTGTGGGCAGGTTTCTGCATATATTTTTAACTGTTTAGCTTTTGCATTTTTGATTTCAAATACGCCTTCTTTCGTGCTCACATGTACTATATAAACCTTCGCCCCCGTAAACTCTGCCATATCTATTATTCTAGATATAGCTGATTTTTCCACTATATTATTTCTAGATAATGGATGATTTCTTAGGTCAAAATTGGGTAAGGTTCTAAAGGTTTCAAAATGCTTCATCATCTCATCATTTTCACAGTGCACACATAAAGTTGCACTATTTTTTGCAATGCAGTCCATGAGTTTTAAAAACTCATAATCGTAAAGCCCCATACTATCCTTATATGCGGTATATGCTTTAAAGGAAGTAATCCCTTCTTTTACAAGTTTTTCTATCTGCTTTTCAATATCTTGGTTAAAGCAAGATACCGTCATATGAAAGCTGTAATCACAATATGACTTTCCTTTTGCTTTTTGATGCCATGCCAAAAGCCCCTCATCTAAATTCTCTACGTTCTCTGATTCTGCAAAGTCTATAATAGTAGTAGTTCCACCCTTTAGCGCAGCTCTTGTTCCTGTGTAAAAATCATCTGAAGTCTTTATATCATGTTGCGGCATATCAAAATGCGTATGTGCATCAACTGCCCCCGGAAGTACATAATAACCCTTAGCATCAAACTCTTCTTCAGCTTGATGTTTTGAAAGATTTTTACCCACTTGCGTTATAATACTATTTTCTACTCTTATATCTGAAATAAACATATTTTTTTCATTTACTATCATTCCATTTCTTATTATCATAAAAACTCCTTTATTTTAAAAAACTTAGCGTGAATATCACGCTAAGTTTTTTAAAAAAGTTAAGTGCATTATCATAGAATAGTTTATTTACTACAGTTTCTGCAATGCCTCTTTCTAGAAGATAGTCTGCCATATTTGCAAATTTTACAGGAGTGTTTAGGCTCTGATGTATATCTGCCCCATCAAAATCACTCCCACACGCTATCACATCTTCTCCTCCTAGTTCAAGCATTTTATATATATGCCTATACACACTATCTTTGTCTCCTACCCCATCGTCTGACAAAAATAATTCATATAGATTTATTCCGACAAGACCTCTTCGTCTTATTATTTCTTCAAACTGCTCGCTTTTTAGATTTCTTTTGTGCTCACATACTTCTCTAAGATTTGAATGTGTGGCTATAAAAGGTTTCTTAGCAAAACCGCAAAGCTGTTCAAAGCCTATATCATTAAGATGGGATACGTCTATGATTATATTTTTTTGCTCTAGTTTTGCTACGGCTTCTTTTCCAAATTCAGTAAAGCCTTTTGCACTACTATGACCTGAGGCAATTTCATTTTCTCCATTCCAGACAAGAGTCATTAACCTTACACCTAAATTGCTTATTTCGTCTATATTTTCAAGTTTTCCTGCAAGCGCCGCACCACCTTCTATCGCTATTAAAAGTGCGGCTTTTTTATCATTGGTTATACGCTCTATGTCTTTAGCATTATATGCTATTTCCGCTATGCTTTGCTCTGCTACTATCTTTTTTAAATACTCCATATGGTCTTTAAAATAGCAAAACGCTTCTTCGCCTCTATACTCATCTGGTATAAATATTGCCATAGTCTGACATAGTTTTTCAAATTTATCGAACTCTCTGAGCGAAAATTGAGTATCCTTGCATAAAAAATTTGAATTTAATTTTTTGTATTCTGTAATTGAATCGCAGTGTAAATCAAATAACCTCATCCTAATCTCCTTTAGCTAAAACTATTATTAAAGTCTATGGATTTTTGCGCTTGAATTAAATCCCCTTCCGTTTGAGGGGCGCATACTGCTTTTAGTGCCCCAGTTGGACATACATCTAGACAAATTCCGCAACTTCTACACTTGCTTTTGTCTAGCTTCATATCTGGAAACTCTAAAACTCTAGCATCATAACAGCATACGGTTTCACATTTTTTACACGATACGCATAGTTTGCTACCATCTTCTTTAAGTGGTGTAAATTCAAAGTCAAGCGTACAGACATGTTCTTTTTTGGGAAAATTTTTAAGTGCCGCTCTGTTAACAGCCTCCACAGACTGATACCCTAATTGCATAAGTCTTTTAGAAAGATCATAGCACATCTTCTCCACATGTTCTACCCCATTTAATATGCCTACTGTACATATTCCTGCTCCCATAGCACCTGCCATCATATATTCTATCGCATTATCTGCATTCATTACGCCACCTGAAGCATATAGATTTTTAAGCTCTGGATTTTGCTTTGCAATTTCTGCATTTATTCTCATCGCTATCGGTCTCATAGCCGCGCCCGTCATCCAGCCATATCCATCATCACTCATCATCTCTGGTCTAGCTTTTTCTATATCAATTTTAAGTGTAGGGCCAATAGAATCTATTGCACAAATCCCATCTGCTCCATGCTCTATACATTTCTTAGCTACTTCTATTACATTTGGCCAATTTCCACTAAGCTTACAAATTACAGGAATCTTTACATTAGCTTTGGTATAATCTAACATAGGAATAAGTGTATCCTCGGTATATGAAACCAGCTCAATCATATGTGCGCCAGCTTTTTCTACATCCTTAACTATAGCCTTAGCTTCTTCTAGCGTATGCCCTACACTACCTATTACTATGGCTCCTGCTGCTACCGCTTCTGGAATTTCTTTTTTGTACCACTGCTCCTTATCCGAGTCCGCCCATTTTTCACAGTTTATCATAGAATCCTTGTTTACAAGCCCCATGTGATGTACGGGATTTATTGCCGCCGCTTTTCTTATCGTTTTAGTTACTACTGCTCCACAGCCTGCCTGATGACCCTTTATCATACCTTCTGAACCATAAGTAAGTGGCCCTGAAGATAATATGTATGGGCTTTGAAGTCTGTAGCCACAAAATTCTATACTTATATCTGCACCTTGTAATTTTTCTTTTGTAAACATATTAGTTCCTCCCAAGTGTTTATATTTTTTATAAATCTGCTTTATTAATTGACTTAAGTTTTTGCGCCGCTTCATAAATTGCAACTGTAAGTTGCTCATAACCTGTACATCTACATAGGTTTCCTGAAATGGCTCTTCTTATTTCTTCTTTTGAAGCATCTTCATGCTTATCCAAAAATGCTTTCGCGCTCAATACAAATCCTGGAGTACAAAATCCACACTGAAGGGCATGATTTTCTAAAATAGCTTCCTGTACAGGGTCTAATTTTCCATCTGCGCCTACGCCCTCTATTGTCGTTACTTCCTTTCCATCTACACTTCCTGCAATCAGAAGACATGAAGTTACCGCTTCTCCATTTACAATTATCGTACATGCTCCACATTCTCCTACAGAACAGCCCTCTTTGGTTCCTGTGAGTCTTAATTTATCTCTTAGCACATCTAAAAATTTTTCATGTGGCTCCACATCAACTTCTACTTCCTTTTTATTTAGTATAAATTTTATTTTCATGTCTAGTCCTCCATTTCACATGCCTTAAGCAGTGCTTCTTCTATAAGCCCTTCTATTGCAGGTTTTTTATATTCTGTTGACCATCTGATTCCCGTTCTTGCTATCATTTCATCTGATACTAACTGAGATGCTTGCTTAAAAAGTTCCTTTGAAGGTCGCTTTCCATTTAAAACTTCCTCCGCACGTCTTACTCTGTCTGGAATTACAAATATACACCCTGGCGCTATTCTCACATCTTCAAGCAGTCCCTCTTCCGTTAAAACAACTGATATCGCGGCATTTAATCTTGATATCGCCAGCGCTTTTCGTCTACCTAATTTTATAAATTCTGTACGCCTTTTTTCAAGATTCTTCTTTACAACAAATCCGATTACAAGTTCATCTTGCTTTAAATCGACCGCGCCCTTATCCTTATAAAATGCAGTCAAATCTACAAGTCTTTTGCCCGAAAGGCCTTTTATAAGCACCTGTGCATCGTCTGCAATAAGTGGTGTAAGTGGGTCTGCTGCTGGAGAAGCATTACATATGCTTCCCCCTAAAGTTCCCATATTTCTTATTTGAGGTGAACCCACCGTAGCACAGGCCTCACTTAAAAATGGCATATATTTCTTGATAATAACAGACTCCTCTATATCTGTATGAGTTGCAAGTGAACCTATATATACATGGGTATCATCTTCATTTATATATCTGAGTTCTTCCTGTAAAAAGCTTATATCTAGTACTGCATCCATAGCTTTGACTTTTGATGATTTTTCTTTTATCTGAACCATCAAATCCGTTCCCCCTGCAATCAATTTCATGTTTCCTTGATATTCTGATAACAGTTTGCAGGCATCGTCTGTATTTTTTGCTCTATAGTAATCAAATCTCATAAACATCCTCCTATCTAAGTTTTTTTCCAAGTAACACTTTTTCTAAATCACAAGGATTCTCTCTAATTCGTCTTCTGGTTGCACTATATACTGCATTTGCAATCGCTGCTCCTACAGCTTCAGTAGATGGTTCTCCTATACTCTTTGCACCATAAGTACCACTTGGATCTTCTGACTCAAATATATTTATCTGCATCTGTGGTATATCTGCCGCGGTTGGAATTATATATGAATCAAAGTTTTTATTAGCTACCCTTCCTTTTGATGGCGCTACATCTTCCATTACTGCATAGCCCTGTCCCATTACAATTCCACCGTATATCTGACCTTTAATTAAGGCTGGATTTATTGCCGTTCCTATATCATGGCTTGCCGTTACTTTTTGTACATCGACAAAACCTGTTCTCATATCCACTTCTACCTCTGCGACTACGCAAGCATATGAGAAGGTTGGAAATGCGGTTCCCTGTCCGGTGTGATGGTCTTGGTGTAAACCTTGTGGTGTAAACCAGGTAAAGGCTGACATCTGTTTTCCTGTCCATAAACAGCTATTTGCAACATCTTTTAAGCTTTTAGTTTTTGCAGGTTCCTTAACGACATATATTATACTGTCTTTCATATCTATATCTTCTACAGTGAGGCTTTCATCTTCAAATACATTTAGCTCCAGTGCATTTTTAAGCATTATCTGTTTTAAAAGTTCTCCTGTTTTCCTAACAGATTGTGCCCCCATAACCGTACCCCTTGAAGCTACTGTCATTCCACAGTCTGGAATAGAGTGAGTATCTGTACCATAAAACTGTATGTCTTCAAAACTTGCGCCAAGCGATTCTGCTGCAATCTGTGAATATGCAGTTTTTAGTCCCTGTCCATTTTCTGCAAGCCCTGAGTTTATTATTATACTTCCATCTTCTCCAATCATAATCATACATCCTGAGGCATCAGGTGCTTCAGCCCCAAGCCCACAACCTCTATAGCATATTGATATTCCAATTCCTTTTTTCTTGCTTTTTTCACCTTGATTTTTGTAAGCTTCACGCTTTTTTATATAGTCAGTCTGCGCTACTGTATAATCTAACATTTCCTCTAAAATAACATTTGTAACACTTACCCCTGTAGCAGTTATAGAGTTATCTTTTAGGCAGTTCTTTTTTCTAAGCTCTATCTCATCAATTCCAAGTTCCTCTGCAAGCTCATCTATAAGCTGTTCTTGCCCAAATATAAGTGATGGTGAGCTATATCCTCTCATTGCGCCTCCATGAATATTGTTTGTAAATACTCCAAAGGTGTCTGTACTTACGTGCTCTATCTCATATGGCCCTGTAGAATGTACATTTGCTCTCCAGTTCATAAACTGTGTCTGATTGTTATATGCCCCTGCATTATCGACCTGTTCGCCTTCGAATGCGACGATTTTTCCATCTTTAGTTGCGCCCACCTTATATCTGAGTCTAAATGGATGACGTTTAGCACTTTCAAGAAATGACTCTTCTCTAGAAAACACAAACTTTACTGGTTTTTGTGTAAGCTGCGCAAGATAAGCCGCTCTTCCTGTAATAAGTCCTACGCCCTCTTCCTTACCACCAAAAGTTCCTCCAAGCACCTCTTGAATAAGACGCACTTTATTTACACTTACACCTAACACATCCGCTATATACCTTCTTGTGAAAAATGGATTTTGGGCTGAAGCGTGTACTGTCATAACCCCATCATTCGGATTAATGTAGGCAAGTACTGCTTCTGGTTCTATATATGAATGCTCTACAAATTGCGTTCTGTACTCACGCTCAATTATTACATCAGCTTGCTCAAAACCTTTGTTTATATCTCCCTTTCTTATATGGAAGGTGGATTCTTCAAATATATTACTCTTTTTCCCCTCATGTACTAGCGGCGCATCTTTTTCAAGGGCTTCCTCAATAGTGTAAACTCCTGGAAGCTGCTCATAACAGACCTCAATTGCCTCAAGGGCTTCTTCTAAAGCATCTTTATTTCTAGCTGCTACCATCGCTACACAGTCCCCTTGATATCTTATTCTATCCGTAAGATACATATATCCAGCCCAGCTTTTAGTTTTTGGCATATCTGCAAAAGTAACTACTGCTTCTACCCCTTCTATAGCTTTTGCTTTATCTGTATTTATACTGGTAACTCTTGCACTTGAATACTCACTTCTCAAAACTCCTGCATACAGCATATCCTCCATATAAAGGTCTGCTGCATATCTTGCCTTTCCTGTAACCTTTTCATAACCGTCTTTTCTAGGTTTTGACTGATTTATAACATTAAATTGTTTTTCTCCCATCAATGGCATAATATTCCTCCTTATTTACTTTGCTTATATACTTACTTTTTATTCCAAAAGTTTTCTGTTTTCTCCCTTAACTTTACCTTTGCACTTTCTCTGTTAATCGTAAGCACTTCTCCATCTTTTTTTAGCCACTTGCCATTACAAATTACATGCTTTACATTTTGTGGATTAGAAAATAATATGATTTGATCATAAATATTATGAGCATTTATCGGTGTCGGTGTATCAATATCTAGAGTTATTATATCCGCTAAATTTCCTACCTTTAGCTCTCCTGTATCGGCTATCCCTATAGCCTTTGCACCTTCTGAAGTCGCCATCTTATAAACAGTTTCTGCAGGCATTACCTGTGGATTTTGCTGATTTGCCTTGTGAAGTAAAAATGCGGCTCTCATAACTTCAAAAAAATTGTTTATATATCCATCTGTACCAAGCCCTACTGTCATATTTCGCTCTAGCATTTTTGTAACCGGTGCAAACCCTCCTCCTACCTCACAATTTGAAAGCGGCATAGAAACTGTTTTTACACCTCTTTTTGCTAATATATCAAGTTCTTTATCCGAAACTTGTACCACTTGTGAGGCTAACACATTTTCATCTAGATAACCTAATTCGTCATATATCTCTACAGGTGATTTTCCATATTTTTCCATACAGCAATTAGGTTCAAATACACTTTCACTCAAATGCATATGAGTCATAGTATTTTCAGATGCTGAAAACTGTTTTGCTTTTTTTACAAAATCCTTAGAACAGGTAAATAGTGTGTGTATACTGTTTATTCCATTTACTAAATCGTCTTTTTTGCAACTTTTTATAAAATCTATATTCTCCTTAAGTCCCATCAAGCCGTTTTCTTCACTGACTCTTTCACACGCTTCAAACGAAAGTTTTCCTCTAAGCCCTGCTGCTTCTACTACGCTCTTTTCCACCTCAAGCGCTCCTGGGATAGAATTTGGGCCTTCTAAAATATCTACAAACGAAGTCACTCCACTTTCAATCATTTCTACGCATGCCCATCTAGTTGTAACTTCTACTAACTCATGATTCAAACGATCCTCGACATAGGGCCACCAAAAATCATCTAGAAAACTCGAGAATTCAGTGACCATAGCTTCTGCAGTTATTCCATGTGATAAAAATCCATACATGTGATTGTGTCCATTTACAAAGCCTGGCATTATGATTTTATCTGTGCAGTCTATAACTTCATCAGTATCCTCACATTTAAGTAGCTCATTTTTTTCGATTTGAACAATTCGATTTCCTTCTACTCTTATTCCAAAATCCTGACTTACTCCCTCAGGTGTTATCAAAAATTTCCCTTTTAAAATCAATGCCATTTTGATTCCTCCTAAAATAATTATGTACAAAATAATCTTCAAAAAAATGATAAAAAAAAAAGAGTCTGTCCAACCTTTTGATAAAGGTTGACAAACTCTAGTTAATCAATTTGATTTTTCTGAAAAATGCATTTTTTATTCTATTTGTTTATATTATATCAACTTGATTAAATTTGTCAATAGGTTTTATTAAAAAAAAAAAGCACCTGAGATATTCTCAAGTGCTTTTTCTAATTGGCTACGACCTACTTTCCCAGGAGGCTGCCCTCCAAGTATCATCAGCGATGTAGGGCTTGACTTCTGTGTTCGGAATGGGAACAGGTATATCTCCTACTCTATTGTAACCATATTTCTAGA
>JBGSPX010000060.1:0-16664 GCA_041738345.1 Proteocatella sp.
AAGAAAGCGGCAACTTGTTTTGTCGTTTTTTTTGCATTTTTTACATTTCGTAAAAAAGAAGGATATTCTCCTAAATAAATATTAAGAGGATATCCTTCTTATTCTGTAAGGCTATCGCCTATTTACCGACAGCCCCTTTTCTTTTACAATTATACAGTATTTTAGGAGTGTAATTAATAATGTTAAATAACGCCTTTTTCTTTAAGGCTGTTTATATCTTCATCAGACATATTTAAATATGCTTTTAGGATTTCTTCATTGTGTTCTCCTAGAAGCGGCGCTGCAGTTTCTATCATCCCTGGAGTTTCACTAAGTTTAATAGCTACTCCTGGCATCTTAACATCTCCTGCCACCTTATGTTTTACAGTCTGTACCATATCTCTTGCTATAACTTGTGGATGCTCTACTACTCGGTCAATGGTATTTATAGGACTATTTGGAACACCTGCTTCATCAAGAATAGCTCGCCATTCGTCAAGGCTCTTTTCAGCAAATGCTTTATCCAGCATAGGTTTTAACGCTTCATAATTTTCATTTCTAAGTGGATTGCTTGCAAATCTAGCATCATTTGCCGCATCTTCTAAATTTAGTGCAGCGCATAGCTTTTGGAATAAATTATCATTTCCTGCAGCTACCATAATATCGCCATCATTAGTTCCAAAGCTTTCAAAAGGTACTATAGATGGATGCTTATTTCCACCTGGTTTTGGAAGATCCCCTGTAGATGTATATCTTGCAATAGCATTTTCAAGCATTGCTACTTGACAGTCAAGCATTGCTACATCTACCTTTTGACCGATTCCTGTCTCATGTCTATAATTAAGAGCCGTAAGTACCCCAATTGCAGTAAATAATCCTGCCGCAATATCTCCTATGGACGTTCCTACTCTTGTAGGCTTCCCACCTACTTGTCCCGTTATACTCATTATACCACCCATAGCTTGTACTACTGCATCATATGCTGGCTTTTGGCTGTATGGTCCTGTATGCCCATAACCCGATGAAGCTGCATATATAAGTTTGGGATTGATTTCTTTTAGAACATCATATCCTAAGCCTAATTTCTCCATAGTTCCCGGTCTAAAATTCTCCACTAGAACATCTGCTTGCATTACTAATTTCTTCAGTATATCTTTACCTTCTTCTGTTTTAAGATTTAAAGTTATACTCTTTTTATTTCTATTGATACTCATAAAATAAGCACTTTCACCATTTACATATGGCCCAAAGGCTCTTGAGTCATCCCCCGTTTTTGGAACTTCAATTTTTATTATTTCTGCTCCAAAATCTGCAAGTACCATAGTTGCATATGGTCCTGCAAGTACTCTTGTAAGGTCAATTACTTTTATTCCTTCTAATGCATGTCTCATATTAAAACCTACTTCCTATAAGGGATACGTTTAAAAGGTTCAAAACGTGATTTTCCTTCCGTCATTATCCCTTCATATGCGTGAATATTTCTGTCTTCAAGATGATCAAATATCATAGGTGACTTAGTACCATAGCTTACATACTTAATTGGGTCTGGATTTAATTCTGTTGCAATTATTTCCTCTGAGCCTCTTGCAAGGGCTTGGATTTGTCCTATTGGGCTAACTATCATACTATGTCCAAAATAATAGTTACTTGCAGCATCTGGCCCTACACAGTTACTTGCCATAAAATACACATGGTTGTCATATGCTCTAGCTTTATTTGTAAGCTCCCAAACATCATAACTTCTAAGAAGTGCTGAAGGTCTTGTTATAATCTCTGCCCCTTTTAAGGCACATACTCTGCTAAGCTCTGGAAAATCTCCATCATAGCATATTATCATACCTATGTTTCCAAGCTTAGTCTCTACTACTACAGTATCTCTTCCTGGAGTTGTCCAGCCGCCACCTTCTTTTCTCTCAGTTGGGAACGGATGGGTTTTTCTATATTTACCTAATATATCCCCATTATCATCAATTAGATATGATGTATTAAGTATCTCGCATGAATCCTTGTCTCCTGGCTCATATACTGGATATACGATATGTGTTTTTAAATCCTTTGCTATTTTTTGTATAGGACTTAAATGATATGGCTCTGCTTTTACTAACAAATCATAAAAATCTTCATTTGGCATATTTGGGGTAAACCCTGTACTTATAGTTTCTGGCAGAAGTATTAGTTCTGAATCGAAATCTTTTTTTGATTTTTCAATCCATGTACACATTTTATCCACATTGCTTTTTATATTGTTAGGCTCAATTGCTATTTGAATACATGATGCAACAAATTGTTTCATTGCTTCCTCCTGTTTTTATCATAGATAATACACTGCCCACTTAAATGCTTAAGTGGGCATATTAAAATTATTTAACGTCAAATGCTACTATTCTACAGATACTTGATTCTCCATCTTGGAATTTCCATGGGAAACATCCGATTACTACACGTTTATTAGATAGTTCATCTATTTGTCCGCCTAAGTTTTCTGCATGGATTACTTCATATGGTTTTATAAATACTTGTAAATGCATTGCTTGATATACATCTGGCCATGGGTAGATGTCATTTAGCGCTTTTCCATATTTTTCCTTCATGTATTTATCACATTTCTCAGCTTCCATTGGCTCCCAATCTCTTATTTTTGTATTCATTGGGTGGTCAGCAGAACCGCAGTCAACTCCAATCCATCTGATTTCCATATCTTTTACCCATTGTACAAAGTCCATTGATGGCCCCGGATGTCTAAGCATATATCTTCTCTCATCTGCACCTGGTTGATCCCAGCCATATTTGTGGTATCCAGTGTTGATTATAAGTATATCTCCTTTTTTAACCTCTACTCTATCCATGATATCTTGTGGAGTATATATACCAAAGTCTTCAGCCATATCTGAAAGGTCTACTACAACTCCCTCATGACATAATTTATCAAGCTCTAAAGATGCGATATCTCTTCCTGCTGTATCAAAGTGAAGTGGTCCATCTAAGTGTGTTCCTACGTGGTTTGATGTAGTAATTAACTGACCATTCGCTCCATTTGGTGATAATCTTTTAAAGAATTTGATTTGAAGTGGCTCATATGTTGGCCAAGGTGGTGTAAGGTGGCTTAAATTTTGTGTTAAATCATAAATTTGTACATTATTCCATAATTCTGCAATAGTTTTCATAATAACCTCCGAATTTTATATTATAATTTTATATTTAAAAGTGAACTATTCTTAACCTCATTTAATTATTCTAATTCTCCAATAGCTTCTAAATGCTCTATATACGCTTCTAGTGCATCTTCAAAGCATTTCATTGGTGGATGTACTATTCCTGCTCCAACTTGACCTACACCTGGATCTTTATGTGCTATACCTGTATTTATAACCGGTTTTATTCCGGTTTCTACAACTTTTCTTATATCTATTCCTGTTGGTGTTCCTCTAAAATCAAGTACTGGAATTTTATATGTTTGATTTTCAGCTTGAGTTATCTCATACATCTGTTTTGTATAATTTATAGCATCTGCTGGAGTTCCTCCTACAAATTGAACTATCGGAATAGCTGTTGCCATTGCAAATCCACCAAAACCACAAGTTTCTGTAATAACACTATCTCCAATATCTGGGTTAGCATCTTTTTCTGAGTAGCCTGGGAAGTATAGTCCGTTTATGATTTCAGCCGGTGCCGTAAACCATCTATTTCCTAAACCTGACACTCTTATTCCAAACTCTGTACCATTTCTTGCCATAGTATATACTATAGTACAGTACTTGATATCCTCAAGTGGATCAAGCGTACATTTTGCCGCTGGCATCGTAAGGTTTAAGAAGAAGTGGTCATTGCTATTCATAAATCTAAGCACTTCAGACTTATCTTTTTCACTAAAATCTGTAAGTGGTATATAAGGTGCGATTTCTCTTATTAAAAGCGATGTACCTGCCTTATTTCTATTATGTCCATCATCTCCCATTTGAAGTACTTGAGCTATCATCGATTTTAAATCAATCTCTCCACATAATTCAAGTGCCGCTTTAAGTAATGGTGCTAAAGTATTTTCCATCCAGTTAAGTCTATCTATAACTTCTTGCTGGTATGCTCCAAATCTAAGTACTTTTCCAAGTCCTTCATTAAGGGTACAATATGCCTTGTTTCCATAAGCTTTATTTTCTACTATCCAAACTGGCATTGAATAAGTAACTACTCCTGCCATTGGCCCTACTGCACTGTGGTGATGGCATGAATCAAAAGTTATTTCTCCTGAAGCTGCAAGTACAATTGCCTCTTCTTCATTTTTTGCAAGACCTTCATATATAAGTCCACCTATGATTGCTCCTCTAAGTGGTCCACTCATATTTTCCCATTTAACTGGCGGTCCCGCATGAAGAATAGTCTTCTTTGTCATATTTGGAATATCATTTCCTGCTGTTCCAATTCCCACTACATATGGGTGAGCTTTCATTATTCTTTGCTCTGCTTCGAGATTCGCCTGTGATATTTTTTCTCCTATCATATCATTCTCCTTTTATTTTAATCTGCTTAGCATAGATGCTAGCTTTTTATTGCCTCCAGCAGTTGGTCTCCAATCTAAATGCACAACATCCTGCTTTTGGCTTTTTAAATCCTTGTAGAAGCTTTCTAAACCTATATTTATTATTTTAAGGTTCTTGTTTAAAAGACTGTATTTCTTTTCCATATCAATTCCCTCTTATCTATTTAATATTTTCCCACAAAGCTGTGCTGCTCTATAGTTAGACTCTACCACTACTACATCCATGTCTTGTAGTCTCTTTATTGAACCGCTGTAATCATTAGGGTCATCTTCTGTGCCGCATATATACGCTACAAATAGCACTGAATTTCCTTTAGCTTCTGCTACTTCTCTTGCCTTTATAATGGAAGGAATAGTTTCGCCTACGGGGTCTTCATTTGCACCATATCCTAGTACAAAGTCCATCGCAACTACTGCTACATCTTGATCATTAAGTTCTTTTTCTAATCTATCTGCTCTAGTTGATGGGTCTATCATAGGGTGAGGTCTTCCTGCTGTAAAGTGGTCATCCCCAAAATCTATTACAGTATTTCCAACACTTACATTAGGATTTTTAAGTTCAAATTCCTTTTTAGTAGCTATGTTCGAATTAACTTCAAACCCTTGTTCTTCTAAATAATTCATCACTTCATACGCAAGCGTTCCGCCTGTAAATAAGCCTCTCACATATTTTTGATTTGCTTTTAATTTAGCTGTATATTTATCTATTATAGTTTTATTCGTAGCTTCCTCTATTTTCTCAAGCGCTACATCCTTTGTATTTTTAAGTACTGTTACTGATTTTATAGCTGCATCTTCTAATGATGCTGAGAAAGTTATATTTTCACCTTTTATCTCATCTTCTAAGCCACCTATAAAACATACTATTGTAGGTTTTCCTGTATCCTTAGCCGCTTCAAGTACTTTTTCCATAACACTCTTTGCAGGTGGTTTTGATATAAGTACTATAACCTTAGTATCTTCATCATATTTTAGAGCTTCGATTCCTTGTAGCATTGTGATTCCGCCAATCGCTTCCTTAAGGTCTCTTCCGCCAGTTCCTATAACCTGCGAAACTCCTGCTCCTAGCTTATGAATAAGCACTGTAACTTCTTGAATTCCTGTGCCTGATGCTCCAACTATCCCTATATTTCCTTTTCTAATCTTGTTAGCAAAGGCAAGTGGTACATTGTTTATAATTGCAGTTCCACAGTCAGGTCCCATAACTAAAAGATTCTTTTCTCTTGCCATCTCTTTTAATCTTTTTTCATCTTCGACTGAAACGTTATCACTGAAAAGCATTACATTAAGTCCGTTTTTAAGACATTTTTCAGTTTCATCTGCAGCATAACGTCCTGCTACTGAAATTATAGCTAAATTGCTATCACTTTGAATTGAAATTGCTGAATCAAGAGTTGCCGGCTTGTATTCATCTGATGAAGAAGTTTTCTTTTTGTTTAAAAGTTCATCCACAAGTTTGGAAACTTCTTCGATTTCTACCGTTCCCAAAATTGATATAAACAAATCATTAACTCCACAGTTTGCAATTTGATCATTTGAAATATTAAGGTTCGTAGCTAGTTCTTTGTTAAGATCTGTTCCCATTCCTACTAGTGCTTCTTCCACACCATCCATTTTTTTAATTTCTTTTGAAATCAGCATAAGTGTTACTGAGTCAAAATATGCTCCACTTCTGATTTCAACTTTTACATTATTCATATTCAAGACCTCCAAAATAGTCCTTTATTATAGTTGTTCCAATATAAATGCCACATAGAATATCTGAACCTGAAGTTTCTCCAAAGCTCAAAGCTTTTTGCACTAGTGTCCTAAATTCATATTTATCATATGTTTCTTCTAAAAATAGTGTTTCACAAAGTTCTTTCATAAACAGTGGATAAAGTCCCCTACTGCTATTTAATAAAAAATTTTCACTTACTAAAGTAGTTCTATTTTTTATATTCTTAACCATAAGCTCGAATATCTCTAAAAAATATTCTTTACTGAAGTCTGTAAAAATACTGCCATATAAAATCGCTGCCATCATTCCACATAAAAAATCATCACTCGAAGGTGTAAGCCCCATTCCAAAACCTACAACGTTCATCGTTATATTACTTAAATCATCATAAGTTCTGTACTTTAGTGCATTTATAAATCGGTTTACCTTTGGAATTAAAATCCCATATGTAGAATCATTTGTAAGCATTTTATTTTCTTTTACCATAGCTTCTATACTAGGTAGTATCGAAAGTATGCCCTGCGTATTACCATTTATAAGCAAATATTTTTTTAAATCTCTTGTTCTGTTTTCAATCAACATCATATTTAACTTTTCAGTTTTCATCAAACCTGTTGATAAGTCTATTGATAAATCAGTATTTAAATCGATGCTTACCTTTGAAAATCTTACCGTATTTGAGTTAATGTACACTTTTTCCTTCGCTTTAATGGGAATATTCAAAAAATTCTCCTTACAGTTAACCGCTACCGAATAAGGACCTAACCCCTTTTCTTCTTTTATCACTGATATTAACACCTTATCATATGTCAATATGTTTATTGCTGAAGAAAATATTGAATGAATCTCTCCCTCAATTTCACAATTAGAGGATTTTATAAATTCTGTAAGTTTTTTGCAAATTTTTACACATCTCATTTAGAACACCAATATTTTAACACTAAAAAAATATACTCTATTATTCTCTACATCGTGGAAATGTTTTCTTGTATATAATCATAACTTAAACTAAAAAAACTTTCATTATGAAAATATAACGAAAGTTTTCGATTTGTATTAGTGATTATTAACAAAAAGCTCTATTTTTTCATCTCCCATAAGGTCTAAAACCTTAAGTGCTACTTGTAAATTTAACATTTCTTCATAATTTTCAAAATCTATTTTTAATATTTCTTTAATTCTAGTAATTCTATAAACTATCGTATTGTAGTGACTATACATATCTTCCGATATTTTTTTTACATTACCAGAATACTCGAAGTATTTTTTCAGAGTTTCTATAAGATTTGTATTTTTATCTTTATCGTATTTTCTTAAATCATATATATAATCCTTATACATATCTACAAGTTCGTTTTCAATATTTTCATTTGTAAGAATTTTATAGATTCCAAGATTCTTAAAATTCATAAGATGTGTTTGCTTATATTTTAAATAATCTATACAGTTTAACGCTTCTCTATACCCCTTGCCTATATCTATAGTATTAGTATAAGTTTTACTTATGCCCACATCAAATTCTTCATGTATTCCATAATTATTCGCCTTGTATATAAGCTCTGAGCAAAATTTATTCAGCTGGATTTCAAATTTTTCTTTTTTGTTTTCTCCATCAGGTTTATTTCCTACAATAAGCAATATGTAGTGGTCTTTTACACCTGTAAGTACATTTAGTTCCAAACTTCTAGAAAGTTTATCTATCGCATTTGAAAGTCTTATTTCTTTATTAAAAAATATATTCGATTCCTTGTGTTTTAAACTGTTATCTTTAAATTTTATAAGCACTACAGCATTTTCAACTTTATGATTAAAGTTAAACATTCTTTCTTTTTCTACGGCCTTATTATATTTTTCTATATTTAAAGAAAGCAGATTTTCCATAAATTCTAGTTTGTGGTTACTCTCAATCTCAAGTATCGATAACCTATTGGTTATTTGGAGCGCTATAAGTGTTGCTGCTGATTCTAAAACCTTTAGATAAATATTATTTATTTCACTTTCATCCTCCCATATATTTATCGTAGCATGAGGATATCCCTTTATGATAACATGAATATAGTGACGCTTTATCTTTTCTCCATTTATCATATCGTATTTCAAATAAATTCCATTATCTCCAATAAATTCATTTTCATGATAACTTTTTGTAAATTTACGTTTTTCAGATGTTAGTATTTCTTCATATAAATATTTATCTTCACTTTTTTTAGAAATTATTATTTTTTCATCTAATATGTAGTCCGTCATTGATATAGTATTTCTATTCAAAAGCTCATGTATTTTTAAAAGTACATCCTGAGTTTTCCCACCGTTAACCATTATCATAAATAAATCGTTATTAATTTTATTTAGACTTTGAAATGTTGATATCTGTTTTTCGACTATGTATTCTGAAACCTGTGATATTATTGTAGAAAACGCAACATTATATGGGATCTCTAATATCGGAAGACCTTCTTTTTCTGCTATTTCAAGTGCTTCTTTTGGTACCTGCGTTATGTATCGCTGTGTTTTTATCGCAACGCCTGCAACCTTCTTTTTATTAAATTGATCTATTATATCAGTAAGTAAATCCACATTATCTTTTAATGAATATGCGGTAGTAAGTATGAATTCGCCATTTGAAACCCAATTTACAATATCTGGCACTTCCATTATGTTAAGTTTTGATATAACGCGATTTATTCCAGACTCTCCTGCAATGACTTTTGCGCCTTCCATTATTTCAAGCTCAAGTAATTCCTTTACACTTATTCCTATTATTGGCACTATATCCCTCCTTGTAAAATTTTAGATTTATTTACCAAAGTGTACCATCATATATGGTATTTGTAAACATTAATATGGCCATTTTAGACAAAACGTTTGTTAAATATTTCTAAATTTCAGATTTTTAAAAGTATTACTTTTGGTATCTTATGACAACGCTTTCCATGCTATAATGAAAACGTGGAAAGATTTTCTGAATATTAGTAATATTAACAACCTATTGGTAAATCAGTATATAAAACATAATTATAAGGAGGATATTATGGCAAATACGTTATATTTTAAACCTTCTTCTTTAAAAGAAGCTTCGGAGCTCCTACTTGAGCACGGAGAAAACAGCTGTATCTTAAACGGAGGAACTGATGTCGTAGTTAGACTTAGAGAAAAACTAATGTCTCCATCAGCTATAATCGACATAAAAAACATCCCTTCGCTTAAGGATATAACTTTCGATAAAGAAAACGGTTTATTCGTTGGAGCATGCGCTAATCTTGGCGATATAGCTCACAAAAAAGAGGTTTTTGAAAACTACAGTTTCTTAGCAGATGCATGTGAATCCGTGGGCTCTGGTCAAATTAGAAATAGAGCTACACTAGCCGGAAATAACTGTAATGCGTCTCCACTAGCAGATACTTCTACACCACTTCTTACTTTAGATGCCGTAGTAAAGGTTTATTCTAACGGAGAAATCAAAGAGATTCCTATAACTGAATTTTTTGTAGGGGTTCGCAGAACTGTACTTAAGCTTGGAGAAATAGTTACAGGCATCCAAATTCCATATTACGAAAATATGAGTGGTATATTCTACAAAAACTCTCGTCGTAAAGAAGTCGACCTCTCTACAATGTGTGCCACTATTGTAAAGGTAGACGACAATTTTAAAATAGCACTTGGCGCTGTGGCTCCAACTCCTATAAGAACGCCTAAAGCTGAAGCATTTTTACATAACAATATAGGAAATCTTACACTCGACATAGTTAATGAAGCAGGAAAAATAGCTGCTTCTGAATGTTCTCCAATAGATGATGTTCGTTCAAGCAAAGAATACAGAAAAGAAATGGTAGCAGTTCTAGTTAAAAGAGCTTTAATTCAAATCCTAGGATTGGAGGTGTCAAGATAATGTATACTGTTAACTTTACACTAAACGGCAGAAAAGTAAGCTTAGAAGTTTCTCCTGAAGAAACCCTTTTAAGTGTAGTTCGTAATAAATTTAATCTTACAGGTGCTAAAGAAGGTTGTGGACAAGGTGAATGTGGTGCCTGTACTATGATCGTAAATGGAAGACCTATGACAACTTGTCTAATTCTTGCTATAGAAGCTGAAGGCTATGAAATAACTACTGTGGAAGGTCTTTCTACTGAAGATGAACTTGATGTAATTCAAGAAGAATTCATAACTCATGGAGCCCTACAATGCGGATACTGTACTCCTGGGATGATAATGAGTGCAAAAGGGCTTCTTATGGAAAATACAGACCCAACAGAAGAAGACGTGATTAAAGCCCTTAGCGGAAACCTATGCAGATGTACTGGTTATAAAAAAATAGTAGAAGCTACACTTGCAGCTGCTAAAAGATACCAAGAGAAGGAGGACTAATTATGGAATTTGTTGGAAAAAGTATTCCTAGAGTCGACGGTATAAAAAAAGTTACTGGAGACCTTCAATATACTAATGATTTAAAATTTCAAAATGTACTATATGCCGCAGTTAAACGCTCACCATATCCTCATGCTAAAATAATAAGCATTGATACTTCAAAAGCAAAAGCCCTTGAAGGCGTTGTAGTTGTAACTACAGGTCAAGATTTCCCTAAAAGAACCGGACTTTATCTTGCAGATAAAACCTTCCTTGCTGTTGATAAAGTTAGATATAGCGGTGAAGGAGTAGCTGCTGTAGCTGCTGAAACTGAAGAGATTGCTCAAAAAGCCGTTGAACTTATAGAAGTCGTATATGAAGAACTTCCAGTAGTATCAAATGCCCTTGAAGCTATGAAACCTGAATCTATATTGGTTCATGAAGAACTGGGCACATATACTCATGCTCCTATCTTCCACTTATATCCAAATACAAATATAAGTGAGCATTTCAAGCTAAGAAAAGGTGATGTAGATAAAGCCTTTGAAGAAGCTGACCTTATAATAGAAACTGAATTTTATGTACCTCATATTCAACACTGCCCTATAGAAACTCATGTTGCTGTAGCTCAGTTTGATAGAACTAAAAACCTTACTGTATGGGCAAGTTGTCAATCTCCATATGCTGTAAGAATGGCCCTTTCTGCGACTTTTGAAATCCCACTAAACAAAGTTAGAGTAATCTCTCCTTCTGTTGGTGGAGGATTTGGTGCAAAAGCTGGAACTACACTTGAAGGAATTGTTATTCCCCTTGCTATGAAAACTGGCGGAAGACCTGTTAAACTTAACTACTCAAGAGAAGATGAATTTGTAAACTCTTATGTTCGTCAAGCGCTTCACTCTAAATTTAAAAATGGTGTGACTAAAGATGGAAAGATAATTGCTATTGAAAATAAATTTGTATGGGACGGTGGTGCCTTTACTGAATACGGCGTAAACATTGCTAAATCAGCAGGTTTTGCCGCAGTAGGTCCTTACGATGTTGCCAACATAAAGGCAGACTCATACTGTGTATACACAAACCATCCAGTAGGTGGTCCTTATAGAGGCTTTGGTATGGCTGAAATTCATTATGGCATAGAGCAAAATATGGATGCTATCGCAAATAAACTTGGCATAGACCCATTAGAGCTTAGAAAACTAAATGCTCAAAAACCAGGTGGAAGAACTGCTACCAATGCTCCTGTATCAGATGCTTGCGGATATATCGAATGTTTAGAAAAAGCCGCAAAAGCTATAAATTATGATGTTCCTTGCGAACAGCCTAAAGAACCGTGGAAGAGAAGAGCTAAAGGTATTGCTGGTGGAATGAAAGCGCCTTCTATGCCTACAAACGTAGCTTCTTCAGCTATCATAAGACTTAACGAAGATGGCACAGCTTATCTTCAGGTAAGTGCGCAAGATTTAGGTCAAGGTTCAGATACTGCCCTTACTCAAATTGCCGCAGAGATGCTTTCTATACACCCTGATAAGATAACTATTCTTACGGGAGATACAAACAGTAATCCATACGAGTGGCAAACAGTAGCAAGTAGAATCACTTACTGCGCTGGAAATGCAATCATAAAAGCTTGTGAAGATGCAAGAGATCAGCTTATTGAGCTTGCTAGCCTTAAGCTTTGTATATACAAACGTGACTTAGAGTTAAAAAATGGATATGTAGTCTCTAAAATATATCCAGACAAAAAAGTATTCATTGGTGATTTAGCACTTGGGCTTACACTTGAGGATGGTTCTGGAATTCATGGTCCAATAATCGGTCGTGGTTCATTTATTCCACCAAACAACCGTAGCTTTGACCTTGAAACTGGCCTTGGCGACAACCCTGTTTCTTTCTGGACATATGGTGCAAATGCTGTCGAGGTTGAAATAGATACTGAAACTGGTCATGTTAAGGTACTTGATGTATCTTCATGCTGGGATGTTGGTAAAGTAATAAATCCAGTGCTTATAGAAGGACAGTGCGAAGGTGCTATCGTTCAAGGTATGGGAGCTGCCTTATTTGAAGAAATCAAACTAAAAGATGGAAAATTCTTAAACCCTTCTTTTATGGACTACAAGATTCCTACATCAGATGATATGCCAAAAATGACAATCGAATTTGTAGAAAATGCTGAACAAGATGGTCCTTTTGGCGCAAGAGGTATGGCTGAACCAGCAATGGTTCCTTCTGCCCCAGCAATCGCAAATGCTGTTGCAAATGCACTTGGAGTTAGAATCTATACTATGCCTATAACTCCTGAAAAGGTTTTAGCAGCTTTAAAAAATAAAAAATAAAGATACGAAGGGATGATATCTATATGGAAAATAAAGCGTTATTTGCAGCAGAGGCTGACCTGTCCTCCAACTTTAGCAAAGGACAACAAGTTCTTTTAGGATTACAACATACTCTAGCAATGTTTGGGGCAACTGTTTTAGTACCCCTTCTAACCGGATTAAGTGTTTCCGTTACACTATTCTCCGTAGGCGTGGGAACACTAATATTTCACTTTGTAACAAAATTTAAAGTTCCTGCCTTTCTTGGTTCATCATTTGCATTCATCGCTCCACTCGCAGCCTGCGTTACTGGAATGGGTGTCGCATATGCTCAAGGCGGTGTTATCGTTGCTGGTATAGTGTATTTTATTGTTGGATTTGCAATGCAGCTTCTAGGTGATGAGAGAGTAGCTAAGTTATTCCCACCAGTAGTTACAGGTCCAATCATCATGGTTATAGGTCTTGGTCTTGCTCCAACAGGAGTAAAAATGGCTTCAACAAATTGGACTATAGCACTTATAACACTTGGTACTGCACTTCTTGTTAACATATTTGGAAAAGGCCTACTAAAAGTTATCCCAGTTGTTATAGCACTTATAGTGGGATACTCTGCATCTATAGCCTTTGGACTTATTGATTTTGGAGGAGTTGGAGAAGCTGCTCTTTTAGGACTTCCAAACTTTACGTTCCCTAAATTTAGTGGAAATGCACTTCTTTTAGTAGCACCTGCAGCAATTGTATCTTGTCTTGAGCACATTGGAGATATACTTGCCATAGGAAGTACGGTAGATAAAGACTTTAGAAAAGATCCAGGTCTTCCACTTACTTTCTACGGTGGTGGTTTAGCAACACTTGTATCAGGTTTCCTTGGAGGACCATCACTTACTACTTATGGTGAAAACACAGGTGTACTTGCGCTTACTAAGGTTTATGCTACATTTGTTGTAAGCTGTGGCGCATGCTGGGCTATAACTATGTCATTCATCCCTAAGGTTGAAGCTATAATCTATACTATTCCAGAGTCTGTTATCGGTGGAATATCAGTACTTCTTTATGGAATGATTGCTGGAATAGGTGTTAGAACAGTTGTTGAAAATCAAGTTAACTTAATGAAAACTAAAAATCTACTTGTAGCAAGTGTTATCCTTGTACTTGGTATCGGTGGCGCTGCTATAAATATAGGCGAAGTTCACGTAAGCAGTATGGTTATTGCTGCTGTAGCTGGAATATTATTAAATATAATAATTCCTGAAAAAGCATAATTAATAATTTTTGGGAGGAAAATATGAGCAAAATCGCTGTAGTTGCCATTGGCGGCAATGCACTTATAAAAGATGAGAGTAAAAAATCATTCGAAGATCAATATGAGGTTATATGTGAAACCGCAAAATATATAGTTGATATGATTGAAGAAGGTATCAACGTGGTGGTAACTCATGGAAATGGTCCTCAAGTTGGATATCAGCTTAGAAGATCAGAACTTGCTTATGAAGCTGAAAAGGTTGATTTAGCACCCCTTGTAAACTGTGTATGTGATACACAAGGTTCTATAGGCTATCAAATTCAACAAGCCATCGGAAATGAATTTAGAATAAGAAATATGTCTAATAAATCTGTAACTGTAGTTACACAGGTTGTAGTAGATAAAGATGATATCGCTTTTAAAAATCCGACTAAACCAATTGGTTCTTTCTACTCAGAAGAGGCATATGCTAAACTTACTGCCGAAAATCCTGATTGGACTATGATAAGTGATTCAGGCCGAGGATATAGACGAGTAGTAGCTTCACCTAAACCTATAGATATAGTTGAAAAAGATGCTATTTTAGACTTGGCCAATCAAGGCTACTGTGTAATCGCTACTGGTGGGGGTGGAATCCCTGTAATTAGAGAAGTTGATGGTACCCTTACTGGAGTGGATGCAGTTATAGATAAAGATTTTGCTTCAAGCCTACTTGCCGCAGAATTAAATGCTGATTTATTCGTAGTTTCTACAGGAGTTGAAAAAGTATATATAAATTTTAATAAACCAAATCAACAAGCTTTAGATCAAATAAATATAGAAGAGACTGAAAAGCTTATAGCTGAGGGACAATTTGCTCCTGGAAGTATGCTTCCTAAAATAGAAGCTGCACTTGAATTCATAAAAGCAGGTGGAAAAAAAGCTCTAATCACTGATCCTAGTAGCTTAAAAAGAGCTATCAAGGGTGAGACTGGAACTGTAGTAACTCAATAATAATATATCCAACAACAAAAAAACCTCTAGAATCTAATTCTAGCAGGTTTTTTGTTGTTTTTAAATTTAAATTAAATCTGAACTCTTAAGAAGTTTTTGAATTATAGCTGCCGCCTCCGCTCTTGTTATATTAGCTTTAGGTGCTAGTACATCAGCTTTTCTTCCTGTAACGACTCCAGAAACTATACATTTTGCAACACTATCTTTTGCATAATCAGATACTTTAGAGGCATCCTTATAACCATTAAGTGCTGTTTTACTACTGTTTGCCTCTAATTTAGTATAATTCATACTTCTTGCAATTATAGCCATTGCTTCTTCTCTTGTAATTTTATTATCTGGTCTAAATGTTCCATCTTCATAACCAGATATTATCCCATACTCTGAAGCTATTTGAACTCCATTATAGTACCACTCGGTAGTTTCTACATCTTTGAATTTACTAGTTTTATTATTTTCTCCTAATCCTAAAGCATTTGCCATAAATGCTGCAAATTCTCCTCTTGTTATATCCCTATTCGGTTCATACTTTGTTTCGCTTGTGCCTACCGCTATCATCCTTGAAGCCATATCATTAACTGCTTCTTTTGACCAGTGATTCGAAACATCTGTAAACTCAATTGGATGCCATACCACAGTATAACTACTATTGGTCAAACTATTTATTACTGCATAATATTTCTCATTTACCTTAGTTACCTTAGTAGGAACATGACGTACTACTCCATTTGATTCTACAATTACACCTGTAGTTATTTTTGAAGGATCAATACCTTCTGGTATCGCTATGCTTCTTTCAATATAACCATTAAACTTGCTTACTTCCACAGTTTTCCCACCATAGGTACAGTTTATTGTAAAATCAACAGGTTTAGCCACTACTGTAAATTCTCCTGATTTTATTTTATCCTCAACTATTTTTATAGTGGAGTTTGGTGACTCAGATATTGTAACATTTACATTTATATCTGATAACGTTAGATTATTTCCAAGATTATCTGATACTTCATCTATATTTATCTCGGATGCTGGTAATGTGTATATTACATTTTCAGTTTTAACTTCCAATACAGATTCTTTAGTTTCCATATTCTTAACAGTTTGACCATTTAAAGTTCCTATTACTACATCTGAATTTCCAGAAACTGGAATTGTAATTACTGAATTTCTGCCTTCTGTTTTTAATTTTTCATCTACCTTATTAGCATCTATAGTAACATTTGTAATTACCTTATTATCCACAGTTTTAGTTTCTGTGGTCGCTGCAGTTTCTACCTTTCCGTTTACTAAAATATCAACCCCTTTTCCCGGATTTTGAGGTTTTGGAGTTGTTGGTGTTGCTCCACCTCCGCCTCCTCCTGTACTTCCACCACTGCTATTAGTTGTCCATTTTGCATATAGGGTTACTCCTGATCCTCCCATTGCAAATGTTTCGGCTGAAGCGTAGTTAGTTCCAGTTCCATTTGCTAAAGTATTCCAACCTGCAAATGTATATCCAGTTTTTACTAAAGTTCCACTATTTCCTAGTACGGTTAC
>JBGSPX010000049.1:0-39706 GCA_041738345.1 Proteocatella sp.
AGTTGATAAAGGTTGGATAGAACATTCACACCAAGTTGGACAAACAGGAGTTACTGTTAAACCAAACATATATATAGCTTGTGGTATCTCAGGCGCTATTCAGCATTTAGCTGGTATGAACCAATCAGATATAATAGTAGCTATAAACAAAGATCCAAATGCACCAATATTCTCAGTAGCAGATTATGGTATAGTAGGAGACTTATTTGAAGTAGTTCCACAAATAATAGAACAATTAGATGCAGTAAGATAATAAGACATAAATATAAAAACCGACTTAGTTAGAGTTAAATAGCTTTCCAAACTTGCAATTTCTATATCAAACTAGAGTAAGATATTAGAAATTGCAAGTTTTAGCGGAAAGCAAAAAAAGCAAGTAATTATTTATAAAGAGTAAAAGAAGGGTTTATATATTCATTTTTGTTAAAAAAACAACATTCTATTGTTAAACATTATAAGAAAGCAAAAATAAAATAATATAAAATTGAAAGGTTAAGGTGGGAGATATGAAAATACTTATTTATGGAGTTAGAGACTACGAAGAAAATGTTATGAAAGAATGCTTAGCGCAAAGTGGAATGAATGCAGACATGATTTCAGAAGATCTTACGGAAGAAACCGTTTCAAAAGCTAAGGGGTATGATGGAGTATCAATACAGCAAGTTAAAGAAGTTAAGGCAGAACATATGTTTGAGGCTTTAAAAGAGTATGGAGTGAAAGTAATTTCGTCAAGAACAGCAGGAGTTGACATGATTAACTTGGAAGCTGCGAAAAAAAATGGTATAATAGTTACAAATGTACCTAGATATTCTCCAAATGCTATAGCAGAATTAGCAGTTTCACATACACTTACACTTTTAAGAAAATGCAGTCAGGTGGACCTTAGAATGAAGAAAAACGATTTCAGATGGAAAGGTGACCTACTAGGCAGAGAAATTAGAAGTCTTACTGTAGGTGTTATAGGAACTGGAAAAATTGGAGTAACTTCAGCAACTTTATTCAAAGGCTTTGGCGCAAAAGTAATTGGTTATGATCTTTATAAATCAAAAGAAGCAGAACAAGTTTTAACATATACAGAAACACTTGAAGAACTTTTAAAAGAAGCAGATGTAGTTAGTTTACACACGCCATCATTAGACTCTACAAGATATATGATAAATAAAGATACGCTAAAGCTTATGAAGAACAGTGCGCTATTAATAAATACGAGCAGAGGTGATGTAATAAAAACAGAAGACTTGATAGAAGCACTGAAAACAGGAGAAATAGCTGGAGCAGGTCTAGATACATTAGAAAATGAAGGAATCTTCATAAATAAGACAGTAACGTCAGAAACAATTGAAGGAACTCCAGTGGATATTCTTCAAAAAATGGATAATGTTGTGGTAACACCGCACCTAGGATTTTTTACAGAAACTGCAATTGAAAACATAGTAAGCAAAGCACTTGAAAATATCACTGAAGCTGTAACTACAGGCGACTGTCAATGTAGAGTAAACTGATAAAATTTAAAATGCCGTAATGGCAAGGAGGAACGAGCTTGAATAAGAAACAAACTGATGTTTTAGTTGTAGGATTTGCATTATTTGCAATGTTTTTTGGGGCAGGAAACCTAATATTCCCGCCATACTTAGGAGTTATAGCTGGAGATAACTGGATGCTAGCTATGTTAGGATTTTTAATTACAGGAATAGGTCTTCCGCTTATGGGTATAGTTGCAGTTGCAACTTCAGGTACATCGATAAATGATTTAGCTGATAGAGTACATCCTAAATTTGGACCAATTCTTGGTTCTGTAATAATGATAATCATAGGACCACTGTTTGCAATACCTCGTACAGCGGCAACTACATTTGAAATTGCAATGAGACCAATACTACCAGGTGCAAATAATCTAATATTCATACTTATATTCTTTGCAATAACTCTTTATTTTGCTATAAAACCAGCAAGCGTGGTTGACAACATAGGAAAGATACTTACACCAGTACTTCTTATAGTACTGCTTATAATAATAGCAAAAGGCGTAATTACTCCAGTTGGAGATATGGCGGTACTTTCAGAACCAGCTAAATTCTCAAAAGGATTTACTGAAGGATATCAGACAATGGATGCCTTGGGTTCAGTAATTCTAGCAGGAATAGTAATAAATTCGATAATAGCAAAAGGTTACACAGAAAAATCTCAAACAGTTAGCATGGCAATAAAAGCAGGAGTTATAGCTGCAGCAGGCTTAACTGTAGTGTATGTGGGACTTATGTATCTAGGAGCAGGAATGTCATCAACTTTTGATGGAACTGTAGAAAGAACTACACTTATAATTACAATAACAGAAACACTTTTAGGTGGAGTAGGTAAATATGCACTAGGAATAACAGTGGGACTAGCATGTCTTACAACATCAATAGGACTAACATCAGCAGCTGGAGATTTCTTCAGTAGTATAACAAATGGAAAATTATCTTATAAAATGGTAACAATAGTAACTGTAATAATGTCTGCAATTATTGCAAGTATGGGTGTTGAAAAAATAATAGCATTCTCAGTGCCAATACTATGCCTATCTTATCCAGTTGTAATAGTACTAATCGTAATGTCAGTAGTATTAGGCGGAAAAGTAAAATCAAGAGCACCATTTGCTGGAGCAGTATTTGGCGCATTTGCAGTAAGTTTTGTAGATTTTATGATAGGAATGGGAGCACAATCTCCAATACTATTATCAATTCAATCATCAATGCCATTTGCAGCAGCAGGTTTTGGCTGGATAGTACCATCAATAGCTCTAGCTATAATATTCACAATATTTGATAAAATGCGTCAAAAAGAAGTAGCAAGTGATAACGCATAATATAAAAACAAAAGGAGAAAATGACATGGCAGTAGAATTCGCTAGTATAATGAGTAAATTAGGAGCATCAGAAATTCGTGAATTACTAAAATTGACAGCAAGAAAAGAAGTGATATCATTTGCAGGAGGACTTCCAGCACCAGAATTATTCCCAGTAGAAGAATTTATGGAAGCTTCAAGATTAGTTATGCTTGAAAATGGAAGAGATGCGCTTCAGTATTCAACTACAGAAGGTTTCCCTCAACTTAGAGATCAAATAGCAGAAAGAATGAACAGAAAATTAAAAACAACTGTAGGTGCTGATGATATACTAGTAACAAACGGTTCTCAACAAGGTTTAGATTTTTCTGGAAAAGTATTTTTAGATCCAGGTGATATAGTAATATGCGAAAGCCCTTCTTACTTAGGCGCAATCAATGCATTCAAATCATACGATCCAAAATTCATAGAAGCACCAACTGATGAGCATGGAATGATAATGGAAGAACTTGAAAAAATATTATCAGAAAATGAAAAAGTAAAAATGATTTATGTAATTCCAGATTTCCAAAACCCAACAGGTAGAACATGGCCTCTTGAAAGAAGAAAGAAATTCATGGAAATAATAAATAAATATAATGTTGTAGCTATAGAAGACAATCCATATGGAGAATTAAGATTCGAAGGCGAAATACTTCCATCATTAAAATCAATGGATACAAAAGGACTTGTAGTATTCTTAGGAACATTCTCAAAAACTTTTGCTCCAGGACTAAGAATCGGTTGGGTTGCAGCAGCACCAGAAATATTAGAAAAATACAATGTTATCAAGCAAAGTGCAGACCTTCAATGTTCAACTATTTCTCAAAGAGAATTAGCAAAATTCATAGAAATGTATGATTTTGATGCTCACGTTGAGAAAATAATAAAAGTATACGGACAAAGAAGAGACCTTATGCTAGATGGTATCAAAAAGCATTTCCCAGAAGATATAAGTGTAACATATCCAGAAGGTGGATTATTCATGTGGGTAACACTTCCAGAGCATTGTAACACAAAAGATATAATGGTTAAATGTCTTGAAGGTAATGTAGCTTACGTTCCAGGTGGATCATTCTATCCAAATGGTGGAGTAGATAACACATTCAGATTAAACTACTCAAATATGAATGAAGAAAGAATTGTTGAAGGAATTAAGAGATTAGGCGATATACTAAAAGCTAATATCTAATTTAATAGATAATACTAGAAAACAGTAGGAAAAATAACCTACTGTTTTCTTTTTTTGGTATAATAAAATTATATTGATTTGAGAAGGAGATATTATGTTTACTATAAAAACATCTCGATATAATAAAGCTATAGAAAATGAACTGTTTTCAAATATAAAGCAAGATTATATTAACAACAAAAAAGCTTATATAATTGTACCAGAACAATTTACATTAGATAACGAAATAAAATTAATGGAAGTTTTAGATGCAAATACAGTTATGAATATAAAAATTATGAGTTTTAATAAAATGGCAATAGAGACATTATCAAATATAGGTGGGATAAAACGTAGGTACATAGATGAGATTGGTAAAGCTATGATTATAAAACGTATATTTCAAGAAAATAAAGAAAATCTTTTGCTTTATGACTCAAGTTCAGAAAAAGAAGGCTTTATAGAAGCCGTGATAAAGCTGATAACTGAATTAAAAAGAAGTATGATATTACCAGAAGATTTACTTAGGACTTCTGAAGCTCAAAGCCATAATCTTTTATTTTCACAAAAACTGAAAGAAATAGCACTTATATACAGAGCGTTTGAAGAAAAGTTAAAAGACAAGTATGTAGATAATGAAGATAGAATAGGTCAGTTTTCTGAAATAGAAAATTTAACATATTTAAGAAATACAAGCATATATATATATAGTTTTTTTAGCTTTACAGAACTCGAATATAAAGTAATAAAAAATATGATAACCTCTAGTTTAGAAGTAGAATTGTATTTAAATTTAGATTTAGAGACATTAAAGGATGAAGATACGTTTTTTACTACAAACAAGACATTTGAACGAATAAATCAAATTGCACATCAAGAAAATTGTATTTCAAAATTGGAACAAATTAAATACGTTGCTAAAAATACAAATGAAATAAAATATCTAGGAGATAATTTATTTAAATTAATACCAGAAAAAAACAATATAGTTCCAACTGAGGTAGAAATATATTATGCACATAATATAGATGAAGAAATAAAACAAGTGGCAATGGATATAAGTCGAAAAATAATATTTGAAAACTATAGATATAAAGATATACTAGTAGTTTCTACAGATAGCAAGGTATACAATGATGAGATAAAACTGATATTTAAAAACTATGATATCCCATGTTTTATAGATGAAAAACGATCTGTTGCATCAAGTCCTATAAGTAGAGTAATAATTGCTATACTAAACTTATTAAATCAAAAATTTACAACAGAAGATTTACTAATGTTTTTAAAAAGTAATTTTAATGATTTAGATACAAAAGATATATTTTGCTTTGAAAATCATATACTTAAAAGAAAACTTAAATCCAATATGTTTTTTGAAGATAAATATTTTTTGTCAGAACATTATTATGAAAATGAAGAAGAAAAATTTTCAGTAGAAAAGATTAGAAACTATATAAAAGATGTATTTTTAAAAACAAGAAAAATTAATCTTGAAAAAAATACGGCAGCATATTTTGCAGAAAATATATTTGAATTATTTATAGATATCGAATTGCCAAATAAAGCACAGCTATTTGTAGAAACGTTGAAAGAAAAGAAATTTACAGATGAAGCTAATCAAAATGGGCAAATTTGGAATTTATTTCTAAAAATCCTGGATCAAAGTACCGAAATTTTTAATGATGAATTATTAGAGTTTAAATACTATAGTGATATTTTAATACAAGCGCTTGTGAATCACAAACTTTCAGTAGTACCACCATCAAGAGACCAAGTTGTAGTAGCAGATATGGAACGAAGTCGAAGCACTGATAAAAAAATTGTATATATACTAGGGGCAAATAATTCAGGTATGCCTAGGCTTTCTAAAGACAATACTCTTCTAAGTAAAGAAGATAAAGAATTTCTTGAAGAATCAGGAGTAAACCTACCTTCAAATGTAGAAACTATAGATAGTAGGGAGATACTACTTATATATAATATTATAACTAAGGCAGAAACCGCACTAAAATTAAGTTATGCATCAGACACATCAGGAATAAGTGTAATGCCTTCAATTATAATAAATCAAATTATGCATATATATCCGAAATTGAAACCAAAAAACAAAATGGATATAAGCGCAGAGACTCTAATAAATATCCCAAAAGCTACAATATCTACAATGGCAAATGAAATAAAAAAATATACTAAAGGTGAAAATATAGATGAAATCTGGTTGCAGCTATTAGCTTATTATAGAAAAAGTGAAGACTATAAAGAATTAGCACAAATTGCATTGGATGGAATTTTTTATGAAAATATACAGCCTAAAATAAAAGAAGAACAGGCTAAGGCGTTATATAGTGCACCACTTAGAGTGAGTACTACGAGAATAGATAGCTTTATAAAATGTCCATTTAGTCATTTTATAAAATATGGAATAAAAGCAAAAGAGCGAAAAATATATAATATAGAACCCGCAGAAATGGGTCAAGTACTTCATCTTACAATAGAGAAATTTATAGAGCATATAAAAAAAGAATTGCCATCAATAGAAAGTATAACCAAATCTCAGACCGATGAAATTATAAAAAATATATTCGAAGACTCCGCGCAGACAACTTTAAAAGAGTATGATTTAAAAGAAAAACGCAATCAATATATACTAAATAAATTAAATAAAACTGCAAAATTTGTAGGATTTAACTGTGTACAGCAGATTCAAAAAGGAAAATTTGAACTTTTGTATCAAGAGGAAAAATTTGGAAAAGATTCAGAAATTCCACCTATAATAATAAATATAAATGGTCAAGAAATTATATTAGAGGGCATAATAGATAGAGTAGATATTTATAAAGATGAAGAAAAATCATATATAAAGGTGATTGATTATAAAACTCGAAACAAACCCTTTAGCTTATCGGACGCATACAATGGACTTGATATTCAACTTATAATTTATCTAAAAGCCGCCATGCAAAGCAGTGCATTTATAAAAACTCAAACTTATCCAGGGGGCGTATTTTATTTTCCGATAATAAATCCTATGATAAGCACAGATACAAGAGATCCTAAAAAAATAGAAGAAATGCTAAAATCTCAAATAAAATTAGATGGAATAGTGCTACATGACATAAAGGTGATGAATGCTATAAATGGTGAAGAAGAAGATGTAATAAAAGCCAAAGGTAGAAGTAAAGATGAACATTTGCTAGAGTTAAACCAATTTGAATCACTTATTAATAGAGTACAAGATAATATATACAGCGCTTTAGAAGAGATGATTTCAGGGATAATAGAGCCTACACCAATTAAATCTGAAAAAAACCAAATGACAGCATGTGATTATTGTAGATACAGCAGTATATGCAAATTTGATGAAGATTTAGACGAAAATAGTTATAGAGTAATACCTTCATACAAAACAGAAGAAGTTATATCGATGTTAGAAGGAGAAAATGAAGATGAGTAATAATTGGACAAAACCGCAACTTGAGGCTATAAATATAAGACAAAAAAATCTTCTTGTATCAGCCGCCGCAGGTTCAGGAAAAACCGCAGTGCTTGTGGAAAGAATTTCAAAACTTATAGAAAATGATAAAGAAAATATAGAATCTATGCTTATAGTGACCTTTACAAATGCGGCCGCAAGACAAATGAAAGACCGTATCCAAAAAAAACTTCAAGAGCGATTGCTTCAAATAAATACTGAGGACAAAACTCAAACTGAAACTATAGCTTTTTTAAGAACGCAGATAAGAAATATTGGAAGAGCTTCAATAAGTACAGTGCATTCCTTTTGTATAGAAATCTTACGCCAAAATTTTCAGATTGTAGATATAGACCCTAGTTTTAAAATTGCAAATGAATCACTGATAAGCATTTTAAAAAACAAAGCCATGGAAACTATATTTGAAGAGAATTACAACAAAGAGAACCAAGGTTTCTTAGATTTGGTAGATGCTTTTGGAGGAGAAAAAAGCGATAAAGGACTCATTGAGTTAGTAACACAAATCCATTATTTTATTCAAGCGCAACCCTATCCTCAAAAATGGTTGAATTCACAAATAAAAGCATATGATTTTGAGGAATTTAAAGATAGTATATGGGCAGATGAAATTGTATATAATACGGAGATTCAGTTAAATGATATATTAGAAGCTTGTGAAATAGCAATAGGACTTTGCAGTAGCTACAATCCACCTCTTGCGTATATAGAAAATTTAGAAGATGATAAATTACAAATTGAAAATCTCAAATTAGACTTAAAAAATAAAAATTTTGAAGCTTATTTTGAAAAACTACAAGATTTAAAGTTAAGTCGTTTAAAAACTATATCAAAAAAAGCAATTGAGGCGAATTCTTATGATGAAACAATATTAGATGAGATAAAAGATATAAGAACAGGTCATATAAAAGAAGAATTGAAAACGCTTTCAAAAGCGTTTGGAGAAATTGGATTTGTTCAGCTTACAGAAGATATAAAATATATGAAACCTTTTGTGCAAAGTTTATCAGCGTTAGTTTTAGAATTTGATCAAACCTACAAAACCTTAAAAACAGAAAAAAGCGTATTAGATTTTTCAGATATAGAGCATTATACACTCAAAGTTCTAGAAGATGAAAAAGTAAGTCAAAGTTTGAAACAAAAATATAAATATATATTTTTTGATGAATACCAAGATAGTAATTTAGTTCAAGAAACTATAATAGAGGCTATAAAACGAGAAGATAACTTGTTTTTTGTAGGGGATGTAAAACAGTCGATATATAGATTCAGACTTTCAGATCCAAACCTTTTTAATCAAAGATATAAAAAGTATTCAATAAATAGTATTCAAAATTCACACAAAATAGATTTATCCAAAAATTTTAGAAGCCGAGCTCAAATATTGGAATTTTGTAATATATTATTTGAAAACATAATGACTATAGAACATGGCGAGGTGGATTATCAAGATAAGTCACATCAATTAGAAGTAGGAAAAGATAGTAAAGACTACAAAGACCATATAGAACTTACTATAATTGAAAAAAAAGCTAAAGACAATGATGATGAAACTATTCCAGAAAATGATGAAATAGAAGCGGTATATTGTTGCCAGAAAATAACTGAACTTGTAGAAAAAGAAAACGTTCAATATAAAGACATTGTAATTTTGATGAGATCTCCAAAAGGAAAAGCTAAAACTTTTGAAAAAATATTAAATAGCTACAATATACCTTCCTATGTAGATTTTCAAAGTTCGAGCTTTAGTAAGGTGGAAATAAAATGTATTTTGGATTATTTAAGAATAATAGAAAATCATAATCAAGATGAAGCCCTCTTAGGGGCTATGACATCAGCATTTGGGAATTTCACTACAAACGATATAATTGAGATAAGAGTGAGTTATCCTAATCTGAAATTTTATGAAGCTACAATTGAATATTCAAGGCCTAAAAATAAAAATATACAAGATGATTTTAAACCCCAAAAAGGGGACTTGGTAGAAAAATTAAATTCATTTTACACTAAAATAGAAGAATATAGATTTTTAGAAAAACTTTGGAAACTATCGGATTTTATAGGTTATGTACTTGAAAATTCAAACTATTTAACCTATGTTTCAGGGCTTCAAGATTCAAAACAGAGGCTTCTAAATATAAAATCATTTATTGAAAAGGCAAAAGAATATGAAACTGATGAGTCGCTGGGACTACTAGGATTTTTAAACCAAGTAGATAAAATTTTAAAAGAAAAAGGTGATGGTATAGAAAAAACCACATTAGCAGAAGCTGAAAATGCGGTTACTATAATGTCTATACACAAGAGTAAAGGACTTGAATTTGACACTGTATTTTTATGTGATTTAGGCAAACGGATAAATGAAATAGACTTAAGATCCGATATAATTCTTCACAATGAGCTTGGAATTGGTATGAAATATAAAAATATAGAGCAGAATATACAATCAGATTCAATTCCTAGAAACTGCATAAAACTAAGAAAATCTCTTGAAAATATATCAGAAGAAATACGAATACTATATGTAGCACTGACAAGGGCAATAGATAGATTATATATGGTAGGAAGTGTAAATGATTTAGAACGTTTTAAAACTCAAATACAAAAAGGAAGTATCTCTCAAATTGTAAAAAAACAAAAAAATTATTTATCGTGGATAACCTCAGTAGCAGAAAGAGAAGTAATCAAATGTAAAGATATAAAATTAAATTATATAAAATCTGAGGATATAAGACAAATCGAAGTTCAAGAAATAAATAATAAGGAAGAAATTAAAACTAAAATATTAAATTTCTCATTGGAAGATGAAGAAAGAGAAAAACTTTTTTCAAAAATAAGTACTTTTGAGTATCCATATCAAAAAGATACCCATAGTCCAAGTAAAAAAACAGTTACGGAACTTACAAAATCATATCAAATAGAAGAATCACAATATAAAATTCAAGATATAAAACTAAATAAACTTCCACAATTTCTCCATACTGATTCTAAATTTAGCAATACAGAAATAGGTACAATTACACATATGATAATGGAAAAGATAAGTATAAAAAATCATACGTATGAAAGCTTAGATCAAGAACTTGAAGAAATGATAAAAAAAGAACTGCTTACTGACAAAGAAAAAGAAGCTATAGATATAGCTTCCTTAGTAAAATTTTTCAACTCAGACTTAGGACAAAGGCTTATAAATTCAAAAGAAATATATAGAGAGAAAAGTTTTTTAATGAAAGCAGAAGACACTATCATAGAAGGTATAATAGATTGCTACTTTGTAGAATCTAATGATAAACTAGTGCTTATAGATTACAAGACAGATAAAGATGTAGCTGAGAATAAGTACAGAGCACAGCTTGAAATGTATCAAAAAGCACTAGAAGAACTTTACAAAAGAAAAGTTGATGAAAAATATATATATTGGTTAAATCATAACATATATACTTCTATTTAAATACGTATTTTAAATCCTTTATAAAAGGGAAACTTATACAGGCTATCATTATCCAAAGATTTATAAATTCGAGGACCATAGCATGTGCGATAGCCATTATTATTAAAGCTAAAAGCAGAATAAGACTAGCGGCTTTAACTCTCTTAGGACTTATAGAGCTAGACTCAATATCGTTATAAGAAAGAATGGTTTTTAGCAAAGATAAGCGCAAAATATAAGCAATCCCGACAAAAATCACAAGAAGTGAAGGGAATATGCTCAAGTTGGATTCCATTAAAGAAAATCCACTATTTATCCATAAGAGTGACATCAAAACAGAAACTACAATAAATGGTATATTTTGTGCATTAGTATGTTTGAATTTATAATCTAAAATCAAAATAATTGCAAATAGCATAGGATATAGAAATGGAGAGAAAAAATACTCCATTATTGTAAAAATTAGCATGATACCTAGTTCAAAAACTGAAGAGCGGTATCCGCTACTTTTTGTAAGAATACGAATATTAAATAAAAAGAAAAGTGTAGTAGACATATAAAGGTTAGAAAAGGGAATTAAGCAAATCCCTATAATGATATAAGAGAGCATATATATATTTGAAGTATCTGGAGATAATTCAAGCATTATAAGATAAGTAATGTAAAGTACTATCAACTTTTTTAAAGCTTCAAAAGAAGCATTTGAAATAGGATACCCTGAGTTTAAATGATTATAAAGTAAAAAAGTGATAAAGAACGCTATACTTATAAACGGTAAAATTCGATCAAACTTATTTTTTTTACGATTTAATCTAAGCGTTGTGGGGCATAAATACACTAAAGCGTTAGACATAAATTAAATCCTCCAATTATTAATATAAATAAAGTGTACACTATATATATGCTTATATCAATACAAAAACCAGATAAAACTACAGATGGAGGGATTAGTGAATAAGAAATTTGAAATATTTTTAGATACAGCAGCCAGAGATTTTATACTGGATGTTATAGATGAAGCGATATGTATAGTAGATACAGATGGTATTGTGCATGTATGGAACGAAAAATCAGAAAGAATATATGGGGTGAAAAAGGAAGCCATTATAGGCAAAAAAATGGATGAGGTGCTCAAGAATACAGTAATAATGAAAGTTCTTGAATCTGGGGAAAATATGGAAAATATATACCAGTCTACCTTAACAGGATGCAAAACACTGGTAAATGCTAAGATAATATATAAAGAAGGCGAAGTTGTAGGTGCGCTTTGTGTAGATAAGGATTTAAGTGAGATAGATAGACTTAATAAGCAGGTAGATAATCTAAAAAATAAAATAAACTATCTAAAAATCCAAAATAGTTCTCAGTCTAATTCAGGGACCATAGTAGCAGGAAATAGTGTTCAAATAGAAGAATTACTTTATAAAGCGGCTAAAGTGGCAAAGACAGATACGACACTTATGATATTTGGAGAAAGTGGCGTTGGGAAAAAAGCCCTTGCTAAAAAAATTCATGAAATGAGCGAACGTAGTGGATTGTTTGTATCAGTCAATTGTGGGGCTATTCCAATCGAACTTTTTGAAACTGAGTTTTTTGGAAGTGTAGATTCACAAACTCATAAAATAACACCAGGGCTTTTTGAAATGGCAGACCAAGGGACTATATTTTTGGGTGAAATAGCAGATATGCCGCTAAAGATGCAGTCAAAACTTCTGAATGTACTTCAAAATAAGTCTATAATTAGAGTAGGCGATAAAGAAAGCATAAATATAAATACAAGAATAATAAGTGCTACAAATAGAAGTATAGAAGAGCTTGTAGAAACAGGTGAGTTTTTAGAAGACCTGTATTATAGACTAAATGTTATAGAACTTGTAGTAGCACCACTAAGAGAACGAAAAACAGATATAATACTGCTTGCAGATTTATTTTTAAAAGAAATGGCAGAAAAATACAAACTAGAAATTCCAACCATAGAGCCAGAAGTAATTGATATTTTTATGCAGTATAGCTGGAAAGGGAATATAAGAGAACTTCAAAATATAATAGAACATATGATGGTAATGAGCGGAGGTAAAACTATAACTGCAGAAATTTTACCGTACTCTATTAAAGAAAGCGTCAAGAGTTTTACTAGAGCAAATATCCAAGTTAGTGATTTAGCGAAAAGTGTAGGAGAATACGAGAAGCAAATAATAGAGACTGTATTGGAAAATACTAAATGGAATAAATCAGAAGCGGCAAGGGTATTAAATATTCCTAGAACTACATTGATATATAAAATAGATCTGTATGGTATTTCAGTTAAAGGTTCGAATAACAAAAAACGGAAAAAATTAACAAAAAATTAAAAAAAGTATTTTTTAAATATGCAAACTTAAAAAACGTTTACACTATATGTAAAAAAAATAAGTATTTGTATATGTGGAATTATACTTGAATACATTGGAAAATCAACATGGAGACACATAAAAGACATATAATAATAACTGAAAAAAAGCAAATGACTAGAAAAAACACTCTCGATGAGATCTAAATAATGCATGTCAGAAATTCGACCATGTCGAAAAACAGACAAAGTGCTGGAAAAAATAATGTTTTTTAAAAATGCCTATATTGCAATGGTTTTAAAGATGAGAAATAAAAAAGAAGCGGATTATCGTCGGAAAACCAACACTTGCGTTAAATAAATATTTATCATATAATATCTATAAAGAAATCAAATGCAAACATCGATAAATTTAATAATAGATACAGTTTTAACAACAGTAAAAACATCTTAGTAAATTGTATGCAAATTGTATATAATTATTTTTTTGGTGTGAAATGTTTGGTGAGATATGAACCTATAAATGTGAAATAGGAGGTGTAAGTACAATGAAGTTAGTTTTACCATTAAGACAGCATGTTGGAGCGCCATGTGCCCCAGTTGTTGCTGTTGGAGATGAAGTAAAAAGAGGACAGCTTATAGCTAAGCCTACTGGACTTGGTGCTAATATACATGCTAGTGCGAACGGAAAAGTAGTAGAAGTTAATGAAAATGAAATAGCTATAGAGACTATAGGCGAAATAAATAAAGATGACTATGTGAGACTTACAAGTGAGGACCATCTTGCTCTTATAGAAGAAGCAGGAATAGTTGGATCAGGTGGAGCGGGATTCCCAGCTCATGTTAAGTTTAAAACTAAAATAGAGGGCGGATATATTCTTGCAAACGCTGCAGAATGTGAACCACTTCTTGAGCATAATACTCACTTACTAGAAAACGAGCCAGAGCTTGTAGTAAGAGGTATAAAATATGTAATGGAGATTACAGGAGCTACTCACGGGTATATAGCAATAAAGCCTAAACATCAAAAAGCGATGATAGCAGTAGCAAAAGCATGTAAGGATGTTGAAGGAGTAGAGGTTAAGTTCCTTCCAGATATGTATCCAGCAGGAGACGAGAGAGTTATCGTAAGAGAACTTCTTGGAGTAGAGCTTCCACTAGGAGCACTTCCAGCTCAAGCAAATGCAATAGTTAGTAACGTGGAAACATTAAAGAACGTTACTTACGCAATCGAAAAGAAAATGCCAGTTATAACAAAAGATATAACAGTAGGCGGAAGAGTTGCAAAACCAACTGTATTTAGAGAAGTTCCAATAGGAGCTGAAATAAAACAATATATAGATGAGTGCGGAGGATATGTTGAGCCGCATGGAGAGATTGTTCTAGGAGGACCTTTCACAGGTAAACATGGAGAAGAAACTGCAAGAGTAGTAAAAGCTCTAGGTGGAATTCTTATAGCAATACCATTCCCAGAAGATCATAGAAAGTTTGGATTGATTGAATGTGAATGTGGAGCTCAAGCGGAGAGACTAACAGAATTAGTTGAAGCTATGGGTGGAGAAACAGTAGCATCAGTTAAATGTAAGAGAATGGAAGAAATAAACGGAAGATATCGTTGTACACTTCCAGGGGTATGTCCAGGCCAAGCAGAAAAGGTACTTGAACTTAAAAAACAAGGTGCAGAGGCAATAATAGTCGGCACCTGCGAGGACTGAACTAACACAGTTATGCAAGTGGCGCCTAGGTTAGGAATTGCCGTGTACCATAGTACAGACCACACTCTAAGAGCTGGTGGACACAGACTGTATAGAAAAAAGAAAAGCTAAAATAGAATTTTCTTTTTTATATAAATATAAAAATTTTGAAATCCAAGAAGGAGGAACGTGTAATGTCAATAACTTTAGAAACAGCTAAGGCTCATGCTAAAGACCCTGCAGTTTCTTGCTGTAGATTTGAAGCAGGAACTGTTATTGAAGTATCAAACCTTGAGGATCCAGCAATATTTGCTGACCTACAAGACTCAGGACTTCTTAATATATCAGATGATTGTTTAACAATCGAACAAGTTTTAGGAGCTAAATTAACAAAAACTGTTGATGCTCTTACTCCACTTACTGCAGCTGTAGTAGATGGAATAGCAGCTCCAGCAGCAAAAGAAGAGGTAGCAGTAGAGGCAGCTCCAGTAGCAGCAGCTCCAGCAGCAATGCCTGTAATGCCAGCATCAAATGGTGGTGCAGTAAGAATTCACATAGGTGAAGGAAAAAACATAGACTTAGAAATACCTCTAGGTGTAGCAGCACAAATGGGAGTAGCTCCAGTAGCAGTAGCTCCAACAGCAGCAGGAGAAGCAACAGTTGCAGCTCCAGTAGCAGAAGAAAAAGTACTAAGAAGTCTTACTAGAAAGCACTTCAAAATAGAAAAAGTTGAGTTTGGACCAGAGACTAAAATCGAAGGAACTACTCTTTATATCAGAGAAGGAATCGAAAAAGATGCAGTAGCTCAAGAAGAACTAGTTGTATCATTAAAAGTAGAAATAATCACTCCTGATAAATATGATACTCACTCAGAGACAATAATGGACGTTCAACCAATCGCTACAAAAGAGCAAGGGGACCTAGGAACAGGAACTACAAGACTTCTTGATGGCGTTATAATGATGGTTACAGGAACTGACGAAGGTGGAGTACAAATCGGAGAATTCGGTTCATCAGAAGGACCTCTAGATAGAAATATCATGTGGGGAAGACCAGGAGCTCCAGACAAAGGTGAAATATTTATAAAAACAGAAGTTGTTATAAAAGCTCACACTAACATGGAAAGACCAGGACCTCTAGCAGCTCACAAGGCTTCAGATTTCATAACTCAAGAAATAAGAGAAGCACTTAAAAAGCTTGATGAATCTCTATGTGTAGGCGAAGAAACATTCGTTCAAAAGAGAAGACCAGGAAAAAGAAAAGTAGTAGTAATAAAAGAAATAATGGGACAAGGTGCAATGCACGATAACTTAATCCTTCCAGTTGAGCCAGTTGGAACACTTGGAGCTAAGCCAAACGTTGACCTAGGAAACCTTCCAGTAGTTCTTTCACCACTTGAAGTACTTGATGGAGGAATCCATGCACTTACTTGTATAGGACCTGCTTCAAAAGAGTGTTCAAGACATTACTTCAGAGAGCCATTAGTTCTAGAAGCTATGATGGACGAAGAAGTAGACCTTTGTGGAGTAATCTTTGTAGGATCACCACAGGTAAATGCTGAGAAATTCTATGTATCAAACAGACTAGGAATGACAGTAGAAGCTATGGACGTAGACGGAGCAATCATAACGACTGAAGGATTCGGAAACAACCATATAGACTTCGCTTCTCACCACGAGCAAATAGGTTCAAGAGGAGTTGCAGTAGTTGGAGTATCATTCTCTGCAGTTCAGGGAGCTCTAGTTGTTGGTAACGAGTACATGAAGTACATGATAGATAACAACAAATCTAAGCAAGGTATCGAAAACGAAATACTTGCAAACAACACTTTATCACCAGAAGATGCAGTAAGAGCTATGGCTATGTTAAAAACTGTAATGGCTGGAGAAGAAGTAAAAGTAGCTGAAAGAAAATGGAATGCAAACGTTAAATCAAACAACGTTGAAATGATAGAAAAAGCTACAGGAAGAAAGATCGAGTTAGAAGCTAACGAGCAAAGTCTTCAAAAAAGTAAAAAAAGAGCAGAAATCTACGAAGTAGAAGCATAATATTTGGATGTAGCAAGTAACAGAAGGAGAATCGGATGGAAAAGTTAAAGTATGCTTCCACAGAAAGATATGTGGAAGGAGTAATAGTTGAAGTTAAAGATGGATCTGTAGCAATCGATTTAAAAGGAAGATTAGGTCATTTAAAAGTTCCGAAAAGAATGCTTATAACAGATTATGAACCGCAATTAGGACTAGAAGTTGGATTCCTGATGAGTTATCCTGAAGTGCTTGGTCCAGAAATTAATGAAAAGTATGCAGAAAATGTAGAACGTAAAAATCTAAAATAGTAGTAGGAAAAGGAGGAATAAACAATGAGTCTTACAGCAGTAAAAGGACTTCAATCAGAAATATTTGTTCCTGTAACACCTCCACCAGTGTGGACTCCAGTTACAAAAGAACTTAAAGATATGACAGTGGCACTTGCAACAGCAGCAGGGGTACACTTAAAAACAGATAAGAGATTCAACCTTGCAGGAGATTTCGGATTTAGAGAAATTCCAGGAAATACAAAAGGTGAAGATTTAATGGTATCACACGGTGGATACGATAACGGAGACGTTAATAAGGACGTTAACTGTATGTTCCCTATCGAAAGATTACAAGAGCTTGCAGCAGAAGGCTTTATAAAAGCAGTAGCTCCAGTACACTTTGGATTCATGGGTGGTGGTGGAGACCAAGCTAAATTTACTGAAGAAACTGGTCCATCAATCGCTCAAAAACTTAAAGATGAGAACGTGGACGCTGTTCTTTTAACAGCTGGTTGAGGTACTTGTCACCGCTCTGCCGTGATCGTGCAGAGAGCAATCGAAGCTGCGGGAATACCAACAATAATAATAGCAGCTCTACCTCCAGTAGTTAGACAAAACGGAACTCCAAGAGCAGTTGCACCACTAGTACCAATGGGCGCAAATGCAGGAGAGCCAAACAACAAAGAAATGCAAACAGCAATTTGTAAAGCAACTCTTGAGCAATTAATAAAAATATCAAGTGCAGGAAAGATAATACCATTACCTTTCGAGTACCACGCACACGTATAATATTAGCAAAGAAGCTTTAAAAATATATAGGAGAGGTTAACACCTCTCCTATAATAAAATAAAGGTGAAGTATGGAAACTATAGATTTACGAAGATTAGTCATCAGAGCATTTCATGTTAAGGAAGTTATTTTTGGTGAAAAATTTGAGTTTGTTAATGGCATGCTCAAAATTGATAAAAAAATAACAAGTAAATTGATTGAAGCGGACCCATTGATTAAAGATATAAAAATCGATATAATAAAGCCATACGACCACGATAGAGAAATAAACACTATTATGGATATAGTGCCTATGTCAGTAAAAGTACTTGGAGTGCTTGGAGAAGGCATTACATATACAATGACAGGAGCATATGTTATGCTCACAGGCTGTGATGCAGATGGAAGACAAATGCATGAATTTGGTTCATCTGAAGGAAACTTAAAAGAACAAATGAAATTTGGAAAAGCGGGAACTCCTTTAGAAACCGATTATATAATCCATATAGATGTGCTTATAGAAGGTGGTCATCCTTATGATAGGCAGCTTCCTATTGCAGCATTTAAAGCTTGTGATGAAATAATCCAGAAAATAAGAATGGAACTAAAAAAGCTAGAACCAAGAGAAGCGGATGAAGTTCATGAATTCTACGATAGAATAAGAAAAGGTGCGAAAAAAGTTGCAATAGTAAAACAAATTGCAGGTCAAGGCGCTATGTATGATAACCAGTTATTCTCAGAGCAACCATCTGGATATTCAGGAGGAATATCAATAATTGATATGGCAAATATGCCAGTAGTACTTTCTCCTAATGAATATAGAGACGGAGCTCTTAGATCAATGACGTAATTAATGGAGGGATAAAATGGGTATAGGACCATCAACAAAAGAAACAAGTCTTCATCATTTTAGAGATCCACTACTAGATGTTATTTCGAATGATACGGATATAGATCTTGTAGGCATAGTACTTGTAGGAACACCACAAGATAATAGAGAAAAAGAAAGAGTAGGGCAAAGAACAGCTCAGTGGCTTGAGGCTATGAGAGTGGATGGATGCATCGTATCTTGCGATGGATGGGGAAATTCACATGTAGACTATGCTAATACTTTAGAAGAAATAGGAAAAAGAGGAATCCCTCTTGTAGGAGTAACCTTTAATGGAGTACAAGCGAAATTTGTAGTAACAAATAAGTATATGGACACCATTGTTGACATCAATAAATCAAAAGAAGGTATCGAGACCGAAGTAGTCGGTGAAAATACAACAAGTACGCTAGATGCTAAAAAAGCAATAGCATTCCTGAAACTTAAAATGAGAAAGAGAGGGTAAACACCATGATTTTTTCAAGAGGAATACAAGCAATTGATTCTCACACAGCTGGAGAACCAACAAGAATAGTTACTGGAGGTCTTCCTAACATAAAAGGAAAAACTATGCCAGAAAAGAAAGAATACTTAGAAAAAGAACTAGATCATCTTAGAACAGCTATAATGTTAGAGCCAAGAGGACATAATGATATGTTTGGATCTATAATTACAGCACCAACTACAGATGAAGCAGATCTTGGAATCATATTCATGGACGGCGGCGGATACCTTAACATGTGTGGTCATGGAACAATAGGTGCGGTTACTGCAGCTATCGAAACAGGAATGGTTCCAATGGTTGAGCCAGTTACAAAAGTAGTACTTGAAGCACCTGCTGGAATAGTAAAAGCAGAAGCAAAAGTAGAGCATGGAAGAGTTCAAAGTGTATCTTTTGTAAATGTACCAGCTTTCCATTACAAAAAAGATCAAAAAGTAACACTTGATGGAAAAGAAATCAAATTTGATATATCATTTGGTGGAAGCTTCTTCGCTATAGTTGATGCTAAGCAGTTAGGTATGAATGTTAAGCCAGAAAATGCTGGAAAACTTACTGAAATAGCACTTAAATTAAGAGATGTTATAAACGCTGAAATAGAAATACAACATCCAACGCTAGCGCATATTAAAACTGTAGATTTAGTAGAAATATATGATGCGCCAACTCATCCAGAAGCTACTTATAAAAACGTAGTAATCTTTGGACAAGGTCAAGTTGATAGATCACCGTGTGGTACAGGAACTTGTGCAAAAATGGCAACACTTCACTCAAAAGGTGAGCTAAAAGTAGGCGAAAAATTTGTATACGAAAGTATATTAGGAACATTATTCTATGGTGAAATTGTAGAGACTACAAAAGTTGGAGATTTTGATGCAGTAGTTCCAAAGATAGCAGGTTCTGCATATATTACAGGATTTAATCACTTTGTAATAGATGAAACAGACCCAGTTAAACATGGATTTGTATTAAAATAAATCTTAAAAATATTTGAAATAACATTTTAAACCCAAGTGCATACTTTGTTAATTTATGTACTTGGGTTTAATAATAAATTCACATAAAATTAATCTTTATTATTTTTTTGTTTAAAAATTTAAAAATGCTCAAAAGTATTGAAAAATAGGCTAAAAAATTCAAAAAAGTAATAATATTTCTTTATTTTTGGTGTGAAATGTGATATAATAAACACATATTAAATGTTAAACTTTTAATATAAAATTACTTAGGAGGAATTATTTATGAACGCAACGGTAGTATTATTAACAGTACTTGGAATTATCTTAGCAATATTTTCTTTAGTATTTATTAAAGATTATTTTGCAAACAAAGAAAATCTTGAAAAGGATACAAGCTTTGTAAAATCAGGAATTATAGGATTAATAACAAACTTTTTTGACACTCTAGGAATAGGTTCATTTGCACCTACAACAGCTTTACTTAGAGCATTTAAACAAATTGACGATAAGGTTCTTCCAGGAACACTTAACGTAGCTTGTACTATACCAGTTATAGTTGAAGCATTTGCATTTATCAAATCAGTAGAAGTTGAGCCAATAACGCTTACAGCTATGCTTGTTGCAGCATCTGTAGGATCATATGTTGGAGCGGGTGTAATGTCAAAACTTCCAAAAGCTACTGTACAAAAAACAATGGCAATATGTCTTGCAGTTGCAGGTCTTGTAATGCTTTCTCAATTACTTGGAATATTCCCAGGTGGAGGAGAAGCTATAGGTCTTACTGGTGTAGCATTAATAATGGGTGTTGTTGGAAACTTTATACTAGGTGCACTTATGACTGCAGGTGTTGGTCTTTATGCTCCATGTATGGCTCTAGTATATCTTTTAGGAATGAGTCCAGCAGTTGCTTTCCCAATAATGATGGGATCTTGTGCATACTTAATGCCAATATGTTCAGTAAAATTCATCAAAGAAGGCGCTTATAACAGAAAAGCTTCTATGGCAATAAGTATATTTGGAGTTGTTGGAGTTCTTATAGCAGTATTCCTAGTAACTTCATTACCACTTACAGTGCTTAAATGGCTTGTTGTGTGTGTTATCTGTTACACTTCAGTATCAATGTTCCAAGCTTCAAAAAAAGCTGCATAATACGAAATTAACTAATTATAATAAAAAGCTGCCAGACAATTGGCAGCTTTTTTGCGACCATAATATAGAGTAATGAAAACAGTTGGGTTTACAATAAGTAAAATTTAAATTAAAATATAAGTATACGTAAATTTATTATATAGGAGGGCATTATGCTTGTTTTAACTAAAAAAGATATAGATGAAATATTTACTATGGAAGATTGTATTGAGGCAGTATGCGAGGCTTATGCTCTAAGCTCTGGAAAAAAGGTTAAAGCGCCAGTAAGAACAAAACTTACAGTAGAAGAAGTAGGGGGAACCTCACTTTTTATGCCAGGACTTGTAGAAGAAAAAGGCTATCTAGGTGCTAAGATAGTATCTGTATTTCCACAAAACTCACAAAAAGGGAAAGAAGTGGTAAATGCTACTATAGTTATGTTATGCGCACAAACAGGAGAAGCAAAAGCACTTCTTGATGGAACTTACATAACAAAACTTCGAACAGGTGCAGCGACTGGCGCTTCTATAAAATTATTAGCTAGAGAAAATGTTAAAATAGGAACACTTTTTGGAACTGGGGGACAGGCAGAAAAGCAGCTTGAAGCAATGCTTGCCACTAGAAGTTTTGCGCAGATAAGAGTTGTAGGTAGAAATTTTGATAAAACCGTAGCTTTTTGTGAAAAAATGCTTGAAATAATCCCAAGTATGAAAATTAATGAAACTCATAAAAATGTAGAACTAATCGCATATACAAATGGAAATGAAGCAGTAATAGATTCAGATGTTATTGTAATGGCAACTACTTCTGAAAAAGGACTTTTTGATGGAAATTTATTAAAAGATGGCGCACATCTTTCAGGGGTAGGGTCGTATACTAAAAGCATGTGTGAAATGGATGAGAAAACTGTACTTTTAGCGGATAAGGTATATATTGATGATAGAGACGCTATGCTTGAAGAAGCGGGAGATTTTACGCAGCTAATCGATAAAGGGCTTATAACTGAAGATTTTTATACAGGAGAACTTGGAGAACTTGTACTACAAAAAGTTCCAGGAAGAGAAACCGAAGACGAAATAACTATATTTAAAAGCGTAGGAATTTCAGTTCAAGATTTAGTTACAGCAGATTATATCTATAAAAAGGCAGTTAAACACTCAATTGGTCAAAGTATAGAATTCTAGTATTTAAATTTAATCAATATATTAGAGGAGGAGTTATGTATTTTAAAGATGCCCTTAAAAAAGCGAACGATTTAAAGATAAAGCGTACTATGGATGCTTTGGAGAAAAATAACATAAATGCATACTATGCTAAATCAATAGAAGAAGCACAGGAAATATTCAAATCACTTATAGAAGAAGGCTCTGTAATAACTGCAGGAGGAAGCATGACGGCGGTAGAGGCGGGGCTTGTAGATATATTGAGAAATGGTAATTATAATTATATAGATAGAGAACGAGAAGGCATAACTAAAGAAGAAGTGCAAGTTGTTCAAAGACAGGCATTTACAGCAGATTATTTTGTAACAGGAACTAATGCTATAACCGAAAATGGAGAGCTTTTTAATATTGATGGCAATGGAAATAGAGTGGCGGCAATAAGCTTCGGGCCTAAACAGGTTATAGTGATTTCTGGATCAAATAAAATTGTAAGTGATGCAAAAGAAGCAAGAAAAAGGGTAAAAGAATTATCCGCACCAGCAAATGCTATGAGACTTGATTGTAATACCCCTTGCTCAGTAGATGGCATATGTAGAGATTGTGCATCACCACAAAGAGTCTGTTGCATTGAAGTGCTGACAGGGTTTCAGCGAATAAAAGACAGAATAAAGGTTATAATTATAGATAAAGATTTAGGGTTTTAAAATAAAAATTTTAATAAAGCCTTATATAGTTTTGGTTCGTTATAAGAAATGAGAAAATGGAGTGATTAAATTCGCTCCATTTTTTTTGGTAAAATATTTACTTATGACTCCATATAGACGCTTGTACTTGGAAATGCAAATTGTGCATTATTAGTTCTTACTATTTTCATAATTTTAAAATTAACTTCTTCCTTTATGCGCTTAAGCTCAACAAGAGAGGTTTGATTTACAAAAAATGTAATCATTATATCTAACGAGCTGTCAGTAAATTCGTCAAATCTAACAAGCACAGAATCAGAAAGTATATTTTCATGAGAATTTAAATAAGCTTCGATATTATTAATTATAGTTTTTATGGTATCTTCGGAGGTACTGTAGGTTAAACCAATATTAAATTTAATTTTACGTTTATTCATTTTAGACCAGTTAGTTATAGAGGCACTTGCAAGCGAAGAGTTAGGAACTATTATGAGGGCATCATCAAAAGTTCTTATTCGAGTACTTCTAAAGGTAATATCTTCAACTATACCTTCAAGGGAAGGAGTTTGAATCCAATCTCCTACTAAAAATGGCTTATCAGATATTATTACAATTCCTCCAAATATATTTGAGGCAGTATCTTTAGCCGCAAGTGCAAAGGTTACCCCTCCAAGTCCAACTCCAGTAATTAGGCCATTTATATTTATATTGAATTCGCTAAAGAAAATTAGGACTCCTAAGATAGCAATCATTGATTTTATAAGAGTTACAAAAAATATAATTATAGTGTTATCAAGCACAGTTGCATCAGGGTCTTTTGCTTTTTTTGCCTCAAAAACAATTAGAATAAGGGGCGCAGTATTGTAAAAGAAGTTTATTATGCAAAATATAACGAGAAGTCTATAACATTTAGAAACAATTCCAAATACTACAGGAAGTGCAAGTATAAGTTCTTTTTGAGCTGAAAACGTTAAGAACACGACAGTAAATACAAACAAGGCTCTTAGAGGTCTTTTAAGAAAATTTAAAGAGGATTTCTCTATTGAAAATTTAGTCTTATTTATTAGCTTATGAATACTGTTAATTATAATATTTGAAAAAGTGTTTCTTGTAAGATACGAAATTATAAAAAACACAAGCAGTATAATAAAAGCTTCAAGATGATAGTTAAAAAAATCAAATAAATTATATTGGAAATCATATAATTTAGATATAAATCTATTCATAAATAATATTCCTTTCGTAATTATGTTTTAAATAATAATAACAAGTTTAAATTTTTTTGTCAAATTATAATCGGAAATCGATTACCTGAAAAACCTTGTATTTTCAATACTTTAAGAATGGTATATAATATAAATATTGGATATACATACAATTTTCAAGTTTAGAAATGGAGATAATAATGTTCAAAGCAGTCATATTTGATATGGATGGAACTATGGTGGATACAGAAGTATTCCATTCTATGGCATATGAAGAAGTATTAAAACATTTTGGTGCAGATTATAAACACAGATTTGAAGATATGGACATGAAAAGAAGAGGTCTTCTTCATTCTGATGTGGCAAAGATGACTATAGCAGAATTTAACTTAGGAATTACGGTAGAAGAATTTTTAGAGTATAGAAAAAAAGCCTATATGAATAAGCTTTTATCAACAGATATAACTCCTAGAGAAAATTTAATACCATTTTTGGAAGATTTAAAAGCTAGAGGAATTAAGCTGGCGGTTGCTTCATCTTCATTTCAAGATGAGGTACAATATGTAACTGAAAAAATAGGAGTACATCGATATTTTGAAGAATTTGTATCTGGAGACCAAATTGTAAATGGAAAACCGGCACCAGATATATTTTTAAGAGCGGCAGAGCTTTTGGGACAAAATCCAGATGATTGTATAGTATTTGAAGATGCATGTGCAGGAATCAAGGCAGGGAATTCTGCTAATATGGCAGTTATTGCCTACAAAACAGAGGATACTAAAATAGAAGAATTAAAAGAAGCTTACTATATATGTACAAACTATGGACAGTTAAGCTACAAGGCATTAGAAGAATTATTTAGTCTTTAAAAGGAGCAGAAATTATGAAAATATTATTAGATACCGCAGATTTAAAAGCTATAGCTACAATAAACGAGAAGATAGGAATTCATGGAGTTACTACAAATCCAAGTATTTTAGCAAAAGAAGAAAAAAATCCAATTGCACTTTTAAAGCTTATAAAAAATATAATAGGAAATAAAATGCTTCATGTACAGGTAACTGAATCTGATTCTGAGAAAATAATAAAGGAAGCTAAGCAGCTTATTGAGGAACTTGGAGATAACACGTATATAAAAATACCAGTAACTGCTGATGGTCTTTGCGCGATGAGAGAACTTAAGAAAATAGGGTATAAAATTACAGCAACTGCAGTATTTACACCTCTGCAGGCGCTGCTTGCAGCAAATGAAGGGGCAGATTTTGTGGCACCATATATAAATAGAATCGATAAATCCGGAGCAAGTGGTAAGAAAGTAGTTCAAGATATAGTTACTATTTTTAAAGAAAATGGATTAAAGACACAGGTGCTAGGGGCTTCTTTTAAAAGTACAGAGCAGATACTAGAATGTGCATTAGTAGGGATGCATGCCTGTACCTTGCAAGCAGATATTCTAATGCAGATGCTGACTCATCCACTTACGGATGCAGCGCTTGAACAGTTTGATAATGATTGGAAAGCTTTAACTGAAAAGCTAAATGACTAAATTGAATAGATAAGCTGACTGTAGGTTTGAAATATTTTTTAAATTTACAGTCAACTTAAACTATTTTGGATTTGAATAAAAACTATAAATTAGTTTTACTAAATATAAAAAATATGTTATAATGAATCGACCCAAATAGGACAATTAAATACAGCGCCAGAACCTTATGTAAGGTTGACGAGGATAAGAGTTATCGAAAATTCGGCGGATGCTCTTGGGGCTTCACAGTCCAAGAAACATACAAACCCTTTGAGTAATTGGAGGAACAAAAAATGTTTCATGTGAATAGTTAGCGCTATAAGTGTGTTTTAATGCACTATAGTAGTGTTTTTACGCTATAAATATGTCTACTATTTGGGAATAAAATTTAAGGAGGCACAAATATGTGCGGAATAGTAGGATATATAGGTAGTAGACAAGCTCAAGACATAATAATAGAAGGTCTTGAAAAATTAGAGTACAGAGGATATGACTCTTCTGGAGTAGCAGTTGTAGATTCAAACGAGATAAAGACTGCAAAATTCAAAGGAAGACTTTCGATTCTAGAAAGCTTTACAAAGGAAAATCCAATTCATGGGCATGTAGGAATAGGACATACTAGATGGGCAACTCATGGAGCGCCATCAGATGTAAATTCACATCCACATCTAAATGAAAAGGACACTATAGCAGTAGTTCATAATGGAATAATAGAAAACTATCTTACGCTTAAGGAAGAACTTCAAGCAAATGGATATGAATTTTTATCAGAAACAGATACAGAAGTAGTAGCGCATCTTGTGGATTATTACTACAATGGAGACCTTATAGATGCAGTGTACAAGACTATTGCGAGATTAAAAGGTGCATATGCCCTTGGCGTTATTGCAAAAGATAGTCCAGATGAACTTATTGCAGTAAGAAAAGAATCGCCACTTATTATAGGTATTGGAGAAGATGGAAATTATATTGCATCAGATGTTCCAGCGATACTAAACCATACAAGAAATGTATATTTCTTAGACAATGGGGAAGTGGTAAGACTTACAAAAGATCACGTAGAAATATATGATTTTGATAGAAATAGAGTAGAAAAAGAAGTACACAAAGTAGAATGGTCAGTAGATGCAGCAACTAAGGGTGGTTATGATCACTTTATGATAAAAGAGATTCATGAGCAGCCAGAAGGTATAAAGCAGACACTATTAAGACGAATAGATGAAAATGGATATATAAAGCTTGATGATATAAAACTATCAAAAGAAGATTTAAATAAAATAAATAAAGTGTATATAGTAGCGTGTGGTACAGCATTTCATGCAGGAAAAGTTGGAAAAGTAGCTATTGAGAAATTAGCCAAAATTCCAGTAGAAACAGATATAGCATCAGAGTTTAGATACTCAGATCCATTTGTAGATGAGAACACACTGCTTATCCTTGTAAGCCAATCAGGAGAAACTGCAGATACCCTAGCCGCACTTAGAGAAGCAAAACGTAAGGGCGCAAGAATCCTTTCTATAACAAATGTAGTAGGCTCATCAATCGCAAGAGAATCAGACGATGTATTCTATACTTGGGCTGGACCAGAAGTGGCAGTAGCTAGTACAAAGGCATACACTACACAGCTAGTAGCATTTTATATGGTAGCGCTTGATATGGCACTAAAAAAAGGTACTATAACAGAAGCTAAATACTTTGAAATAATAGAGGAAATGAAAACTCTATCAGAAAAAGTAGCAACTATGCTTGTAGATGTAGAAGAAGAAAAATCAATTGCACAGAAGATAAAAGAAAAAAGCTCACTTTTCTATCTTGGAAGAGGCGCTGATTATCAGACAGCACTTGAAGGTTCGTTAAAATTAAAAGAAATATCATATATATTTACAGAGGCTTTTGCAGCCGGCGAACTTAAGCACGGAACAATAGCGCTTATAGAAGAAGGCACTCCGGTAGTAGCACTTGCAACACAGGGCGAGCTTGTAGAAAAGATGATATCAAATATAAAAGAAGTAAAAGCAAGAGGCGCATATGTATATGCGATAACTACAGAGGGCGAAACTGAAATAGCAAAAGTGGCAGACGAAGTTATGTATATTCCAAAGACTATGGATATATTAAAACCTGTACTTTCAGTTATTCCAACACAGCTTATAGCATATTACACATCACTTGCAAAAGGCATAGATGTGGATAAGCCAAGAAACCTTGCAAAATCAGTAACAGTAGAATAATAAAAATATTTCAGGAGTGAGTTTATACAATTCACTCCTGTTTTTTGATATAATTGAAATAAACGGCATTGAGGAGAACATATATGAATAAAAAAAGTAATAGGTTTAAAGCGATAACCGTAGGTGTTATTATAGGAATTTTGATGGTAGCTGTAGAAAATATATTTGATATACCTCGTGATGTGATGCGAAAATCATATTTGATTTTAGGGGGATTAGCAATTATTATATCGGTAGGCGTTAATGTACTGTGGCAGAAAAGATTTCAAAAAAAGATAAAAGCGTTAATGCCAATACTTTATGAGGCTAATAATCCAGATTTATTTATAGAAGAAAACGAGAAACTTTTAGCAACTGTAAAAAGTCCATATAATAAAGCGTTTTTGTTGCTTAACATATCCGTAGGCTATTCAGACAAAAGAGATTATCAAAAAGCCAAAGAGACACTTTTACAAATTCCAGAAAATGGGATAAAAGGAATTAATGGAGTTATATATTATATAGACTTAGTTTATTATAATTTTAAACTTATGAACATGGAAGAAGTTATATCCATTATGGATAAGCATCAAAAAGAATTTAAAGCTTTTGAAAATCATAAAATAATAGGCAAACACATAAAGTTAAATCAAGTATTTTATTTAAAGGCGAAGGGGCAGTTTGAAGAAGCTGATAAATTATTAAGTATTTTGGAAAAAGAAAGTACCGACAAAAGGTTTTTAGGAGATATAGAAGAGCTAAAAAAAGGATAATAATATGCAAAAAAAACCATTTATTAATATAATAGAAAATGAAGCACAAAAGATAGAGTATCTAGTTAAATTTGGAAAGCGAAAGACGATTGAGATAAAAGTTTCATATCCAGATAAGGTTACCGTTTCTGTACCAAATACTATGCCAAAAAATCAAGCTGTGGAGTTTGTCAATAATAGGGCAGCGTGGATATTTGAAAAAGTTGATGAATTTCAAAAAAGAGAAATGTTGATTCCAAAAAGAAACTTTGAAACAGGAGATATATGGCTTTATTTAGGAAGCGAATACACTCTAAGAGTGTTAGAAATTTCAGGGCTAAAAAAAGCAGAGGTATATATTGAAAATCAAACTATAGTTGTAAAAACTCCCTCAAAGGAGCCTGAAAAAGTAGAAAAGGCTTTAGAAAAATGGTATAGAGCACAGGCTCAAAGTGTTATTTTAGAGAGGGTATCATATTACCAAAAATATTTTGAAAAAATGCCAAGAAGTGTAAAAGTTAAAACTCAAAAGAAGCGTTGGGGAAGCTGCACTGGTAGAGATGATTTACTTTTTAACTGGAAGTGCATTATGGCAAGATTGGAAGCAATTGATTATATAGTGGTGCATGAGATGTGCCACATGGTTCAAAAAAATCATTCTAAAGCGTACTGGCAGCTAGTGGAATCTATATATCCATCATATAAGGTTGAAAAGTTATGGCTTAAAGAAAATAGCATAAGAATTAATTGATTTAGTTTAATAAAATATTTAACTTAAAATTTACACTATCATAACCTAAAATTGATAGAGAAAAAGCTTTAAAAAGCATAAACTTAGCATATAAGATGACTAAGGAGATGTTTATTTTGAAAGATGAAATTTTAGAGTTAATATCAAAACGAGATATAAATATAGTGTTTCAGCCTATAATATCTTTGAGAAGTGGGGATATATATGGATATGAGGCATTAAGTAGAGGCACAAAAAATACGCCTTTTGAAAATCCAGAACTGTTATTTAAAAAGGCTTATGAGTATAATCTTGTGTGGGAACTAGAATATTTGTGCAGGTCTAAAGCCCTTGAAAAATTCAGCAATATAGAAACTGATGCAAAACTTTTTTTGAATGTAAATCCAAACATTATGCATGATGTGAAATTTAAAAAAGGCTTTACTAAAGAATACCTTGAGGTGTTTAATATAGATGCTTCCAAGATAGTTTTTGAAATTACGGAAAGAGAAGCGATTTATAATGTATCAGATTTTATTAATACTGTCGAAAATTATAAAGTTCAGGATTATAGCATAGCTATAGATGATGTGGGTTCTGGTTATTCAGGACTTAATCTTATATCAGAAGTATATCCGCACTTTATAAAACTTGATATGAAGCTTATAAGACATGTGGATAAAGACTTTATAAAGCAGGCGCTTGTAAAAAGTATGTGTGAATATGCCAATCTTACAAATACTTATCTAATTGCAGAGGGAATAGAAACTGAAGAAGAACTTAGCAAATTAATAGAAATGGGCGTTCATTATGGTCAGGGATATTTTATAAAATATCCTTCTGCTGATATATGCCCTATAGAATCAAAGGTAGCAGATATAATAAAAGATTCAAATCGCAGAAAAAATCATTATTTTGGAAAAAATGTATCAGATTTTTATGTTGAAAATATTGTAAGAAAATTAAATGCATTAAATTCGAATATAAAAGTCAATCAAGTTGATGAAATCTTAAAGCAGGATGTGACTATTCCAGGGTATTGTATTTTAGACGAAGAGGATATCGTAGGAATAATTACTCAAAATGAGTTTTACAAACATCTAAGTGGGCTTTATGGGTACAATCTTTATGGCAACAAGCCTATAAAAGAAATTATGAGTAAAGAGTTTCTAGGCGTGGACTGTAAAGCCACGATAGATGTAGTTGCCAAAAAAGCAATGCTTAGAGAAATTGATAAAATCTATGATTTTATAATAGTTACAAAAGAAAATAAATATCAAGGTATAGTTACAGTAAAAGACCTTCTTGAAAAATCAATAGAGATTGAGGTTATGAATGCTAAAAATTTAAATCCGCTTTCAGAGCTTCCAGGAAATGTTGTGATAGAATCAAATCTAATGCAAAGTATAAATGGTATGGAAGAAGCTTATATTATGTATTTTGATATAGATAATTTCAAAGCGTACAATGATGTATATGGATTTGAAAATGGGGATAGAGTTATAGTTTTTTTAACGCAAGTTCTAAAATATGTGTTTGAAAAAAATGAATTTATAGGTCATATAGGCGGCGATGATTTTATCGCGATAACACAAACGAAAGATATTAAACGCAAAGCTAAACGTGTCATAAAAGAATTTGAAAGTAATATACATCAGTTTTATAGAGAAGATGATTATAAAAAGGGCTTTATAATCTCTAGAAATAGAAAAGGTGTTGAAGAATGTTTCCCTCTGATTTCAATTTCTATAGCGTGTTTATCCAATCGAAATTTCAGTTCGGTTTATGAATTAGGAGAATCTGCTACAAGGTTAAAGAAAAAATGCAAACAGCTTGAAGGTAGCAATTATTTAATAATAGATTAGGAGAGCTGTCAGCTCTCCTTTATTTTTACTAAAGTTATTTTTTGATAGGAACGTATATATCACATTCGCCAGACTTTGCAAATCGCTCATCATAGAGTTCAAAGCTTAGACCATAATCAGGAACAAGATTATTTTTTTGCATATATTCAGTATATATCTTCTCCCAAAATGCACCTATTTCAGAAATATGCCCCTTAAAAGTAAATACAGCATAATCTCTAGACGGAATTTCTTTTATAACCATACCTTCTGGAATAGAAGTGATTTCAGAAACCTCCAATCCAGCAAATGACGTGAATACATTATTTTCATCATAATCATAATAAAGACCATACATATTTTCAGATGAAGGGGTTTTTATCTGAGTATATTTTTGCATAAAGACTTCCCAAAGTTTTGGAATTTCACCATTTTCATTTTTTCCACGATATTCCATTCCAATTACTTTTTTTGATGATACACTTACCACTTTACAATCCATAATTACTCCTCCTTGAATATTTTATTTTATAATCAAAGTATATACCCGTAATGTTGACATCAGTATGTCAGCATATATTTATTTTTTGTATTTCTCAATAATTCTTTGGGCATGGGTAGTTATTTTATTGATAAGACTTTGTGGATATAATACCGTAATATCGCTATTAGCAATGATTTGAGAAAAAGCTATGTCTTCACTTATCATATCGACTTCATACACATTTTCACTAAAACCTAAAAGGTCAAAACCACTGAGTATATTTAATTTAGGGACAGAGAGTTTTAATTTTACAATATAAAGCGGAGCATTTTGACTATCTTTGCATATATATTTTTGAGCAGAGCTTTCGTTAAAGTTTTTTAGAGAGTTTTCCCAAAAAGAAGATATATCAAAGTTTAAATGAGGTTCATAATTTTGAGCTACAAGGGTTTGATTTTTTATTCTGGAAAGCTTAAATACTCTGTAATCACTTCGGATTTCACAAAAAGCAACAAGATACCATTTATTACTTTTTTTACAAAGTCCTAATGGTTGAATTTTTCTAGAAAATGTAGTTTCTTTAGCAGTTTCATAATCAATAAGCATGCATGATTTTTGAATTATAGCATTTTGGATAGCTTCTAAACAATTTTCATTGAGCGATTCATTCCCATACCAACCTCGATTGTCTATTAAAGTAGTGTTTTGAATAGTATCAAAAATTTCTTTAGAGGTTTCGCAAAGCTGACCTCGGATTTTTAGGGCAATATTTTTATCTAGAATGTCTGTATTTGAATTTATCGCAAACTTTTGAGAAAGTTTGATTAGTTCTTTTTGGTCAAGTGCATTTATCTGGGGACGTTGGGAGTCCAAAAGTGAAACTCCACCATCTCTTCCACTTTCACACACTATTGAAAAACCAGCTTCGGTTAGAATATCTAGGTCGCGGTATATTGTCCTTATAGATACTTCAAAATGCTCAGATAAAGCGCGTGCAGTCATTTTATTATGATTTTCAAGTAAGAGCAGTATGCCCATGAGCCTATAAATCTTCATAATTTATATTTTCTCCATATCTAAAAACAGTAGTTCGAAATCACCATTCCCATCACTTTTAAATCCCTGTGATTTAGTAGCACCAAGAGAGGCTAAGTTAGTTTTTCTAATAAGTGCACTTATAAATTCGACATTATTTTTAGGCGAACTTTTTTCAGAGTCTAGGTAAGTTTTTATAAAAGTAATCATTTCTTTGGCTATTCCGTTATTTTGAAACTGTGGACTTACTGCCATAAGGTCTATCCACGCTGCGTTATAATGTGGTGTACTTACATACATAATACCTATAAATCCTGCTGGTTCGTCATCTATGTATTTTATAAAAAGCTCGTAAGCGGAATTTTGTTTCATTCGCTTAGTCAGATTATCAGCATCTAAAATGATATCTTTAAATGTAAGCGCATCTAGATTAATCAAGTCTTGAGACATTTTTAAGCTATAATCATATTTTTTCATGATTTTCTCCTTAACAAAAAATATATTTAAGAGTAGTTTATACTAAAGTTCAATAAAGCACAATAAGCTAAGAACATTAAAAAGTCATATTAAGTTAATAATAAAGCCATAAATATATGGGTATAAAATTTAAAAATATGTTAAAATAAAAGAAAAGTCGAAAATTTCTAATTTGAATATAAGATGTCAGGAGAAACCTTATGGAAAAAGTAAAAATATTATGTTCAGGTCTAAAAGGTACTTATAAAGATGAGGGAATAACGTTAGAAGTATTGTATAATATTATAATTGAAAAATTAGAAATATCAAAGGAAAAAGCTACATTTAGTTTGTTTGAAAGTCATGGGCTAGTAGCTTATTTTGAGTATTTTGAAAAAGATATAGAATTTATACTTTCAAAAGCTACATTTGAAGAAAATGTATTATATTACATTACAATTAAATATAGAGAAGATAGCATTGGTTCTTTGGATCAAGTTGATTTAAATGAAGATGTACTTTATAAGCTAAAAATAAAAATAAAAGATATTATTGAAGGCATTTATGAAAATATATATTGGCAGAAAGATACTCAAAATGAAAAAATACTTTCATATTTGTACTTTAAAGTTCATGAAATAGAAAATAGATTTAAGCACTTAATAAGTGATTATATGATAAGGAAATATGGCGAAGAGTGGTTTAAAACCATTCTTAATAATAGTTTTTATGTTACGCATCAAGCTAATGTGACTTGGTTAAAGAAATCTAAGTATACAGTTTTTAGAAATATAAGAACAGAGATGCTTGAATTTAAGAATGTAGATTTAATAAAAATGTTAAAAGAAACCCGTATAGAGGGACGACTTATATGGGAAACGGAAAAATTTGATACAATTTTTGGACACGATATAGAACTTATATTGAGTGAGATATCTCATATGAGAAAATTTATAGATAATAGTAAGCCTGTTTGTAAGGAACTATCGGAAGATATTTTAAATATAACAGAAAAGATATTTCTTAGATTTAACAATGCTGAACACATTATAAATAGAAAATTAAAATCGCAAGAACAAAAGGATATAATTCAGCATATAAGAGAAGAAAAAAGTAGCAGTAATATAGGAAGTGCATATGTATACGAAGATGAATTTATTGAAGAGCAGTATATAATTCAAGAATTATCTTATAGAGAAGATATAAAAACTTTCTTTAAACTTCTAAAAACTTATAAAGAAGATTTAAAAACTCAAATTCAGGAAATTAAAGAAAACCACAAGGATGTATTCAATTATATAGATTCTAATAAAGTTGAAGATGCAAAACAAAAGCTAAAAACTATGAATGAAGTAGTTCATTTTGGGGATGTTTTTTCAAAAGAAAGATTTGAAAAATATATATCTATAATGAAGGATGAGAAAGGAATTGAGCTTATGAAAAATGAGCTTGAAGAAATAACTCGTCAAAAAGTTGCTAAAATAGCAGATCTAATAGGACAAATATCGATATTTAAAATCGAAGAGCTTGAAGAACGAAAAGTTGTAGAGCTTGTAGATTTAGCAGGAAATTTTTTAAAAATAGAAGTTGAAAATTGGTTTGCGCAGTCTATGGAGAAAAAAGATACTGTATTATTAATTACAGAACATAATGGAAGTAGAGTTAGTGAGTATGATGGAAAAATAGAAGTGACTTATTTAGATTATGATTTTATGCATGAATCTGTAAATAAACCACTATGGCCAGATGAAATAAATGTTGATATAGAGAAACTTACAAAATATGTGGAGAGTTTTAAACAAAAAAATGGAGAACTATTCAATGAAATTATGGTAAAATTAAATAAAGTAAAAAAATAAAAATAAAGCTACTTTTTAAAGTAGCTTTATTTAATAACCTAGGAGGAATACATATGGATAGATATCCTTGTTTAACAATTGATACAGAAAAGCTTGCACATAATACAAAAGAGGTTATAAAATTATGTGAAAGAAAAAATATAACGGCTATGGCAGTCACTAAACTATTTCAGGGAAATCCTAAAATAACACAATTAATGGTAGATGCAGGCATAAAATGTATTGGAGATGCAAGAATTCAAAATCTTATACGTCTAAAAGATATAAAAGCTGAAAAAGTTCTTATAAGACTCCCGATGCTAAATGAAATAGACCTTTTGGTAGAGTATGCAGATATAAGCCTTAACTCGGAGATTGAAACAGTAAGAGCTATTTCTGAATATTGTACAGAACATAATAAAACTCATAAGGTAGTACTTATGGTGGATATGGGAGATAGAAGAGAGGGTGTAAACGAAGAAGACTTACTTGAAACTGCAAAAGTTATGGCAGAATTTGAAGGAGTTGAACTCATAGGCATAGGTGTAAATTATGGTTGTTTTGGAGGGGTTATTCCAAGTAAAGAATCAATGACTGATTTTATGAATTATGCAAAAGAAATACAAGAGAGTCTGAATTTAAAATTTACACATATAACAGGAGGAAGTTCACTTCATCTTCATATGATTTGGGAAGATATACTTCCAGAAGGTGTCACTCATTTAAGAATTGGGCAATCGATAAATTTAGGGGTAGAAGATAAGTATGGAAAAGTTATAGATGGGCTTTATGGAGATGTCTATAGGCTTCATGCTCAAGTCATAGAAAAAAAGACAAAACCTTCTGTGCCAAAAGGGCAAATTGGAATAGATGCTTTTGGGAAAGTACCAGTATTTGAAGATAAGGGAAACATAGATAGACTTATTTTAGGAATAGGAAGACAAGATGTGATTTTAGATGGGCTTATCCCAGAGAATGACAATATAAAAATTATAGGAGCAAGTAGTGATCATATGATTTTGGATATTACAGACTGTAAAAAAGAATATCATATAGGAGATATTATAAGTTTTGATATGAATTACAGCTCGCTTTTAAGTGTATTTAATTCAGAATATGTATACAAAAAATATATTTAATAGTGTATAATACTTTTATATGTTTAAAAATTAATAACAAATAGAAAGTAGAGGATATATAATGAATGTAGTACGTTTTGCACCATCGCCTACAGGCTTTGTACACATAGGAAGTTTAAGAACGGCACTTTACAATTACCTGTTTGCAAAAAAAACAAATGGAAAATATCTTTTAAGAGTAGAAGATACTGACCAGACAAGATTAGTAGAAGGTGCTCTTGAAGGAATGCTTAATGCTATGGCATGGGCAGGGATTAATCATACAGAAGGAGTTATGATTGACGCAAATCAAAATGTATACCAACAAGGAGAAAATGGACCATATATCCAATCTCAAAGACTTGAAATATATAAGCAATATATAAATCAGCTATTAGAATCAGGCCATGCCTATTACTGTTTTTGCAGTAAAGAAAGACTTGATGATTTAAGAGAAACACAAAAATCAAAGGGCGAAACTGCAAAATATGATGGTCATTGTAAATCACTTACAAAAGAGCAGATTGAAGAAAATCTTAAAAATAATGTACCTCATGTTGTAAGACTAAAGCTTCCAGAAAATCATGACATAACTTTTAATGATATAGTAAGAGGAACGGTTACAGTAAATACGAATGATATAGACGATCAAGTACTTATGAAGACTGATGGATTTCCAACATATCATATGGCTGTAATTGTAGACGATCACCTTATGGGAGTTACTCATGTTATAAGAGGAGAAGAATGGCTTCCATCTACTCCAAAGCATGTGTATCTATATGAAGCGCTTGGATGGCAAGCGCCTACTTTTGTGCATCTTCCAAACATTCTTAATAAAGATAAGAAGAAACTTTCAAAACGTCAAGGTGATGTAGCAGTAGAAGATTTCAGAAAAAAAGGTTACCTAAAAGAAGCTCTAGTTAATTATGTAGCACTTCTTGGATGGTCACCAGATGACAACCAAGAGATATTTTCTATGGAAGAACTTGAAAATGCGTTCAACCTTGAAAAAGTTTCAAAAAGCGGTGGAGTATTTGATGTAGCAAAGCTTAACTGGATGAACAATCAGTATATAAAAGCGCATGATTTAGATGAACTGACAGGGCTATGTATTCCATTTGTAGTAGAATCAAAGCTTATGACAGAAGAAGAAGCAAGTGAAAAGAAAGACTGGCTTAAATTAGCCGTAGAGACCGTTAGAGAATCTATGGACTATCTTTCAATGTTTCCAGATAAAATAAAAATACTTTTAGAAGAAGACATAACAGAAGTAGAAGAAGATGCTAAAGAATTCATGAAGCTTGAGCATATGGCTTTACTTGCAGAAACGCTAGAAGAAAAAATAAATGCAGTAGATGAAATAACAGAGGCATTTGTAGGAGCTATGTTTAAAGAAATACAAAAAGAAAAAGCTATAAAAGGTAAAAATTTATTTATGGGTACAAGAGTACTCCTTACAGGACAGATGCATGGGCCTGATATAAATAAATTGCTTACACTTCTTGGAAAAGAAAAGCTTCTTAGAAGATTAAGCGAATCAAAAAAGAGCCTTTAGAAAATTTAGAAAAATAGTATATTAAAAATATAAAAAAACTGCCGATAATTTTGCTTTTAAAAGTGAAATTACTCGGCTTTTTGATATTGAGCTATTCGGGATATAGTAAGAAAGAGGTCAAAATGTTTGAATTAGGAAAAATATTAATGTATAAAGCGGTGATACACACCTTTAACAAAGAAAATGAATATCCAGTATGCTCTACTTTTGAAATAGATCATGATGAAGAGCTTACCTTTGAAATGCTTAAGAATAATATAGAAAAACTATACAATTCAAATGATATGAAATGGGCAAGTTTTAAAGAAGACAGTGCAGTAGAAAAGATGATGGAGTCATTAGATGCTGATTTAAACTTATTTATAGAAGTAACTAAAGATTTAAGTTATGTTATTCAAAAAATAATATATGAGAATAGAGAGGCACTTCCATCTTGTGATATAGCGTTTATACTTTTTGAGATGGATAATGTTATGTATTTGGGGTGCATAAAGTTAAATCATAAAGATTTATTTGTAAGAAAATTAGAAGCAACAAGAGATGGTTCAATTGCAATGATTGGAAGAAGTAATGATTTGTATTTAAGTCCTAAGGCGAAAATAGAAGAAGGGTTTATTATACATCTTAAATTTATGGATATAGCATTACTTGACAAGGCATACAATGTAAAAGGTGAAAAAGTTAATTTCTTTGAAGAACTTATTCTAAACTTAGATACGAATATGTCAGAAAGAGAAAAACTTAAATCTTTTAATCAGATAAATAAGCGAATTCAAGAAAAATTTATAGGCGAAGATATAACACAAAAAGCTCAAATAAAGAAAGCTATTTCAGACACAATTGTAGAAGATGGTTCACTTGATGTTCAAAAAGTATTAGATAAAGTATTTGAAGACACTCAGGAAATAAAGTCAATTTACAAAGAAGCTTTTAAAAAAGCCAATATAGATAAACAAGAAATAAAAGTAGGCGAAACAGTAGCAAGAAAGTTTGATAAACAAAAAATAATAACAGAAGATGGAATAGAATTAAATATTCCAGTGGATTATTATCAAAATAGTGATAAATTAGAAATTGTTGCAAATAATGATGGCACTATAAGTATAATAGTAAAAAATATAGCAGAATATAAAATTTTATAGATATTTTATTTCAAAAAATAATTATTTATAGAAAAAATGAGATTAGGTAAAGAGCAATCAAAAAATAGGGTTATTATTTAAGATACAACAGAGCAAATTAAATAATAGCTCTATTTTTTAAAAAATAATAAAAATAGATTGACGAAATCAATCTTAAATGGTATATTAATATACGTCGCAAGAACAAAACTAAAAAAATAAGATTATATGAACATTTTGTTTTAGATTTTTAGAAGAAAAAATGCGAAAATATATTGACAAAAAAAATAAAATAAATTATAATAATAAAAGTCATCACATGGTGACAGAAAATTCAAAAAATGAACCTTGAAAACTAAACAGTAGAATATACAACCATTTACAGATGAGAAATCATCTAAAAAAAGTAATAACCGTAATTTCAAGAAATTGAGATAACAAAAAGATATGTCGGATGTTTAATCCGAACCAGACAAACATTA
>JBGSPX010000007.1:0-24407 GCA_041738345.1 Proteocatella sp.
TTCAAGCTCTTCCTTATACTAAATATTAAAAATCCCCAAAACATCGCAAATAAAACTAGAGTGTAAATAAAACTCATAATATAAGGACTTAAAATAACTAATAACTTTGTTTGTGTTACAACTATCCACCCCGATATATTAGATTTATTCATGCTCCCGATAACTTTATCACCTTCATAATTATATATAAGAGATGCTTGATTCTGATTTTTATTTTTTAAAATTTCCAAATTACTTTGATTTACTTGTTGACGAACAAGATTACTATCTGGATGAGCTAATAAAGTGCCTGATTTATCCAATATAAATATTTCTTCTTGAAGATATTTTTCAAATCCTTGCACAACTTCTTCCTGCAACTTTTTTAAATTTAATTCTCCCACGATATAATTTGTATTCTCAGGTTGCATTATTATATATACAGTGGGCTCTCCAGTTCTAAGTGATATGAATGGATTTGATATTACCACTCCATTTATACTCTCATCTTCAAAATGCTTTAAATTCGACAAATCCATACCTATATATTTAGAATTATATGGAACTAATTTTTCTATCCTACTATTTTCATCTAAGCTATATATTGTATCAAAATATTCATATGCTTCCCATGTACTATTCATAAAATTTAATAAGCTTTCATCATTACTATTTTGTGCAACCCTTGAAACTGCATCCAAAACTCTTGTTGATTGTTCCAAATATAAATCTATGTTCCTCGCAACTTGCATTACATTTTGCTTTTGCTTTGCTTCTATAAACCCAAACCCTATCTTAGCCGCAAGTATCACTACTATAAAACTCAAAATAATCATCGGAAGCAATAGTCTTAGAAATATTACTTTTAAAAGCACATAGTTTATGGTTTTTGTTTTATGCTTATCCATCTAACCGCCTCCATAAAGTCCAAACATTAATCCACTGTAACAAATTTTCCATTTTCTATTTTGCTAAAATAAAAAGCTCTTTCTACATCCCCAAACTTATCAAAGGAAAATTTATCTATCAGACCTTCAAATTCTTTTACTTCGAGCATAGCTTGTTTTAATCCATCTGATTCCCCATTGCTGTTTTCCAAAGCAATTTCTAAAACTTTAACTGATTCATATCCAAAAGAAGCACCAAAGGAAGGATTTTTCCCAAACCTTGAAATAAAATCCTGTTTAAATTGTGTATATTTAGGTGTTGGAATATCTTGAGGATAAACCACTTCAACTTCCATGGCTTCAACTGCTTTTCCTCCATGATTTATTAGGGTCTCTGTCTGAGCCCAAGCCGAAGTAAATATTGGTATATTCCAATTGTCTATTTTTATTGCTTGTGCTATAAATGCTGTATCAAAATCATTAGCTATTATAAGTATCCCTGAAGGATTGCCATCTTTTATACGATTTACTATATTTTCAAATCCATTTTCATCTTTAGATGAAAATGGTATTTTATCTGTTATTATTCCCCCTTTTGCAAGATACTCCTTTTCAAACGTATCCAAATAAGTCTTTGAATAATTTATATTGTCAGTACTGTATATTATTCCCAAACTATCAATTTTTCTTTTATCATATATCCTTGTTGCAAACATTTGAGTTCGAGCTTTATTTGATGTTACTACTCTAAAAAAATTATCATCAATTCCGCTTAATTCATGAGTTGATGCGGTTGGACTTATTAGTACTACTCCCGCTGGATTTGTAACTTCAAGCCCAGCTATAGTTTGCGAACTAGTAGCATGTCCAATTATTGCTACTACATTTTCATCCAAAAGTTCTTTATTTGCAAGTTTAGCGCTTTCATCGGTTCCCATATCATCTTTTATTATAAGTTCAATATTTCTTCCATTTATTCCACCAGTTGCATTTATTTCTTCAACCGCTAGTTGTACTCCATTTCTCTCTTGTATTCCTAATTCAGCTTGATTCCCTGTCAGTTGCGCTACAAATCCTAATTTTATAGTTTGTTTTTCTCCACACGAAACTACCAATAAAATAATACATATACTAATAAATAACAATCTTATTTTTTTCATATTTTTCTCCCTTTTATAGCTTAAATATTATTCTATTTCAATTAATTTTACCCATATATGTATCTTTCCACGCAAAAAAGCAGATGTTATTTTCATCTGCTCTTAATTAAAATTGCCTTATTTTCTTAGTCTGCTAAAAAATTCTCGAATAACTTTGTTTCTCTATATTCTTGAACTGTTCCAAAGAAATCTCCTTCATTACTTAAATGAAGTATATGAGAGGCATGCTTCATAGTTCCTCGCATATCATGAGATACCATTATTATAGTTATCCCATCTTTATTTATAGCTTGGATTAATTGATACATATCTTGAGTAACGTTTGGATCTAATCCAGAAACAGGTTCATCTAAAATCAAAAGTTTACTTGTAGCACACAACGCTCTTGCTAAAAGCACTCTTTGCTGCTGTCCTCCAGAAAGTTCATTGTATGAACGTTTTTTCAAATCTGAAATACCTAATCTTGTAATATTTTTATCAGCTGAAATTTTGTCTTTTTGAGAATAAAATGGAGTTAACTTACGTTTGTTCATAAAACCTGAAAGTACTATTTCCCAAACATTCGCAGGAAAATCTCGCTGTATGCTTGTCTGCTGAGGAAGATACCCTATCTCATTTCGTCTTAGTCCTTCTCCTAAAATAAGTTCTCCTTTGATTATCTCTTTTAAAGAAAGTATAGTTTTTATCAAAGTGCTTTTCCCTGAACCATTTTCTCCTACTATGCAAATATAATCTCCTTCATTAACAGAAAATGTTAAATTAGAAATTATACATTTATTTTCATAAGCCACGCTAATAGCTCTACACTCTATTAAAGACATTATTGAAGTGCTCCTTTCAACGTCTCATAGTTTTGCTCCATAAGATAATAATAACTAACTCCACTATCCATATCTTTCTTCGATATATTATGGCAACTATGAAGCATTGCTGTTTTTGCACCTGTCGATTCAGCTATAGTATCAGCTATGTTATGATTTGAAAATTCAATATAAAACACTGTATTTAATGATTTTTCCTTAACTTTATCTATTAAAAATGCTATAGTTGATGCACTAGGTTCTGTTTCAGAACTACATCCTGGAAAAGCTGCAAAATAATCCAACTTATAATCTTCTACAAAATATCTAAACGGAAATCTGTCTCCAAATATTAAAGTTGGTTTTTCAAATGTTTTAAATAAATTTTCAAATTCTTTATCTAAATTATCTAATTTTTCAATATACGACTTTGTATTTTTATCATATACGCTTTTATTCTTTGAATCCAAACTTACTACTGCTTCATTTATCCTAGCTACTATATTTTGAGCATTTTTTAGAGATGTCCATATATGTTCATCATATTCATGCTCTTCACTAGCTTCATCATCAGAATCCTGTTCTTTTTGCATCCCATCAATAATTTCTTCTTCATATAACTGTACTGCATCCATCATTTTAACCGTTATTACTTTATTATCCATCGAATCAAGTATTTTATCAACCCATTGTTCAGATTCTCCACCAACATATATAAATATATCTGAATTTTGAATATTTATTATATCTTGCGGTGAAGGTTCATATGAATGACTTTCTACCCCTGGTGGCAACAGCATAGACACCTCAGCATTATCTCCCACTATTTGTTTTGCAAAATCATATCCTGGAAATACCGTCGACACAATTTGTAATCCTTTTTTTTCATTTAAATTAATCTCTTCTTTTGAAACGCATGCTGTAATCATTAACAATGACATAAGTAGCATAAAAATAACGCTAATCCATTTTTTCATGTTATTCCTCCTGTAGTTTTTTACTTATTCTGCAGGCCTCACATTCGCCATAAATGAGAGTTTTAGTGTTGTTGATAAAAAAACTATGTTTATCCATCATATGAATTTCCATCTTCTTTAAAAAACCGCAGTCCATATGAATAAGATTCCCACACGTCTCACAACAAAGATGAAAGTGATTTTCACAATTACTGTGTGGGTTATATTGGTACAGAACAGTCTCTTTTTCTGATGCAATATATTTTTTTATAGTGCCTTCCTCTACGAGCTTTAAGAGCGTTCTATAAACAGTTGCTTCTCCAATAATATTTTTAGTAAGTTTAATTATCTCTTTCGATGTATATACCTCACTTGGATTTTCAAAAAATATACTTTTTATAATATCTCTTTTTTTCGTAGTGTAGTTTTTTTTCAACTAGAACACCTTCCTTTTTATTTTTGATAGTAACTATCATTTTTTTATATTATCATAAAAATTAATGTTGTTCAATAGCTGAGCAAATATAAAATTTTAAACTCAAAATCATATTGACTGGTTAAACTTTCTATAATTGGGTATATTTTAGACTGAGATTATATTGCAAACTGCCCAAAAGGAGATATTATGAAAATACAAAACTATGAAGATATAGAAAAAATAAAAACGTCTCTCGAATTCATTCCAAGCTTATTAAATATGGATATTATGATATGTATGACTGATACTACAAACTTTACATTTTATAAAAAAGGCCAAAGTATAGATATCGGTGTAAAGGTTGGAGAAAAAATTCCTGAAGGAGATCCTTTATTAGACTGTATGTCACAAAACAATATGCTTATGATTGAAGTTCCTCAAAAAATATATGGCAAAGCTTTCAAATCAATTTTGAACCCGTTAGAAATAGATGGAGAAGTAATAGGTTCAGTCGGCATAGGTATTGCTGATTCTTCTCGTGAAACTGTCCAAGAAATACTCGGAGCCTATAATGATTTCAAAAGTAATATAAGTGGACTTTCCCATATTGCTCTTGAAACAAAAATACTTGCACTTAATGCAAGTATTGAAGCTGCTAGAGCTGGTGAAGCGGGAAAAGGATTTGCCGTTGTAGCTCAAGAGGTAAGAAAACTTGCTGAAAGTTCAAATATGCTCCTAAAAAATACAAATGATAATCTTACAATATTTGATACTATAATTCAAAAACTTTAGACGCTAAAAAGGCTTATTCTGTTTTTACAGATAAGCCTTTTTATAAGTATTAACTAGTGAATTCTAATTATCAATCTCTATTTGACACATACTCATAGTATTTAAAGCTTCTGCATGGCTTTGCACGGTTACCCCTGCACAACAGGTTTTATTTACTATAATTTTAGAGTTTGGCATATAAGTTTTTAATAATATTGCATTTGTCACCACACATATATCCGTACATAATCCTACAATCTCAATTTCTGTATCTAACGAATCTATGTAATTATTCTTTATAGTATCTGCTAATTCGATACTTCCAAACCCATTTTTTTCGAAAATAATTTCATCTTTTTGAGCTTCTGCTAAGAGTTTTATTTCTGATTGAAGGTTCCATCCATCAGTCCCTTTTATACAATGTTTTACTGGAAGTTTACGGCCTTCTTGACTTTCTAAGTAATATTCATTATGAGTATCCATTGTAAAATAAATTTTATTATTATCTTTCATATATTTTTTAATCTTTAAAATAACATTTTTCACAATTGATTCCGCTTCTATCGTTCCCAATGCTCCATCTATGAAATCATTTTGCATATCAACTACTACTAGAATTTTATTCATCTCTATTTCCTTTCTTGAAAATTTTTCTTATCAAGAATATAGCATAAAAAAGCTATTTTACACAATAAAAAAATAATATTCGGTAACAGGTTCCCCATAATACCGAATATTATCATTAAACTTTCTTTACAAATTCAGATTTTAATTTCATTGCTCCAAAACCATCTATTTTACAATCTATATCATGGTCACCATCTACTAAACGTATATTTTTTACTTTTGTTCCTATTTTTAAAGTAGAAGAGCTTCCTTTAACTTTTAAATCTTTAATTATCGTAACTGAATCTCCATCGCTTAAAATATTTCCATTTGAATCTTTTACTACCTTAGTTTCACTATCAATACTTTTTGAGCCTTCATTCCATTCATTCGCACACTCTGGGCATACAAACATATTCCCATCTTCATAAGTGTATTGTGAATTGCATTTTGGACAATTTGGTAAGTTAGACATTATATATTCCTCCTAATATTTTTTAACAGAATTATATAATATCACATATCTACAAAAATAACAAATGTCAAAAAATTACTCACATTCGTCTAAGATAGTTTTAAGTTTTAGCTTCAGTTGATCTTTTGTATAAGCTTGATGATTAACCATTGCTAAAAGTTCATTTTCAGAATCAATTTTAACAAAATGATTAGTTATTGATGTTGGAGCAAAAAACCAACAGCTCTTCGATTCCCAATCAGCCTCTTTACGTTCTTTAAATTCAAAGCCTGCTCCCATATACCAGGTCCTAAAAAATTCTATTCCCATAGAAGTACCTGCTTCTCCAAAAGTCAAAAAATCTTTGTTATCAATTTCTGAATGCATATTCAAAAGGAACATCTGTTCAAAAAGAATATTAGCATCTTCTGGCTTTATTTCCATATCAAAACGTTTTATATCTGGCATAAGTTTTAAAAATGCAGGAAGTAACCATCTTACATCATTACTTTTCAATGCGTTTACTAGTTCATCCGCAAATTCTTTATAATCAAATTTTAATCGCTCTGCAAAATTATGTGCCAACATATTTTGATAAGATGCTCGTCTATACATATCTACAGCGTGTAATATAAGCATGAATTCTTGAAGTTTTATCTTAGGCGGAATTCTATTTGGTATACTGTCAACATTTTCCCCTGCAAATTTATCAATCCACCAATCTACAAAAGCTTGACTAGAATCAAAAAGTTGCATAACTATTATTTCCTCTTGTTCTCTTTCAAAAGCAAGCCAATGAGGGTTTCCTTTTTTATGATAAAACTTAACTTCTTCTAAACCTAATACTCCTCCACCTATCCTAGTTTCGATTAAAACATCAGCTTCTTTAACAATTGAAATTGATAGTTTTTTTGACTCATCCTCTATACTGTTAATATTTTCCATTAAAAACTCCAAATCCTTCTCAAAAATCTCTATCATATCACTCTAAGCCCCCTCTTCAATGAGTTTAACTATATCTTCAAAATGAGTTTTGTCAAATTCTGATTCATCTATATAATTGTCATCTTCAATAATCCAATCATCTTCCCAAACCTCTCCATTTTGAATAAATTTATCATTTTCGCTCCCTTGCATATTTATATAAGGGCATCCTTCTACATAGCTGTGAAGTTGAAGTTTACCGTCAGTTGGAGAAATCCAAAGCAACTTTCCTTTTTTTATCCATTTTCCCAAATCATAATCTCTATCAGTTTCTAACTCCAAGGAAACAAAGTTTCCTGGAGTTAGAATTTCTTCAATAACATTCCCCTCTTCCCAATAATAATTACTGCCCCAATCATTAACTCTCTTTTCATAATATAGCATTGGGTCTGCAAAATATATAATTGGATATGCCGTATGCTTCCCTATCTTAATTTGACTTACGACAGCTTTTATTTGATCATATTCTAGTAATCTAGGAATTACATATGGTATATCTGGCCCAGGGGTACAAAGAAAAGGAAACTTTTCCACGTCTTCTTCTAATTTAAGCGCCCCATCTATTGCATAAAAAGTCTCTATAAATTGTTCAGATTTCCTTTTTGGGGCACTATTGTTCCACCAAAGTCCATCTAGTCCTTCTTTATCAATTGAGATTTTAAACACATTTCCGGTAAAAGGGCATCTTGAAATAGCTTGCTTGGATAAACTTTCTAAATAGATATTTACCATGTCAGAAAGTTCCTCTTTTTCTTTTTCTGTTTCTGAGTCCTCTAATTTAATTGCTTTTTCCCAAAGCGTTTCTAAAAATAAGCTTCTATTTTCTCTAATATCTAAAATGGTCATTTTGTACCTCCATAAAAGTTTGACGTAGGACCTGCGAGTGGATTATATGTGGTAACCCCATTGTCTATAGTTTTGCTTCCGTTTACATAAACTGGTTTAGTGCCTCCTACTCCACTAGCATCTTTAATCATTTTAGCCTTAGCCTTAGGATTAAATGCCGTTCCATCTTTAGTCCAACTCAACACATCCTCATGCATTACATTGGATCCATCTGACTCGATAAGGTTCTTCATAACTTGTTTTTTTACAGAAGGGCTTACTGGTGAACCATCAAAATTTGTAATATCAAATAAATCCACATCTCCAGTTATAAATTTACCGCCATTTTTCATATCCATAACTTTTCCATCTATTACTGCATATTTGCCTTGCGCTTGTAAAGATTTCATATCTCCTGCTAATTTAGTAAATTCTCTTCTTCGCTTAACATATTGATCTACAATCTCCTTTTGAGTTTCTTTTGATAAGGATTTCATTATTTCTTTAGGCGGAAGTTTAGGTTTGTAATAACCTACAAGTCCCTCCGAGTTTTTAGGTCCACCTAAAAGTTCATCTAATTTATTAAGCGTCTTTGCTTTCATATCCATTTCTTTAGGTACTGCTTTTCCTGATTTAATCCAAGCATCTGCTTGTGGTGTAGTTGGTCTTGTATGAATTTGAACCCCAAACTCATCTGCAGTATTTTGAATTATTTTTTGTGATTTACTTGTAACCCCACCAGTATTTGGCTTATATCCTGTTGGTTTATATGAACCGCCCGGATTTACTGGAAGTTTTGGATTTATCCCTGGTTTCATAGGGACTTTAGGAAGCTTCTTACTTCCCATTCCCAAAATATCATCTGCCAAGGTAGATAATTTTCCTGCTCCACTTTTAAGAGCTGCCCCCGCTTGACCTGCCGTAGCAATTGTAGAACCTATTTTTATAGTTCCTGAAATAACATGTCCAATTCTCTTTGGAAGTGGAATATTAGGATCCCATGATTTTTCAAAATCTGTAGCTCCTACTGTATCTTTTACAAACTCCCACGTTTTCTTTGGATCTTTTAGAGTATTTATTACGGCTTTACCTATATTTTTAGCCCCTTCTCCAACATCTTTTCCAGTTCCTTTTATGGTATTCCAGATTATCTCTGGATCTTTCTTAATATCTTCAATAGCTTCTTCAAAAGACTTCTTCGCAGAATTAAGCCCATCTTCTATATCTTTTTGAGTTCCTTTTAAAGTTTCTGAAAGAATTGAAGGGTCATTCCAAACATCTTTGCCTGCATCTACAATTTCACTACCTATAGCTTTTGCTCCTTCCCAACCTGCTTTTGCGGTGTCTGCTATTTCATCTCCAGCATTTTTTATACTATCTCCAATGATTTTGCCTAGATTATTAGCATGTTTAGCCTGTTCCAATTCCCACTCTAAATTCTTTTGACGATCTTCTAGTTCATCTCGTTTACGCTTGTCAATTTCTTTTTGAATCGCTTCAATCTCCGCATTTTTCTTATCTTCAATCTCTTTAAGTGCTTTTTGCATAGCAGTTTCGCCCTTAGTTTCCATGTCTTTTTGCGCCTTACTAAATTCTCTATCTCTTTCAAATTGCCCTGGATATTCTTTTTCATATTTTTCTATATCAAATGGATTTCCAGTTTCTGAATTTTCCCACTCTCCTGTTTTAGGATTTTTCACAATAAGTTCCTGTGCTCCATTTGCAGTAGTCGTGATAACCTTAGAGTCCCACTGGTCTTTTGGAATATCGACTTCTACGGTTTCACTTTTTTCTCCTGGAAGACTTTCTTCAGATTTTATTTCTTCTCCTTCTGCATTTGGTTTTTCATCTACAACATCTGGTTTACCAAAAGTATTGTCTTCTTCGGTTTCGGTTTCGACTTCATCTTCACCATACCCTTGATATTCTTCATTTGAACTCGAAGTATTTGAACTTGTTTTTTCATTATCTCCTACAGAGTATGGGTCATCATCAGGTTCATCACTATTTGCCATGGCTTCTGCAAGTATAGCCCATGCACTCTTTTCTTTTTCACTTGTCAGTCCTTTTCCTAAAGAATTGTTAGCATCTTTCATAGCTTGCTCACCTACAGATAGCTTTGTTGGTATTTCCTTAGGCTTTAAAAGTCCTTGAATAATCGTAACTACTAATCCTACCAGCGGTGGAAATAGCATCCCAGTCGCAGCCTGCGTACTATTTTCTGGGCCTGGAATATTACCTACCCCACCCATTTTAGAAAGAGCTGCAAGAACAAACATCGGCAAATCTTCCTTTACTCTACTTCCTTTAGCTTTGATATCATAGGTGTTTTCATCTGCGCCCTTATCCTTTGAAGCTGCCCTAGAATAAAATCCTTGTCCTCCAACTGTTAAGTTTACTCTATCATTTTTATCTTTGCTTATTGTGACTTCTGCATTAGCTGCAATTTTTGCTTTATATGGTAGATTTGATAAATTTGCTGCAAAATTAAACTTTGCAGTTAATTTATTTTGTTCTCTCTCAACAACCTCTGCATTTTGAGAAAATGGCATTCCCTCATACTGGCCTACAATTTCTATAAAATTTCCCTTATCTAATATCGCAATTTCATGGTTTTCTAATGAGAAGCTTTTTTGTCCCCCTGGTACAGGTCCCATCAAAGTATGAGTTTTATATAAATCTAAATTTATTCTGTAAGTTCCTGTAAAATCTGTCGGAGGCTCTACTGGAACTGAAGCTCCCACATGAAAAATAGGATAGCCTTGATCATCAAAAACAAGTGCCTCAGGAGATGACATATCTAAATAGTAAGTCCCTTTAGGCAGTACTATTTCCGGAAGTACTACCCACATTCCATTTGGAACATTCCCTAAAGTAGCACCTTGAGCCTTAAATGTATCTATGACATTTCCTGACTCATTTAAAATAGAAATCGTACCTGGTTTTGCACCATTTCCACTATTCCATGTATTAAATATTATCTCATCTATTACATACTTATTATCTAATTCAAATGATGGTGCTCTATAAGTAGCAGACTTCTCTACATACTCATTTTCATATTCTTCGCTATCTTTACTTACAAAAATATCAAATTGTTCTGGAAGTTCTTCTTCACCATAACTAACATATATATCTTCTTCACCATATGGAAACTCTTCCTTATCTTTTTTATTTTCAGCCTCCCAATTTACAAGTTTTTCTTCATATGATTTGTAGGCATCAAAATTATACCCCTTTATAATATATGCATCTACTGGCATAGAACCGCCTTCAATATATGCTGTATACTTGCCTTTGGGAAGGATCATAGGTGAAGATGTTTTAAAGTAATATAGTGTATTTGCTGATTGATTAACTTCTTCATCTACTCTAAGCATAATATCAGTTTCTTCAGTAAGTCCGCCAGCTATGCTTTCTATACCACTAAATCCTTGATATACATTCCCAGCTTCATCTACAATATAAATTTCAACCTTACCAATATTAATCCCTTTATAAGGAATATACATCCCAGAAAGTACTGTTTTTTCTTTTAATAAAAATGGTATTTCTCCTGAAATTATAGCCTTATCGTAAGCTCCTGTATATCCTATAATTAAATTGTCTCTTCCATCGTAGTTCATTTGATTTGAATACCAAGATCCTTTTTTTGCAATTATTCGTTCCACTGGTTCTTGAGGCTGAGATGATTTTGAATCTGCAAAAGCCATTATTTGAAATATATTTGATAATACTAATATCAAAACTAGCATCAAATTAAAAATTCTTTTCATAATCTTCAAAGCCCCCCTTTTGTAATAGATATTATAAGCTCAATTCCTCCTTGTAAAATACCTGTGGCTTTAAGCAAAAGTGGATATCCTAAAGTCCATAAAAATGAAAACGAAAACGAAACTATAGATGTACTTATGGTACTTTTTATATCTGATTTCCCTTTAAGTTTTGATACTTCTATTGCAGAAGCTGTTCCAACCGCCATAAGCCCCGCACTTATAAATGGCAGCGTCATTGACCACTTAAGCCCAAATGTAGCTAATACCACCATAACTGCAAACGGAATTAAAAATAGCATCCCATTATCTATCGCATACTTTATTGCAGCTTTGCCTTCTTCTTTTTTTAATTCACTATTTACAGCTCCCAAAAACACACTCAAAAAAACTCTAAATAATATGCCTAATAACATTCCTAGGATAAATCCAAAAATAAGATTATAGCGATTAAATGGATCTAGTGGATTTGAAAATGAACTTATTCCTATTACTGAAAATGAAATCCATCTTAATAAATTTCGCATTACGCTTCCCTTACTATACTCTATAGACAAAGTCTTCACCCCCTACATATTGCCAATAAACGCCCACGAAACAAGTACAATTAGACTAAAAATTGTAGCTATAGGTATACTTAAGGAATTTTTACCTCCAGTCAGTTCTCTAACTGAGACTATCATTGGTCCTATAGCCCAAAGTACTCCTGTAACCCCAAATGCAACAGCAGTTTTCCATCCCATTGATAGTGAAAATCCTAGGCCTATTATTCCATAAATTAATGCGCCACTATAGCTCATACAAAAAACCGAAATGGTTTGAAATAAACTTTTTTCACTTTTCCCAGCCTTAAGTATTAACCACATGAAGCTTGCAACCAAAGGAATAATTATAGCTCCATATATTAGACCTGCTCCTGACAAAATTAAAATATGAGAAAAAGTTTTTTGTCCAGTTCTAAAAAGATCTAAACCTGTCTGTAAGAAAAACAACGCAAATGCTAATCCAGATATAATAAGTGAAAATTGCCATTTAGATTTTGAAATAAGTGATTTCAATACACTTGCTGGATTAATCATCATTCCAAATATCATTCTAACATTTGATATTTTTACATTATCCATAATATTCTCCTTTCAAGCTATATAACTACTCATTTTTATACATATACGCTTCTAAATATTCAAGCTGTTCTTTTGTTAAGTTTTTATTGTTTTCTTTTATTAAAACTACTGCAGATTCTGGAAGGTAATCTTGAGCCAATGTAATTGGGAGTCCTTTATAAAGCGCTACAAAAACTTTTAATGAACCGTTACCTATTTCTTTTCCCGATTCTTCATAAAGTACTTCTATATCTTTAGATTTAAACACATTTAAATCCGTTTCTTTTGGAATTCCAAAAGCTTTAGTTAATATAGTTTCTGGAATATCAAATATAATTCCAACTTCTTTAATTGTAAATGAGCCTCTTATATCCTCAGGTGTATACTCTATAGCAACTTTTTCGTCATCAGCATTTCCTTTTTTCTCATTCGTAGTTGACCATAAACCAAATGCCGAACTCAACATAACTGTTCCAAATATTGCTATAAAAACAACTATTGCTATAAAATATGCGTTTATATCAATTTTTGATAAGCCTAAACTCTTAATATTTGTTTTAAATTGAACAGTTTTTTCAACTGGACAATAGTCTTCTGATGTACATTTTAAACAACTTATACATTGATGATTTAGAACTACTTTGGATTGAGACACCTTTATGTTCATAGGACAGTTCTTACTACAACTGTTACAATTTATACAGGTATTTTCATTTCTTCTAATTTTAACAATTTTAAATGTATTAAAAATACCTAACACTGCCCCATAAGGACATATATATTTACACCAAGGTCTTTCTATAAAAATAGATACTGCAAATACTATAAGCAGCACAATTATTGCCCAAATTGCAACTTCTCCCGTCCAAAAATTAAAAAGTGCATAATATGGGTCTATATTAAGAAACATAAGAACTCCAGCTTTAGCTGTATTATATAAAATTAAAATAACAAACACATATCTAAGATATCTGAGCTTAGAATCTATGCTATAAGGAACAAACTCATTATATCTTTTAGGGAATATCTTTCTTCCTATTTTGCCAAACCATTCTTGAATAGAACCTAAAGGACATACCCAACCACAAAATACAGGTCCTAGAAATATCGTCATAAAAAATACTGCTGTCATAAGTATTACTGATGAAGAATGTATTTTTCTAACATAATCTCCATCACTAATAAGTGTATATAAAGTCTCTACTCCTCCAAATGGACATACCGCATGTAACGAAGCTTTTGAAAATAATGGAATTTCTTTTCCACTTTCTGCTAATGTATGATTTAGTGCAATAAATCCTATGAATAAAAAGAAAAATAATTGAACAAGTATTCTTATTTTTTGATTTTTTAGATATTTCTTCATAAAATCCCCCCTCAAACTAATTTTATTACTTTCCTACAAAATACCCAATTTATGTATAATTATCACTTTTAATATCATTTTGATGTAAATAAGTTTAATCTGAGTAATATGGGTATATTATTATAAATTTTGTTTTAAAAGGGGGCTAAAATGATTAAATTTATACTCTTGGAGTTAAATCAAAATCCATTTAATATATTTGCCACGCTCATATTCTTTTTTGCTATAATTCATTCATTTTGCACAAGTAATATTAATTCTTTAGCTAATAAAATAGAACTTAATTATCATCAAAAAAAAATAGATAAAATTGTAGATTCAAACTCATCTTCAATAATAGCTGGAATTCTTCATTTTCTCGGTGAAATAGAAGCTGTATTTGGAATATGGGCAATAGTCTTAGGGATTGGGATGTCTTATTTTTTTGATTGGGGAACATTTGTAACTTATATAGATAGCTTACATTACACTGAACCTGTCCTTATAGTGGTAATTATGACAATAGCATCTAGTAGGCCTATACTCAAAATGTCCGAACTTTTAATATGGAAATTTGTAAAACTATTTTCTGGTTCATTAGAAGCTTGGTGGATTAGTATATTAATTATTGGACCAATTTTAGGTTCCTTTATAACACAACCAGCATCAATGGTAATATCAGCCTATCTTCTTTCAGAAAAATTTTATGAATTAAATCCACCAAATCGTCTAAAATATGGAACAATAGCTCTCCTTTTTGTAAATACATCTATTGGAGGAACTCTTACAAATTTTGCTGCGCCACCAGTATTAATTGTGGCCAAAATTTGGAATTGGAGCAATATTTTCATGTTTACAACATTTGGAATTAAATCTATTTTAGCCATACTAACTTCTACATTCTTTTATTTTTTATTATTTAGAAGCGAGATAAATAAACTAAAAAACACTTATGCTCTAAACCGATTTAAAAACTATATACAACGCAAATTTATAAGTAAAAAGGAGTTAGAGTTTGCTTTTGATGAATTGGAAAAAGAAATAAATGAAAAATTAGGTTTCACAAAGCATTTTTCAGAAAATTGCAATTTAATAAAAGAGCAAATTAAACTCGAAGCTTTTGATAACTTTGAACTAGATGAAGTAAAAAAATATACTGTAGATATCTCTATTGAAGAACGATTTGAAGAAATTAAAATTTCAGAGATGAAAAGAACTATTCCAGGTTTACTTCCGATAGAAGAACAACCATTTTACCTTGATCCTTACTGGGATCAAAGAGAAGATAAAGTTCCACTTTGGATTATGATTATCCATACGGTATTCTTAGTTGCTGCTTTACTTAATTCCCATGAACCCATATTATTTATATCTATTTTTTTGTTTTATCTTGGTTTTATACAAGTTACCCCATTCTATCAAAATAGATTAGATTTAAAACCTCCACTTATGGTAGCCTTTTTTTTATCAGGATTACTTGTACATTGTGGTCTTCAAAATTGGTGGATAACGCCTCTCCTTAGTGATTTACCTCCAATAAAATTAAATATAATTGCTACAATTTTAACTACTTTTAATGATAATGCTGCTATAACATATCTAAGTAGCTTAGTCCCAAATCTCTCAGATTCTATGAAGTATGCTGTTCTTTCTGGTGCACTTACTGGCGGAGGACTTACTATAATAGCAAATGCCCCTAATCCAATTGGTCAATGTATTCTTAAGAAATATTTTGAAAACGGAATATCCGCATTTCAGCTTTTTAAATATGCTCTAGTCCCTACTATAATAACAATAATTTATTTTATTCCACCATTACTTTCAAAATAACGCAAAAACAACCTTTACTTGAGGATATTGTAAAGGTTGTTTTATGTTTAATAATTTTTTAATTTTTGAGTACAAATTTTTCAACCATTGATTTTAGAATATTTGCTTGGCTAGCAAGTTCTTCACTTGCTGCTGCACTTTCCTGAGATGTTGCTGAATTTATCTGTACCACAGCAGATACTTGTTCTATTCCTGTATTAATCTGCTCCACAGAGCTTGCTTGAGCTGCTGAAGCCTCTGTAATTTGATTTATGAGCTTTACTGAACTTGAAACCTTTTCAACTATAACCTCAAGCGATTCTGCAGTTTCATTTGCTATTATAGTTCCATTTTTAACAGCATTAATTGAATTTTCAATAAGTATCGTAGTGTTTTTTGCAGATTCAGAAGATTTTTGTGCTAAATTTCTTACTTCATCTGCTACAACAGAAAACCCTTTACCCGCTTCTCCCGCTCTAGCTGCTTCTACTGCCGCATTAAGTGCAAGTATATTCGTTTGAAATGCAATATCCTCAATCGCTTTTATTATTTTTCCAATTTCACTTGAAGACATAGCTATTTCATCCATAGCAGCTATCATTTCTTTCATTTTATTATTACCCTCAAAAACTTCATGATAAGCTTCCATGGATATGTCGTTAGCATGCTGAGCATTTTCTGCATTTTTATTTATTTTATCATGTATTTCACTTATTGTAGCAGAAAGTTCTTCCAATGAACTTGCCTGCTCCGTTGCACCTTGTGACAAAAATTGTGCTCCACTTGAAAGTTGTTCTGTTCCACTTGAAACTTGGTCTGCCGATATATTAATATTATTTAAAGTGTCTGACATTGACTTCAAAAACATCATCATAGAATTTTCTATTGGTTTAAAATCACCAATAAATTCATTTTCTGAATTTATGTCAAAATTTCCTTCTGATAATAATCTCATCATTCTACTTATATCATTGATATATGCACTTAGTATTTCTATTGATTCTCCAAGACTCTGTGAAAGTTCTCCAAATTCATCCTCCGAATTATATTCTACTTTATGCGAAAGATTTCCTTTGCTCATTTCCTTTGCTGCGCTATTTATTATATTTAATGGATATGTTATACTTTTTATCAAAGTTTTGCTCATCAAAGTACTTCCTATAAGGAAAAATATGCTTAATAATATCAGTATTTTTATTCCAGAATCTGCAATCTTTTGTTCTTTTACTATAGCATTCATAGATTTTTCATGTAAATCTTGAGACATTTTCATTAAATCATCTTTAAGTTTAGACGATATCGGTTGATATTTGTCCTTAAAATCAGCTCCTGATTTTTTTGATAAATCATTTTCTAAGCCTATATTATCCTCTATATCCTTCCTTATTTTTCCAAGACTTTGAATTTGAATTTTCACATCTTCTAAGTTTTCATTTGGAGCTATCTCTTCTATTATTGAAAGTGAATTATTTATTGATTCTCGCAAATTTGCATTTTGTGATTTTAGTGATTGAATATCCTGAGAATTTTTACTAAGTATCATATCCAAAATATTACTTTCTATTAATGTTATATTTGTCCTTATGCTCCAGGTTTCATTAATAAGTGGTACTATTTCGCCCTCAACTCTATCAATGCCTTTACTTAAATCTCTTACAAAATATATACTTGTAAATAGAGTCGTTAAAGCAAATATTATAATTATAGAATTTGTTAAAATTAATTTAGTTTTTACTTTCATTTTTTTAAAAGAAACCATATCAAACTTCATCCTTTCAATAAAATATATTTATATATTCCACAACGATATATTTTATCAATTAATATCATGTTATGATTTCTAATGTTGTATACACACTTTATTTTGTTGTTAATTTTTTTATTGCTAATTTAATTATAAATTAAAATATCTTTATATCATTTAATACAAATTTTTCATACATAGTTTTTACATTTTCGATATATTTATTTCCTACAGGAAGAACCGTTAAATTTTGTAAAATAATATGATGATTTTCAAGAGACGATATATATTGTAAATTGACAATATATGACCGATGTATTCTTATAAAATACTTTCTACAAAATGCTTCTTCTAAATTTTTCATCGTAGCATAAAACTCTTCTACCTCATTATCCACTTTATACATGTATACAACTCTATTTTTAACTTCAAAGAAACTTATCCTATCTACACTAATTCTTTTTATTGCATGCCCTAATTTATAACAAAAGAAATTGTTATTTTTATTTCTACATATTTTTATAGCTTTCAATAATACACTTTCTATTTTAAAATCATTTACCTCCTGTTTTATTAAATAATGAAGTGGCATTATTTCTAAAGCTTCAAATACATACTTTTTACTAGATGTAAGAAATATTATCTGTGACTCTATATTCATTTTTCTTATGATTTTAGCAGCTTCTATTCCCGATATGCTTGGCATAACTATGTCTATAAAAAAAATTGCTGTAGATAAATCTTGACCTTGTACATCAAAAATCATATTCTTTGCAGATGTATATGAATGAATACTCGCAAAAATTCGGTTTTTTAATAATATATATTCAAGTTTTTCTTTTATTCTTTTCAAGCAGTCATCATCGTCATCACAAATAAATATATTATACATATTCCCTCCATATAAAAAATGCATACCAAATTGAGATATATTTTGTCATCTATATCCCAAACACACATAATTTTAACACTTAATTATATATTTAACAAGTTTTTATTTCATATTATTTTGCAACTATTTTACATTGTTATTAGGTTTTATACTGTATAATGCTATTATAATTAAAATATCATCAAATTGGAGGTGTTTTTTTGAGCGTAAATGTACTTATAGTAGAAGATGATGAACCTATATCAAACCTTATAAAACTTAACCTTAATATGGTCGGTTATGAATGTACTCAAGTATTTAGCGGTTCTGATGTATTCCCTTTAATCAAAAAAAAATCTTTTGATCTCATAATCCTCGACATAATGCTTCCCGGTGAAGACGGATTTTCTTTGATAAAAAAAATATCACCATTAAATATTCCTGTAATCTTTCTAACGGCAAAAAATACTATAAACGATAAGGTCTTAGCACTTAAATCCGGTGGAGATGATTATATAGTAAAACCATTTGAATCCATAGAGCTAATAGCTAGAATAGAAGCTGTACTTAGAAGATATTCAAAAAACAGTACCTACCTTACAATAAAAGATATAATAATTCAAGAAAAAGAACGAGTTGTAATTAAAAATAACACTCCTATAAATTTAACTCTAAAAAAATTCGAGCTTCTTCTTATGCTTACAAAAAATAAAAATATTGCACTATCTAGAGACTATCTTCTTGAAAAAATATGGGGATATGAATATATAGGTGAAACTAGAACTGTAGATACTCATATTCAAAAGATACGAAGCAAATTAGATTTATTCGATATACTAAAAACTGTATATAAAATAGGATATCGTTTGGAGGTCTAATATGAAATTATGGCAAAAATTTTATATAATTACTATAGTACTACTAATTTTAGCATTAAATCTCATAGGTTTTTTATTTATACAGCATTCTCATAATAATATTTTAAAAAAAGAGATTGATTCATCTATAATGGAGCAAAAATTTGTATATTATCAATTGAAACTATCTCTTTCCGATTTTGAAGAATCATCTTCAGTTTCTATTGAAAGACTTATTTTAAAAATGATGGAAAAATACACTAAATCTATAAATTACAACTTGAACTATCAAATTTTAAATAACAATAATGAACTTATATATAAAGATATTGATTTCCCTCATTCAAAAAACAATCCTGAACTTGAAAATATTTCATTCAATAACACAAACTATATTATAAAACCCATCAACGGTAAGTATTATCTATATATTTGTAGTATGATTGATAATCCAAGCATTCCACTTAAAGTTCATTGTGCAAAAGATATAAGTACTCTTTATGAAGATAATAGGTCAAATTGGGTACTATTTTTAAAAATAGATTTATTTATTTCAATTCTATTTGCTGTAGGAATGCTTTTAATTAGCAAATACCTTACTAGACCTATAGAAGAACTTACATTCTTTACTAAAGAAATAACATCAGGAAATTATTCTCATAGAGTTAAAATCGAGTCGAAGGATGAACTTGGTATTCTAGCTGATAATTTTAATTTTATGACTGAAACTATTCAAAATAGCATTTTAGAGTTAAATTCAGAAAATAAGAAAAAAGAAGAGTTTATTAACAATTTTACTCACGAATTAAAAACCCCGCTTACATCTATAATAGGTTACTCTAATTTTATAAAAACTTCAAAATATGATGAAAAAACATTTTTTGAAGCAAGTAACTATATCTATAATGAAGCAAAATACTTAGAAAAAATTTCTTTTAAACTTATGGACTTTATATATTCAAAAAAAAATAATCTTGAACTCAATCAAATAAATATTATCGATGTTTTTAAAGATGTTGAAAACACTTTGTCTCAAAAACTAATTTCAAAAAATATAGATTTAATAATCATTTCCCCTAGCCAAAATCTAAGCTTAGACTATGACCTTATAAAAATTTTACTCAAAAATTTGATAGATAACTCAATAAAAGCCTCATCTCAAAATTCTAAAATACTAATACGCGGAATATGTAATCCCAATAAATTCATTGTTTCTATAGAAGATTTTGGTGTAGGTATACCTAAAGAACATTTAGACAAAATATTAGAACCTTTTTATGTAGTGGATCAATCTAGAAGTAGACGAAACAATGGAATAGGTTTAGGTCTGAGTATATGCCATGAAATTGTAAAAGCACATAATGCTGAACTTAAAATATCAAGCCAATTGAATTTAGGAACTACTATTTCTATAAGTTTTGATTACTTTTAACAACTATTTTACAACTTATACAAACTTCCAAAACAAGTTTTCTCTATAATAAATTAATAACAAGTACTTGTTTTATATCTATTTAACTTTATTAGGAGGAATAAAAATGAAAAACAAAAAAAGTATATTATCTGGGATATGTATTTTAGGAATTCTTAGTGGTTCATTTGGTACAATATATGCTGAAGTATCTTCAAGTACAGCAATAAAACCAAATATAGTTTATACAAAAACTTACCAATCAACTTCCAATAATTCAGATTTTGAAGAAATGTATAAAAAACAATCCCTTAAGGTCATTAATGATTATCTAGGGCTTAATCTTAAGCTAAAAAATGACAACTATGAATTCTATGCATATCTAGAAAATGAAGAAAATTTAAAAAAGGATGAAGCTGAGGAAAGAGGTATGCTTGAATCAATGTTAAAACAAAAGAAAATTTCTCAAGATGAATATAATAAATATATATCTAGACTTGAAAGTAGAATAAATTCTCAATTAAAAAAACTTTCTCTTGCTAATACAGATATAGTTACTTGCCAGCTTAATATAAGAAAAGACATATATTACACAGCCTTTGATGCTAATACCAAAGAACCTCTAGATGTATATTATATCCCTGAAAACCTCCATGTTAAAAAGAAATCTAATCCTAAAATAATTTCACTCGGAATAGATTATATTAAAAAACATGAAATTGGATATCTGAAAGATCCTGAATTTGTCCTTTCTTATGGAACCTATGAAAGTAATATAATATATCAAGAAAAAAATGATCCCTCAAAAAAAGTTGTTTTAAATTTCAATTCTGATGACGGGAAAGTATTTGGATTTATGACAAATAATTACGCCACCAATATGTACAATGATATAGTAAATGAAAAATAAATTATTTGTATTTTAGTTTATCATATTGTATATTATTTATGAGGTGATTAACGTGCGTTCCATAACAAGAATAAGAATTGCTAACAATAAAATCTTTATGGGTAAAGGTGTAAAAGAATTACTAGATGCTATAGAAGAACATAAATCTATAAAGAAAGCAACTGAAGCTACAGGTATATCTTATCCAAAAGCTATAAGAATGATTAAGACATTAGAAGAAGAGCTTGGTTTTCCAGCCGTTATATCAGAAAAAGGTGGAAGTGAAAAAGGTGGCACAAGACTAACTGATAAAGGCAAAGATATGCTCGAACGCTATAGACGTATAGAAAAAGAAGTGGAAGATTTTGCACAATTTCTTATAAATAAAGAGTTTCCAGAATAATTGGAAACTCTTTGTTTAATTATATTGAACATAAACACATACGTTTTAAATTAAAAATTTTAGCTGCTGCTGAAATGGTTGTCCCATAAAATATAACTTCTTTTTTTAAATTTAAAAAATCTACAATAGAACTATTACACAAAGTACTTCCCGTACATAGAATAACATCTGCCCAAGAAATAATATTATCAAAATCCAATTTTCCATCTTCTATTTTTACATCATATTTGTGTTTTCCAATATTATCTGGATTTAAATCTAAAACTCTAACCTCAAATACTTTAGATAGGTTTTCAATAAGCGCTGGCTGATATCCTATGATTCCAATTTTAGGGTTTAAATAGTTTGCTTTAATAAATTCTATAGATTTCATCCCACATTCTTCGGGTTCTTCATTCTTACAGTGAATTGTTTTATCTGCAAGCTTAAGATGTGCCATGACAGCATTTAAAGTTGCTATAAAAATTCCTCTTTCATGTAAATTTTCTAAAATATCCATTTCTAAAATTTGATTTAAATTTCCGTGAAAAATTGAGGGTGCATTTGTAAAAGCTTGTCCAAAACTATCTTTATATCTTGCTTGAACCATTACTTCCTTCCCTACAAGTATAGGAAAATCTTTTCTCTTAGTATCGCCTATAGCTTCTTGTGGAGAAAGCGACACCATAGAAACGTCTATTTCTGAATCATTTAGTTGATATTCTTCAATTAAATTTTCAAATTCCTCTTTAAGCGTTTTGTATAACTGATTTGCATCCATTTTTTCCCTCCAAACCTAAAAAATAATTCACATTCTCATCATCCCAGTATTTAAATAACTCTCTCGAATCTCTAACTCCCTTTATTTTCCCATCTGAAATAACCGCTACTCTATTTGCTAAATTTACAGCTTCTGAAAAATCATGTGTTACAAAAACCATAGTAAATTTTAAAGCTTTATGTATATTTTTTAATTCCTTATACATTCTAAGCTTAGTACTTGGGTCAAGCGCTGAAAAAGGTTCATCTAAAAGTAACACTTCTGGTTTTAACGATAACGATCTTGCCAATGCAACTCTTTGTTTTTCGCCGCCACTTAATGTCCCTGGATAATTACTAAGTCTATCCTTTATTGAAAATAAACTTGCTAATTCAAAAACTCTAGATTCAATCTGTGTTTTATCAAATTTCCTTAATTTAAGCCCATACGCAATATTTTCATAAACATTTATATGTGGAAATAACATATAGTCTTGATATACAAACCCTATTTTACGTTTTTCAATTGGGATTGTCTTAATATCTATGCCTTTATGAAAAATACTGCCTTCATCTCCACAATAAAAACCTGCTATAGACTCCATTAGTAAGGTTTTTCCAGAACCAGTTTTTCCAACTATTGCTAATATTTCACCTTCATAAATATCAAAACTACAATCACAAAGTTCAAATTGCCCTTTTCTTAGAGTATAATTTTTTATTTCAATAATTTTTTTCAAAAAATCACATCCTTAATTTTGTAGGTTTTTTACTTTCAAAATAGTGTATACCCATTGATGATATAAGCGATAATAAAAGTAACATAATAGCTGAAGCCATAGCCATCGAATTATCACCTACTGATACATTCAAATATATACTTGCAGGAAGGGTTTCTGTCTTCATTCTAGTTACACCTACAAGCATAAGCGTCGCCCCAAACTCCCCTAATGCTCTCGACCAAGCTAATATCAAAGCTGAAATTATAGCATTTTGTGAGAGTGGCAAAATTACAGTTGAAAAAAGTTTCCACTTCCCAGCGCCTAGGCTTCCTGCTACTAGTAACATCCGTTTATCTATTTCAGAAAAAGCATTTGATATAAGTTTGATTACAAATGGTAAATTCACAAAGCATTGAGCTATAATTATCCCGTTGATATCAAATACAACTTTAAAACCATAGCTTTTTAAAACTTTCCCAAAATCCGAAGAAAAAATAATTAAAAGGCAAAGTCCTAAAAGTAAATATGGTAATGATAAAGGAAGTTCTACTATGCTTTGAATCAATTTTTTAAATGGGATATTTATATGAGTCATAGCATAACTAGATGGAATTGCTATAAAAGCACATATGAAGGTTGATACTGTAGCAGTAAAAACACTTAGCCTTAATGCAAACCATATTTCCTTAGAACAAATTGCTTTTGAAAGTGCTGGAAATCCTAAAATAACAATTGAAAATATACAACAAACTATCCAAAATAGAGACTGTGAAAAAAAGTCTGTAAATTACAAAAAAAGCTTTCTATGATAAAATAAAAATATCATAGGAGGCTTTTTTTATGGCAAAGAAAAATGTACACAAAATTGGTCCGTTGACCGAAGGTAAAAAGAACATAATAGC
>JBGSPX010000015.1:0-54131 GCA_041738345.1 Proteocatella sp.
CCAACCTTTATCAACTGCCGCTCTTGAAGATCCTATAACTCCATCAAGTTTTTCTGCTAATTGTTTTAAAAGATCAAAACCTTCAGCCGATTTAAGTCCAAGACCTCCTGATATTATAAAGTTTGCATCAACTAGTGATACTACTTCTTTATCACTCTTAACTATTTCTAAGATTTCTGTTCTTATCTCGTCTTTGCTTATTGAGAAGTTAAGTGGAACTATATTTCCTTTTCTTGACATATCTTGATCTGCTTTATCCATAACGCCTGGTCTTACTGTTGACATCTGTGGTCTATTTTCTGGGCAAACTATTGTAGCCATTATATTTCCACCAAATGCTGGTCTTGTTTGTTTTATTTTTCCATCTTCTTCATCTATTTCTAACTTTGTACAGTCTGCTGTAAGACCTGTATCTACTCTTGATGCTACTCTTGGCGCTAAATCTCTACCTATGTGAGTAGCTCCTATCATCATGATCTCTGGCTTAATTTCATTTATTGCATCTGATATTACTTTTGTATATCCATCTGTTGTGTAATTCTTTAAAAGCTCATGGTCTGCAGTGTACACATTTTGTACTCCGTAAGAAACTAATTCTTTAGCCATATCTTCTACATTGTGTCCAAGTAGAATTGCGTTAAGCTCTACGCCTCTAGCAGCTGCTAATTTTCTTCCTTCTCCAACTAACTCTATAGCTACAGACATTAATTTACCATGACGTTGCTCTGCAAAAACCCAAATATTTTTGTATTGATTTATATCTTGCTTTCCCATACTAATCTCCTTGTTCTATCTATATTTATATAAAATGTTTGCTTTTTAAATGTCCGATAAGTTCGATTGCTGCTTCTTTCGGAGCTTTTTCTATCATTACTCCAGCTGTTTTCATATCTGGTGTAAATGAACGGAATACTCTTGTTGGAGATGCTTTTAGTCCAACATCTTCTGTAGTTATATCTAAGTCATTTATTCCAAGTACTTTTATATCTTTTTTGAATGCATCAAATATTTTATCTAATGCCATGTATCTTGGTTCATTTAATTCTTTAACTGCAGTTAATAGTACTGGAGTTTGAACTTTTATCATTTCATGTCCATCTTCTAATTGTCTTTTTACTACTACGTCTTTTCCTTGCATTTCAAAGCTTTGTACATAAGTTACTTGTGCTATATCAAGCTTTTCTGCTATCTGTGGTCCAACTTGCGCTGTATCTCCGTCGATTGCTTGTCTTCCTGCAAATATTATGTCATACTCTCCAAGAGTTTTGATTCCTGATGCTATAGCGTTTGATGTTGACCAAGTGTCTGATCCTCCAAATGCTCTGTCGCTTAGAAGTACCGCTTCATCAGCTCCCATTGCTAAACACTCTCTTAGCATTTCATCTGCTTGAGGAGGTCCCATACTTACTACTGTTACATGTACATCTTTATTAGTATCTTTTAATCTTAATGCCTCTTCAAGTGCATTAGCATCATCTGGATTTAATATACTTGGAACTCCGTCTCTTATAAGCGTTCCTGTTTCTTTATTTATCTTAACCTCTGTTGTATCTGGTACTTGCTTTACGCAAACAATAATCTTCATGTTCTAAATTCCTCCAAATTTCTTATTTCAATAAACTTCCTGCTATTACCATTTGTTGTACTTGAGATGTTCCTTCGTAGATTGACATTATTCTTGCATCTCTGTAGATTCTCTCGATTGCATAGTCTTTTATAAATCCGTATCCACCGTGGATTTGAAGTGCATCATAAGCTACTTCGTTAGCTACTTCAGCTGCCATGTATTTACACATTGCTGACTCTTTGCTTATTGGTAATCCATTTTCTTTCATTTCTGCTGTCTTATAAAGAAGTGCTCTAACTGCACATATTTTTGTTTCCATATTAGCTAATTTAAACTGAATATCTTGGAATTTTGAAAGTGATTTTCCAAACTGTACTCTTTCTTTTGAGTATTTTACAGCTTCGTCCATAGCGCCTTGAGCTACTCCTAGTGCTTGTGCTGCAACTCCTATTCTTCCTGTATCAAGAGTGTGCATTGCTATTTTGAAACCTTGGCCTTCTTTTCCTAAGATGTTTTCTTTTGGAACTTTTACGTTTTCAAATATTAAATCTGATGTTTCTGTAGCTCTAATACCCATTTTATCTTCATGAGCTCCACAAGATACACCTTCAAGATTCATATCTACTATAAATGCAGTTGTTCCTTTTACGCCTTTTCCTCTTTCAGTTACAGCAATAACTACTGCAAAATCAGCTATAGGAGCGTTTGTTATAAATGTTTTTCTTCCGTTAAGTATATAGTGGTCGCCTTCAAGTACTGCTGTAGTTGTTTGTCCACCTGCATCAGATCCTGCGCCTGGCTCAGTAAGTCCAAATGCTCCAACCCACTCACCTGATGTTATTTTTGTAAGGTATTTTTGTTTTTGATCTTCTGTTCCAAAGTTTAAAAGTGGTGATGATACTAGTGATGCTGCTGCAGTTGTAAATGTTCCTGTAGAAGCACATTTTTTACTAATTTCTTCCATTATGATTACATATGAAGTGTAATCTGCGCCTGCTCCACCATATTCTTTTGGAACTATTGGGCTTGTATATTTATATCTAGCTAATTTCTCCATTAGATCTCTTGAGATTTTACCTTCTTTTTCTCTTTCAGCTGCTTGAGGTAATACTTCCTCTTCTGCAAATTTTCTTACTGCCTTTTGTAGCAATAGATGTTCTTTCTTAAATATCATAATTTCCTCCAATAATGTTTATAATATATATTAAAATATTTATTAACCAAGTATTTCTGCAAATGTTTGAATTCTTGTTCTCACTTGCTCGTTATTTGTTGTCTGTTGATCAATTTCTATATATAGATGTGGAATGTCTGCTTTCTCTAGGTCTTGTTTTATGATTGGGTAATCATACTCTTCTGGGTCACAGAATTTCATCATCGCATATACTACACCATCTATTTTTCTGTTTTTAACTTCGTCTACTATTATATTTCCTCTTTTCTTTTGAGGGTCATATGCTAGTGAACATCCTTCTATATCTCTCCACTGATTAGCTAGTCTTTCTAGTGCACATGCTCCATCTGTTGGCACATCTGTTCTAAATTGTCTAGTTTCTTGTGCTAGGTTATCATAAGCTATTCTAATGTTATTTTCTTCAAATAAATCTAGAATTTCTTTTGAATCCATTATGATTCCTGTAGCTAATATAGTTTTACCTGTATAGTTTTCTACTGGCATAGCTTTTAGCATTTCGTTTAATTCTTTTACTAATGCTGTATGCTCATCTTTTCTCATAAAGTAGCTGCTTTTTATTACATTGCTTCTAGTTTTTGAATCTATAGTATTAAGATGAGTCGATACAAGTTCTACAAATTCTCTCATAACTGCTCTGTGCTCATTGTAAACTTCGATTGCATTTGTAAGTTCTTGTTCTGTTATTTCACATCCTCTTATAGCTTCTATCTTTTTCTTAACGTTTTGATATTCTGCTACAAGATATTCTGAACCAGCTTTTATTTTTCTATTTTGTGGATGTACAAAGGTAATCATTGGAATTTGAGTTATTCCTGATTTCCAGTTTTGACTCATACAGATAAGTGTGTCACACATTCCAGGAATTATAACTCCTGATAAGTTATTATATGAGCCTTTTAGGCCATATTCCATACATGACTGCATGATTGAACAGGCAAATGCTGGGAAGTATTGTTTTGCTAAATCTACTTCAGTTGGGCCTCCCCATAATCCTACAGGAAGCATATCTGCTGCATATACAATCTCTTCTGGTGTGTACACTGGAAGACATCCTATTGCTTTTTTCCCTGTTGTTTTTATATATTCATCAACCATTGTTTTTGGTGAACATGCTATTTCTTCAAATCTTTTTATTATGCTTTTTAGTTCCATTATAGATCACCCCTTTGATTTTTTCTTTCTTCCATTACTTCTACAAGTCCTTGTACTCTCGTCTCAAACTGTGCATCTGTAAAGTTTCTTGGATCCGCTTGGTCTCCATCAAAGCCTGAGTATGGAAGTCCTGTTCTTTCTGCTACTTTTCTTTGCATTTCATATTGGATAAAGCTCATAAGTTTACAACTTCTATTCATATGATATAATGCTCCGTGACAGTTTCCTTCTACTAGGGAATTTACTCTATAATCAACCATTGTTTCTATATTTACATTGTTAAACATCATGCTGTATGCTACAGCCATTCCATCTAAATCATTTACTTCATATTGAAGTGCCCATGCATGTGGATAAACACTACCTGTCATGTTTATGCCATATTTTGCAAGAGTTTTCATCTTGTATCCAATATATGGCCAGCAAGGAATACCTTCCATCATGATTCTGTATTTTTCTTCTCCACGGAATGATGTTTTTCCTTCTTTTACATTTTGTTCTAATTCTTCTATAAGTTGTTTAAATGCTGCTGTTGTTTCTTTCTTTCCTCTTGCACATACTATTACTGCCATGTATGTGAATACGTCAAAGCCATTCATTGGTGATGGGAAATTTCCTGATGGAAGACTCATTGAATCTTTCCAAAGTTTTCCATTTTCTGCTGAGATTGCCATAACTTCTTCTAATCTCTTTGGATCAAATGCTTTTCCAGAGATTTTTTCAAAAGCTTTTATAGCTTCTTCAAATTGGCCTCTCATATATTTTATTCTATTTTCTGTTGCCATATTTTCATTGTTGTATGCTGTATCTATCATTATAAGAGGTATATTTAATTCTCTTGATATATTTTCATACCATTTTATTACCTCATTACAGATATTGTTACAGCAGCATAGAAAATCTGGTGTAGGCATTGGAAGTGTATCTGAATGTCCTTTTATAAGTAATCCAAAATTTGTTCTTGCATATGCACAAAGGTCAATTGAATAACCTTTTTCTTCTGCAAGTTCACAAAGTTCTAATGACTCTTTTTTTGCTGCAACTCCTGCAGCATGGTTTTCTGGATAACATAGACATAGATCGAAAATTTCTGCTAATTCTTGAGGGAATACTGATGTTGACCAGCCTACCGGTCTTCCTTCTTCCTTCGCTTTGAATGCATTTGCATATTGTTCTGCTAGTAAATCATTTATGACTGTTCTTGCATCTTTTCTATCACTCATCTTACCGTCTCCTTATTTTTTATTAGCCTCATGATAAGCATATATCGCTGCTCCAAGTGCGCCTGTAAGTTGTGCATTTTCAGGTACTATTACTTCCATACCTAGTGCTGTTTCCATAGCTCTTACTACCCCTTCATTTCGAGCAACTCCACCTACCATTACTACCTTATCTTTTATACCTACTCTTTTTGCAAGACTTGATACTCTCTTCGCTACCGAAGTGTGAATTCCTGCTACAATATCTTCTGTGGCTTCTCCAGCTGAAAGATGTGATATTACTTCTGATTCTGCAAATACGGTACATGTGCTGCTTATAGAAACTTCTTTTTGTGATTTTGCTGATATACTTCCTAATTTAGAAACTTCTGTTTCTAAAACCTTAGCCATTACATCCAAAAATCTGCCTGTTCCTGCTGCACACTTATCATTCATTACAAAGTTTTGTAGTGTACCTGATTGGTCTAACACTAATGCTTTCGCATCCTGTCCTCCAATATCAATTATAGTTCTTACTCCCTCTACTAAAAAACTCGTCCCCTTTGCATGACAGCTAAGCTCACTTATCTGTTTATCTGCATCTTCATAGTTCATTCTTCCGTAACCAGTTACAACGACCTTTTCCAAATCTTCTCTATTTAGATTTGTCATATCCATTAGTTCTTTCCTAACTTTTTCAGGTCCACTTGTACCAGTTCCAAAAGGAACTACTGCTGCTGCTATAATTTCTTTCCCATCTTTCAAAACTACTCCTTTTGAAGCTGTTGAGCCGATGTCCAGTCCCATTGTATACATAAATTCACCCTCGTCTCTAAATCACAATCTATTTTATAACTTTATTATTCTTTAATGCTTCAATTTCTTCTTTTGTATAACCTACACTTGCAAGAATTTCTTCTGAATGTTCTCCAAGTTTTGGCGCTGGCTGATACTCTTTTATTCCCATTTTTTGGAATCTAACTGGAGAATCTACTAGTATTCCTTCATTTCCATTTGAATATTTTGTTTTAAATAGATATTTATTTTCCCATGCTTGTTCACATTCTAATATATCATCTAATGATTGTAATTTTTCAAATGGAAGATCTGCTTCTTCTAATAATACTGACCACTCATCAAGATTTTTTGTAAGCATTGCTTTTTCTACTAGGCTAACTAACTCTTCTACACAATCTACAACTGCTGTTATAGTGTTGTATTTTGTTTCTCCTATTAAATCTTCTCTATCTATAACTTTACAGAATTTAGGGAACCACTTGTTGTATTGAATAAGTGCAAGTTGTATCCATTTTCCATCTTTACATTGATATGTTGTCATAAGTGGGTTGTTTGGCTGTCTTCTTGATAATGGCATTTCATTACCATATTGAGCTGTCGTTATCATAAGACCCATTCCAAATAGTGCTGCATGGTAAAGACTTAGTGTTACTCTTTCTCCTTCACCTGTTTTAGCTTGTCTGTATAGTGCTGCAAGTACTCCAGCTGCAAGACCCATTCCTGCATAGTGATCTCCAAAACCAGCTGCTGTATTTGCTGGAGATGTTCCTTTTTCCATAAGTGATGCACTTACTCCACCTCTTGCAAAGTATGCTGTATAGTCAAAGCCTGGCTTATCTTTTAATGGTCCTTCTTCTCCATATCCTAAGATATGTGCATGAATTAGTTTTGGGAATCTCTCTTTAAGTTGGTGATAAGAAAGTCCACTTTTTGCTAGAGATTGTTCTCTTATGTTAGTAACAAATACATCTGCATTTTCAAGAAGCTTGAAAAGAACTTCCATTCCTTTTTCTTCTTTTATATCTATTGCGATTCCTTGTTTGTTACCATTTTCAAGTTCATACATAGGGTTTTCTTCATCAGTCATAGGTGCATTAAAAGTTCCACCCATCCCTCTTATAGCATCTCCAAAAAGTGCTTCTACTTTTATAACATCAGCTCCCCAGTCTGCTAATAATTTTGTACAGCTTGGTGCTGCAACAAATGTCGCTAATTCTACAACTTTTACACCTTTTAAAACTAAATTCTGTTGATCCATTTTGAATGCCTCCTAAAAATTTTTACATATATTTTTAATACTATTTATAAAATAAGCCTCTTAAATCTTATTATTTATCTATATTTATTTCCAAAATTTTATGCTGTTTCTTTGGCAGCATTCTTATTTTGTTTTGCAAATTTTAAATTTTTTATTCTTCCAACTACAATACATGGTATTATTACTGCAAATATTCCTACAACACCTAGATATCCATAACCAATTTGTACAATTTTAGTAAGTCCAAATAGTGAAACTCCCATTGATAGAATCATTGCTAAAAGTGATATAATACCTCTTCTTTTGGTAATTTCTTTTGGTGTTTGAAAAGTATTTTCAAATCTTGCTACTGCTCCAAATATACAACTTATTCCAGTTGTTACAAAAGCTGCAAATAGTACCACTGAGTATGCTATATAAAGCCAAGGTTTATTAAGGGCTTTACAGATATAAAGTACTGGAAGAGTTTCTTCTTGTACTTCTGGCATCCAAGCCATAAGCATCAAACATGCCATCATAAGCATAGCGCCGTTCATAAGTACTCCCCAAATTATTGTCCAGTTTATATCTCTGTCACTTTTTAAGGTATCACTTGCACTAAGTATTATTGCAATTACTACTGACTGGAAGCCTGCATATTTAAGTGCCATATAAAGTGATTTTCCTATAGACACCGGTTGATATCTAGTACTTACTATATTTACTAAATTATCAAAATTTGCCGTTATCCCAGTTATACATAATATGGTCAAAACTACAAAAATTATAACTGTCAAAAAACTTGATGCTTTTCTTATCAGTGAGGCTCCAAAAATTGTTAATATGTAGTACATAGCTCCAGTTAATATTACTCCTGCGCCATAAGGAAGTCCCCATTCCTGCATAAGTGCTGCTGAACCTGCTATAGTACCTCCCGTACCAAGTAATACAATAACTAGATAGCATAATTCAAATAGTGTTGCAAAAACCTTATCATAAGGTTCATACATCTTTACTGCCCAAGACCTATAATTATATGTCTTGTGATTTCTTGCCATAATTAGCGATTCTCTATACGAGAGTCCTAAAAATAGCACTGATATAATTGGTAAAAATAAAGTCATCCAACCATATCTTACAAAAAAATTTACTTCCTGACTTCCTGTGGCAAATCCCCCTCCAACATGGGCTCCAAACCAAACTGCTGCTACTGAAAAGGATACTACCAATGAGTTATTTTTACGTGTGTTCATTACCGCACCCTCCTTTACGCTTATTATATATTGCAAGTACCGTACCAACTTTTTTATATTTTAAACATTTTTATATTATTTATTTTCTTGTTTTTTTATTAACATTCTAATTTCAATAGTTTGAGAAGGTTTTCATTGTTAAAAAATAATTTATTTTAGTTTTTAGTTGTTTATTTTTTAATTATCACGTTTTATAGGCATAGAAAAAACCATTGCAACTTGCGATACTATCTTGCAAGTTGCAATGGTTTTTTGCAACACTATAATTTAATTTGCCCACTCTTTATTTTTCTGTGTATAGTACTAGGGTCTATACCTATGTTTCTAGCTGCTTTTTGAATGCTTCCATACTTTTCAACCGCATCTTTAATCATAATCTGTTCCAAACACTTAACCGCTTCATCTAATGTCATTTCTTTGTTTATTATTATTGCGTTTTTGGATAGATTATTGTTATTTTCATCATTAAAATCCTCAATAGTTTCACTATTTTTAACAATCTCATCCCCATATTCTATAGAATCTAAATTTACTAATATTTCAAACTGATCGACACCTACTAAATCTTGGTTAGAAAGAACTACTAATCGCTCAACTAAATTTTTCAATTCTCTTACATTACCATGCCAAGGATTATTTAGCATTATTTCGCTTACACCCTTTGATATTCTAACATTTTTTTTATATTTTTCATTAAATATTTCAAGAAAATGATTGCATAGTGGTATTATATCATCTTTTCTATTTCTAAGTGATGGCATCCTTATTGGGATTACACTCAATCTGAAATACAAATCTTGTCTAAATTTTTTAGGATCATGTAATTCTTCGATTGATATATTTGTAGCACTCACATATCTCACATCTACTTTTTTAGGCGTCACCCCTCCTACTCTTGTTACTTCATTTTCTTGAATAACTCTAAGGAGTTTTTTCTGCATTTCATATGGAAGCTCTCCTATTTCATCCAAGAAAAGCGTTCCCCCATCTACAAGCTCAAGTATTCCTGCTTTTCCCTGTTTCTTAGCTCCTGAAAAAGCACCCTCTTCATAACCAAATAACTCCGATTCTATAAGTTCTGCTGGTATAGCTCCACAGTTAACTGCAATAAATGGTTTTTCTCTTCGTGCACTATTATTGTGTATATACCTTGCTACAACTTCTTTACCTACACCAGTTTCGCCTGTTACAAAAATCGCAGAGTCAGATTTAGCCGCTCTAAGTATAAGTTTTTTTACTTTTTTCATTTCTTTACTTACGCTTACATATTCTTTAGGTTCTTGAAATTCAGCTTCATCATCCAGTTCTTTTTCCAATTTTTTACGTTTATCTAAATTGGCAATCCTAGATATATCTCTGCCTGTCAAAACTCCACCTTTTAGTTTATCATTTGAATCAAATATAGGTATTGCAGTGTATGCAATTATTTTTCCCGATGGATATACTGTATTTTGATACACCTTTTCTTTTGCTTCTAACATTTTAACTATTATAGGGTCTTTAACTTCACCCGCTTCTTCTAATTCATAAATAGTCATCCCTAAAACAGCTTCTCTTTTAAATGGAAGTATTTCATCGCAAAGGGAATTCATCTTCTCAATAACTCCATTTTCATCAAAAATTACTACAATCTCATCAATATGTTCTATTACACTATTTATTACTCTTTCTTCTGATATATTTTTATTAAAAACATACATCATATAATATTCATCTTCAAATGAACTTATTCTACATTTTCTTCCACCTAAATTTACTTCTTCAAAGTAAAATTTTTCACATACTTCTTTTTCGCTTCCAAATGAAGTATCTATAGCTTTTATATTTTTAACTCTATCTGTCCCAAGTATTTCAAGAATATCGTTTATATCACTATTTTGAGCTATTATTTTACCTTCTTGTGTTACTATTAGTGCCGGTGTTGCAAACTGCGATATCATTTCATCAAAAGCTTTTTTGATATTGCGTTTCATAATTTTTCCTTTCTAACTTTCAAATAGCGCTTATTTTAAAAACAGCATAATAATTATAGGTAAAAATATCGCAGGCAGTAAATTTGCTACCTTTATTTTTTTGATTCCTAAAATTGTAAATGCTAATGCAATAAGCAGTATTCCGCCTGTAGCACTCATTTCCGTAACTACAGTAGCAGAAAGATATGGCGCTACATATCCTGCTAGCAAAGTAAGGAGTCCTTGATATAAAAATACACTTACACTCGAAAAAATAACTCCTGCTCCAAGTGATGAAGCAAAAAATATTGCAGAAATCCCATCCATAAGTGCTTTTGTATATAATATTGTGTGCTGATTATTTATTCCGCTTTCAATAGAACCGAGTATTGCCATAGAGCCTACGCAGTATATCAAGGTAGTAGAAACAAACGCTGCTGAAAAATTGCTATCATTTCCTTTTAATTTACTCTGTACCGTAGCTCCAAATTCATCGAGTTTCTTATCTATATCTATCCACTCTCCAATTATAGCCCCAATCACTAGACTCACTATAACTATAAGTACATTTGCACTTTCTATTGAAAATTGAACCCCTAATACCATAACCACGATAGGTATAGCTGTCATTATCAAATCGCCCATCCTTTGAGGAATTGCCTTTTTAGCTAATAATCCTATTAATGACCCCAGTATTATTGCCCCTGCATTTACAATCGTTCCTAATAACATACATTCTCCTTTATAACATTAATATAAGTCTTTTCTTCTATGCTTCAAAAGCGGTAACTGTTCTCTAATTTGCGATATATAGTCTGTATCAATTTCTACAACAGCTAATTCTTCCGCTTCTCCAAGGCGATGAACAATATCGCCCCAAGGTGATGTGACTATAGAGTTTGCATATGATATGTACCCTGAATCAATATCTCTTGCTGGAGCAACTCCTATACAATATACTTGATTATCGACCGCTCTTTGCCTAAACAAAATTTCCCAATGCGCTGGACCTGTTGTCATATTGAACGCCCCTGGAATTATAATTATATTTGCACCTTCTAAAACCATCTTTCTTGAAAGCTCTGGAAACCTAAAGTCATAGCATATTGCAAGTCCTATTTTCCCATACTCTGTATCTATAACAGTTGCTTTATCTCCTGCTGAAAGTACATCTGATTCTTTAAAATATTGTCCATTATTTACATTTATGTCAAATAAATGGGCTTTTCTATGAAAACCAATATTTTTCCCCTGTCTATTAAATACAAATGCGGTGTTAAATATTTTCTCATCTTTTATTTCTGGGATAGACCCCGCAAATAACACTATATTATTTTTCTTTGCCGCTTCTGCCATTCGTTTATATGTATATCCGCCTTGTTCTTCTGCATATTTCGAAAACAAGCTTGTACTATATGGACAGGAAAACATTTCAGGCAATACAACTATATCTGCCCCTTCTTTTGATAGCTTTTCTATCGCTATTTCTGCATTTTTCAAATTCACTTCTTTTTCTTCCGATACGCTTAATTGCGCCAATCCAATTTTAATTTTCATAACTACTCCTTTCTTAAGTCTCTGTTTATTTTATTATACTGTATTTCTGAAGTTTTTGATATATTTTGCATAAAAAAAAGAAAGGAATTTCCTTTCTTTTTTCAATATATTTAGGCATTTTTTATGAAAACATTTTCAGCTTTTCTATTCTATCAAAGGCTTCTTTTAATTTGGGAATTTCTACGGTGCAGGCTATTCTTATATAGCCCTGCCCACAATCTCCAAATGCATCTCCTGGAAGTACGAGTATATGTGCTTCTTTCATAAGCATATCTGCTACTTCACTTGAACTTAGTCCTGTAGCTTTTATATTAGGAAATACATAAAAACTTCCTCCATTTTGCATAACACTCATATTTTTCATTTTATTTATTCTCGATATGCAGTAATCCACTCTAGCTTTAAATTCTGCTATAATTTCACTTTGGATGCTTTTTCTAAGCTTAAGTGCATGAAGTGCTGCTCTTTGTGACACTGAAGGTGTTGTAAACACTACATTTTCATTTATTTTTTGAATAGTTTCAATTATAGCTTTTGGTGCAATTATATTCGCTACTCTAAAACCTGTCATAACAAAATTTTTAGAAAAACTATTTATGGTTATAGTTCTATGCTTCATATTTTTAATTCCCATTATCGGCATAAATTTTTCATAAAATGAAAATGCGGTATATATATCATCGGCTATAACTAAAATATCATGCGCTTCGCAAAAATCAGCTATCTCGTTTAATGTAGCTTCACTTAAGCATGCACCGGTTGGATTATTTGGGGTATTTAAAATAAGTGCCTTTGTATTTGGCGTAACTATTTGTTTTAGTCTGTCTATGTTTATCTGAAAGTTTTCTTCTTCATAAGTAGGAAGCATTACAGACTTTCCTCTAGCCAGCTTCACTTGTGATGAATATGGCGAAAAATAAGGATCTGGAATTATTACCTCGTCTCCATCGTCAAGAATTGCTTCAAGTACAAGATACATACTTACGCACCCACCTGCTGATATAAATATTTCCTCATCTTCAACTACTATCTCATATTCTTCTTTGTAAAATTTAGCTATTTCATCTCTAAGTTCCTTGTATCCTCTGTAGTCAGTATATTTGGTATGTCCCGCTTTCGCATCCTCTGCCATTTTATCAATTATAAGTTCTGGCGTTATAATATCTGGATCACCAATGCTTAGATTTATTACATCATCATATTTGTTTATAAAATCCCAAACTTCTCCCATCGGTGTCTTTTGGAGGTTTTGGTATCTTTTTGAAATAATATTTTTCATAACCCCTCCTATTTTTCTAAAGAAGGAATCACAGTTCCACCTTTTTTTATTATATATAACGTTTTATCTTTAAAGTCTATGTCCGACAATAATGAATTTACATCATTGTAGCTAGTTATTCCCATTGGTGCTAGTTTTTCTTTATCTATACTTGAAAGTAAAACTAAATTTACTCTTTTTGCGATTTCACAATTTTGATAAAAAACATATCCTGGAATATTAAAATTTTCTCTAAGTTTTTTGTCCAAATCTCCTGTTTTTAAATATTTCATCCATCCAAAATACTCCTGCGGCCCTCCGCCTTCAGAGCATTCTGATATTAAAATTATGGTACCACCTTTTTTGACTGCGGGTTCTACATTATCAATAACCTTTGTAGATTGATACATGGACATATCCTTTGGATATCCGCCACACCCTGCAATAACTATATCTGCCTGCTCACTTATAGGCACTTTATACATCTCATCTATATATTTACAGCACTCAAGCCACGCGTTCATCCAATGTCCTGAAAATAGTTTGCACAGTTTTCCTTCTGGATTCATAGCAAGGTTAATCATAAAAAGCGGGTTTACCATCTCCGCCGCCTCGCACATATCTTCGTTTAGTGGATTACCTGAAAGCTTACTGTTTCCAATAAGCGGATTTGAACAAGCTTCATTTGGTGATAATGCATGGATATGATTTTGGGCTATGCTATTTTCTGACGCAACCCCTGGAAGTATACTCTTTCTCCCTCCGCCAAAGCCTGCCATAAGATGATGTGCTGCGGCTCCAAGACATATAGTTTTTTGATTTACTACAAGAGGATTAAGCTCCACACTTGTGCCTCTTTTTGTGGTGCCTACATACACAAGGTCCTTCGCTTGACATTCGTGATTTACTACCTTTATTCTATCTGCAATTGCTTTGGTTACTAATTGTTCTATTTCTGATTTAGGTGCTGGAAGGTGTGTCCCATTTGCAATCAATATCGTTATATCCTTATCTTCCACTCCAGCTTCATTTAAATAACTTATTATATGAGGGATTACTAAATCCTGTCTCATCCAAAATCTTGTCATATCACTTATCACAAGCGTTATTTTTTCACCTTTTGAAACTAAGCTTTTTAATGAAGGGCTTTCAATAGGATTTTCAAGCGTACTATAAAGTGCAGTCTTTATATCTACTAAGGCTTCTTTTGAGCTTCCTACAAGCTCGCCTAGTACATTTCCTTCATTTAAGTTTAGTTCTATTTTACCTTTTCCATACTCGAATGCATATACTCCCACAGTTTCCCTCCTTAAATAACTTATAATACCTTTGATAAAAATTCCTTAGTTCTTAGATTTTCGGTTTCTTCAAATATGTGAGCTGGGCTTCCATGATCTACTACAAATCCGTCTTCCATAAATATCACTTCATCGGCAACTTCTTTTGCAAAACCCATTTCGTGAGTAACTACAACCATAGTCATTCCATCTTTTGCAAGCTCTTTCATTACAGAAAGTACATCCCCTACCATCTCTGGGTCAAGCGCTGAAGTCGCTTCATCAAAAAGCATAACCTCTGGATTCATCGCTAAAGCTCTTGCGATTGCTACCCTTTGTTTTTGTCCTCCTGAAAGTGAGTTTGGATATACATCCTTCTTTTCTGATAACCCCATTTTTTCAAGTAACAAAAGTGCTGTTTTTTCAGCTTCTTCAGTTGAAATTTTTTTAACTTTAAGTGGCGCAAGCATTATATTTTCAATTACAGTTTTATGTGGAAAAAGATTGAAGTTTTGGAACACCATTCCCATTTTTTCTCTTACCTTATCCACATTTGTAGCTTTTGCTGTTATTAACTCGTCATCTAAATACATCTCGCCTGCATTAGGTGTCTCTAAAAGATTTAGACATCTTAAAAGTGTACTCTTTCCACTTCCTGATGGGCCTATTATTACCATAACCTCACCTTGTGTAACTTCTAAATCTATGCCTTTTAAAACTTCTTTTTTCCCAAAACTCTTTTTTAAATTTTTTATTTTAATCACTTTCTTTCAACTTCCCTTCCAATATATTTACGGCCTTTGATAATCCAAATGTTAGTAGGAAATAAATCACAGCTGCAATAAGCAATGGTTCTAATGGTCTAAAGCTTATTCCTCTTACAATATTTACATTGTACATTATGTCGCTAACTCCAATTACTGAAACTATTGAAGTTTCTTTTATTACAGTTATAAATTCATTACATAGTGCTGGAAGTATATTTTTTATAGCTTGAGGAATTATTATCTCCTTCATAGTCAATGACTGAGACATCCCAAGACTTCTTCCTGCTTCCATTTGTCCTTTGTCTATAGATTGTATTCCCGATCTTATTATCTCTGCTACATATGCTCCACTATTTAAGCTTACTGCTATAATTCCTGCTACAAAGGGATTCATATCTATTCCAAATAACACATATGACCCAAAATATACTATAAAAAGCTGTGTTATAAGGGGAGTACCTCTTACAAGTTCTATATAAGCTGTGCCTAATGCTCTTAAAAATTTATTCTTTGAAAGTTTTAAAAGTGCTAGGAGGGATCCTATTAAGATCCCTATTAGCACAGATATTATTGAAAGTCCAAGTGTATATTTTAGCCCTGTTTGAAAGTAAGGCATATATTTTATTAATATTTCTAGCATTTTATCCTCCGTTTGTGATATCTACTCCGCTGCTTGCTCTGCTAATTGATTTGCATTTGCTACAAACTCATCTATTTTTCCAGTTTCTAATAATTCTGCTATAACTTTATTTACTTCTGCCATAAGTTCAGTTTCATCATTTGCAGTAATTATACATGAACCACCTTCTACTTTTTCAAAAATTATATCTGTTGGTATCGCTAAATCTGCATTTTGTTTTTCATATGAACTTGCTACTGGTACTTCTAGCATCACTGCATCTATTTTACCTGTTTTTAATTCAAGAATTAAATCTGTAACTTTTCCAAGTGATTTTACAGTTGCACCTTCAATTTCTTTAGCTACCCCTTCTTGAACTGTTCCTGTTTGTGCCCCTATTACTTTACCTTTTAAATCATCTTTTGTTTTTATTTTATCTATATTTTCAGCTTTAACAAGTACAGTATGACTTGCTTTGTAATATACATCACTAAAGTCCATAGCATCTTCTCTTTCTGGCGTTGGGTTTATGCCAGCTACTCCAATATCTATCATGCCTGTTCCTACACCCGCAAGCACTGCATCAAAGTTCATATCTTTTATTTCAAGCTCTACTCCCAGATTCTCTGCTACCGCTTTTGCTACATCCATATCAAAACCTACAATAGTGTCCACGCCATCTATTATCATATGAAATTCATATGGTGGATAATCTGCACAAGTTCCAATAACTAATTTATTTGCCGCTTTTATTGCCTCTAGTTTATTTGCTGGTTCTGCTTGAGAAGCTCCACACCCTACCATTAACGAAATACTCATAACTGCCATAATCATAATACTTAATATCTTCTTCATTTTAAATTCTCCTTTGTTTTTAATTAATTTTTGTTTTTTGGTAATAAAAAAAGCCCGTCTCTAAAAAGAGACGAGCTATAATAACCCGTGGTACCACTCTAATTGGTTAAATTAACAAATAATAAATCTAACCCACTTAATACATTTAACGCATGCTACGTGACCGATACTCGCTAAAAAGCTTTGTCGATTCAATCTCAACAGTCCTCTTCACGTATAATCATAATGCCAGTCTTACACCTACACTGGCTCGCTGCAATTAATCCTATAGTTACTCTCTGTATCAACGATACTAAATATTAAATTGTTATAACATCTGCTCCTCAGCTGCCTATAAGTTCTCCTCATCGCTGATACCTCCTAACTATATTTTAATTTTTGATAATTTTATTAATATAAACTATAACGGCATTTCAAATAAATGTCAATACTTTTTTTTGTGAAAAATTTTTTTTTATTAGACAAGCCCTTTTATTGCAATGTATAGCGCTGCAAAAAATTCTTCGGTATAAAGCACTGCAATTTTATCAAAAGCTACATTTGAATCGGTTTCTAATACGCGTTTTAATTCTAAGGCCATCTTTTTTAATCGAACTTTTTTATCAAGTAACCCTAAATTATTTATCACCGATTTTAATCGATTTAAGCCTTTTTCATTTTCTCCAACTATAGGAATCTCAATTTCAGCTACAAGTTCTTTTATTTTTTCATCTATTCGTTTTATTGTATATATCTTGTCTGGCAGAATTCCTAATATCTCTGCCGCAAGCTCTATACTTAAAAGAAAATCTGATATATTATGTTCTCTTCTAAAACTTCTATCCGTTTTAAGTTTTTTCCACTTACCTGATATAAATTTATCTGATATGTTGTATCTGAATTTTCCCGAAGCTATTCCCAGTTTTTTAGCTAAATGACCATCTTTTTTAAATGCGCTGTCAATTTCTATTATACTATTTTTAACAAAAGTATATGCATAGCCATCAAATACACCAAAGGCTTTCATAGCATCAAGATAACCATAGCGTTCTATTTTTTTTGCATGAGCTTTATCAAAAACTAAACTAACACCTAAATCCCAATAACTTTTTATATAGGTCAAATCTTCTACTGAATTAAGCACATCTTGCTTAACTTTTCCAAACGCCCCTAAGTCTACAGCAATTATCTTTTCTGCACCTTTTTTAAGTGCCATGCTTACTGGTAAATTATCGTGATAAGTCCCATCTATATATTCTATTCCATCTATGACATGGGGTCTTACCGCTGGGTATATCGAAGCACTTGCAAGTACATAATCCACTAGTTTTCCTGTTGGAATTTCTTCGACAAAAAGCTCCCAAGGCTTTAGGGATTCCTTTTCTAAGGTTACAAGACCGTATGCTATATTTGAATTTCTTATCTTTTCTTCATCAAAATAGTGTTCCAATGTATTTTTTAGAGGACTTGTATCCGTTCCTCCATTTATAAAATCTTTAGCAAACGTTCCATAAGTTTTTATTATTTTATTTTTTATATCATCCGACTCTTCTACCGGAACCGCAAATACTTGACTAGTCTCAACAGTGTCCCACATCTCCTGCGCTCTTTCAAAGCTGCCTTGGGCAATCATAGCTCCATTTATAGCCCCAATTGAAGTTCCACATACTATATGAAACGGAATATCCATTTCATATAGGGCTTTCCACACTCCCATTTCATATGCCCCTCTAGAACCTCCTCCAGCAAGTACTAATGCCGTTTTTTTCATACCTACTCCTCCTCTATAATGCTCCCATTGTCTCCAAATCTTCTAAGCATTTCTTTTACTACTGGATTTATTTTTTCAAACGCTTCTTCTCTTGAGTTGGCTTTTGCAGTAACTCTAAATACAACGCGTCCCGATCCTGCATATGGTGCAATCGTAGGGTTAGTTTGACCTTCTATTAAATCCATAATCAAAGTTTCTGCCGTAGATTCCCCTAGATTTAAAACCTGTATTTTAGTGCATTCTACAATCTCATCGGAATATTGTGATAAGTATTTTACTATATGATTTTCAAATAAAGGGTGTACTTCCTTTGGCGGCCCTGGAAGAAGTATAAATACTTTGTTATTATTTTCTACTATACAAGCATTTGCCGTTCCATTTTCATTTTTTATAATCATCGAACCTTCAGGGAAATAAGCTTGTCTCATGTTATTATCCGTCATTATTCTATTTCGTGAGCTAAATATATCTTCAATATGCTTTTTACTAAACTGATCAAATACCATAGGAAGCCCTAAATATTTTGCTAAAACTTCTTTAGTAATATCATCCTTAGTTGGACCAAGCCCGCCTGTACAAATTATTATATCTGCTCTTGAGGCAGCATTTTCAAATACTTTTTCAATTCGGTTTTCATTATCCCCTACAACGGTATGGTAATGTACATCAAGCCCTATTTTAGCAAGTTCCTTGCTTATATACTGTGCATTTGTATTTGCTATATCTCCGTGCAAAAGTTCCGTTCCTACTGCTATTATCTCTGAATTCATAGTTTCCTCCTGATAGTCTTATTGTTTAAATATACCATATATTCACTATCTTTGCACTATGATCGGTAACATAAAAAATGTTCCTTTTGAAAATAGTCTTTTGATTACTATTCTCATCAGGAACACTTTATTTTTAGGCAAGTTCTTTTGTTTTTTAATTTTCAATTATTTTTTATCAGATTTATCTTCTGTTTTTTCACTAAATTTCACAAATGCCTCTTTTACTTTTTCATCAATCTTAGCCATAGTTAACCCTGTTAATATTTGAAGACCCTCTTCTACATTGCTTATAGCATACACGTGGAATTTTCCCTCATCAATCGCTTCCAAAATATCTTCTCTAAGAATAAGATTCTTAACATTTTGAATTGGAATCATAACCCCTTGTTTTCCTGTAAGGCCTTTTATTTTACACACATCATAATAGCCCTCTATCTTCTCGTTAACCCCTCCAATAGGCTGAATTTCTCCTTTTTGTGAAACTGAACCAGTAACTGCAATTGCTTGATTTATCGGAATTTCTGCAATGCTCGAAAGCACTACATAAAGTTCTGTTGAAGATGCACTATCTCCATCTATACCTGTATAATTTTGTTCAAATGTTATAGATGTTGTTATAGCCGGAATGTCTTCCTTAGCATATCTATTTCCTATATATCCACTTAAGATTAATACGCCTTTGTCGTGTATGCTTCCTGAATGAGATACTTCTCTTTCTATATTCAATATTCCATATCTTCCCTTATAGCTTGAGGCCGTTATTCTAGATGGTTTTCCAAATGTAGACTCACCCACTTGCATTACTGCAAGCCCATTTATTTGACCTACTTTTTTCCCATCTACATCTATCAGGTATGTGCCGTCTTCATACATCTTATTCATACGATCTTCGACTTTACTATTTCGGTATTTTTTCTTTTCAATTGCATTCTTTACATCTTTGATATCAATAAATTCTTGTTCCTCTGGCGCTAAGGCATTTGCCTCATAAAGAATCTCTGTTATTTTATTAAAGCGTGCACTTATCTTCTCCTTATCTCCTGCTATTTTTATAGAATATTTAAGCGTTTCAACTACCGCGTCTTTGTTAAAATGTCTAAGTTTTTTTACATCACAATAGTCTGCTATAAATCTTGCAAATTTAACTTCATTTTCAAGGTTTTTTTCTATTTCTACATCAAAATCTGCCATTATTCTAAATAACTCTCTAAAATCATAGTCATAATAATATAGTAATGAATAAATCTGCATATCTCCTATTAAAATAACTTTTACATCTAAATCTATCGGCTCTGGCTTAAGTCCTGTTGTCATAAGCGCAAGACTTTGCTTGAATGGATTTTCTATCATTATTTTTTTACTTTTCATGCTTCGTTTAAGTCCATCCCAAGCAAGAGGGTTTTGTAATAAATCTTTTGCACTGATTACTAAAAATCCACCATTCGCTTTATGAAGTGCGCCAGGCTTTATGCTCATAAAATCTGTAGTATACATTCCATTTTCATTTCGATATTCCGCAAATCCTATAAGATTGTAGTAACTAGGATTTCGCTCAAGTACAACAGGTGCAGTTTTAAGCTCTGTATTATCTATAAATAGATTGACATCATATCTTGATATAAATTGCTTTGGATCTTCTCTTCTAAACATCATTAGCGGATTAGTCATTTCATCTTTCTCTTTGCCTTTAAAAAAACTGCTGTGATTTATTACATCCTGATGCAAAAGATCTAAATATGCCACTACCTTTTCATTATCCTCATGTTTCTCTTTCATATCTGAAATATAATAGCTTACAATTTTATCTACTACCTGTCTTTCTAAATGAGCAATTTTATCTGAGATCTTTAAATCAAGTTCTTTCATTTTATTCATATATTCATTAAAGTCTTTACTTAAGCTCTTGCTGTTTTCCTGCATCTCTTCTATTTTTTCTGGGTCTAAAGCTTCATATTCATCTTCCTGATACCCACTACCGTCTTCTTTTATAGGGAATGACATAAGTCCTTTTGGCGATGGAATGAATTTTATTCCCTTATCCTGCGCAATAAGGTTAAGCTCAGCTAAATATGCATTACTTAATTGTTCAAATTTCATAACTATATCTTGGTATCTAGATTCATATTCAGAGTTTGAAAAAGACTTTGGAATTTCCTTTATTATTCGCTCTATAAAAAACTCCATATCTTTTTTGAAAACTTTTCCATACCCTGGATTAAAAGATAGTGCGATTGGTTCATCTGGTTTTACAAAATTGAATACATACACATAGTCTCTATGACTTCTTTTATTTTTTGCTACTCTTTCTATTAATGAAATAGAATAACTTTTTCTTCCTGTTCCGGATTCCCCTGAAACATATATATTGTAGCCATCATTAGGCATATTTATTCCAAAATTCAAAGCTTCCACTGCTCTACTTTGCCCTATTATGCCATGTAGTGTCTCTATGTCTTTCGTAGTTCCAAAGGTAAAATCATCAAACTTTATATCGATTTCCATATCTGATCTTTTTAGTTCCCATTTACTCAAATTTCCCATCGTATGCCTCCATCTTCCCTTTTTCGATTTTATAATATATTTTTTAGTATACCCATTCTTTATTTATTCAAACAAGTATTTAACTTCTAAAAAAGCTAGTTAGAATTTTCTAACTAGCTAATCATGTTGTCTTTTATTCTCTTGTATATACCGCTTCGCCTCTTATATAAACTTTTTCTACTTTTGCCTGTAAATCAAGCGGATGAGAATTCCATAAAACAATATCTGCATCCATACCCTCTTTTAATTGGCCTTTCATATGGTCTATATTTAAAGTTTCTGCTGGATTTATAGTTATTGCTTTTAAAGCCTCAAATTCATCCATCCCTGCTTTAACCGCCATAGCTGCACAAAGATTAAGTGAACCTTGCGGAATTTCTGGATGATCCGTTATAAGAGATACCTTAACTCCTCTTTCACTAAGTATTTTTGCAGTTTCAAAACTTGTATTCTTAAGTTCTAGCTTTGTTCTTGATCCAAAAGTTGGCCCAAGCTGAACACAAACCCCTTCTTGTGCTATATAATCTGCAATTAGGTGTGATTCTGTAGCATGTTCTAAAGTAAGGTTTATATTAAATTCCTTTGCAATCCTTATAGCGGTACAAATATCATCAGCTCTGTGTGCATGTGCTTTTAATGGGATTTCTTTTTCAATTACTGGAATAAGTGCCTCCATTTTAGGTTCTATATCAAAATGTTCACCCTTATATTCAGCATCCTCTTTTCTTGAGATATAATTCTCAGCTTTTACCAAAGTTTCTCTAAGTATTGCAGCTATACCCATTCTTGTCATTGGAGCTTTTCCATTTTGTCCGTAAATTAATTTAGGATTTTCTCCAAATGCACACTTCATTGCCGCAGGACTTTGAATAATCATATTATCTACAATATTACCATAAAGTGATATGGTTGCAAAACTCCCGCCTACTACATTTGCACTTCCAGGACCTGTGCATACAGTGGTAACCCCACCTTCTATTGCATCCTTAAAAGAAATATCAAATGGATTTATCCCATCTATAGCACTCATATTTGGCGTCACTGGGTCAATTTCTTCATTACCATCCTCACCTTCCCATCTCATCGCTTCATTAAAAAGTCCTAAGTGAGAGTGAGCATCTATAAATCCTGGCATCACATACATTCCATCTGCATCAAATTCTAAATCATTATTGTCATTAGATAAGTTTTTAGCTATTCTTTCAATTTTAGAATCAATAAATTCTATATCTTTTTTTATAAAGCCTTCACTTTCCAATAAAAATAAAAGCCCATTTCTTATAATCATATCTTATATACTCCTCAAATTTTGAAAGAAAAAAATATTCCATCCTTAATTAAGATTTTATTATAAAATTCATATTTTGTATAGTCTATTATCATTTTATAATTTCAGAATATTTGTTTTTTTGTTAATTTAATATCATTTTTTAATTTTAATTTAATTGTTATCTTTAAATTTACTACAAAATTCTTTATTAAATTGATTGATTTTTTTAATAATATTTAATTATTATATATCATTTTTTTCTATATGTACTAAAAAACATCATAATGAAAAGGTTTTCATTTGTTTTTAACAATATAATATTTATAATGAAATATATTTCATTTTTTAATAAATAATAAAATAAACAGAAAATTTAAAATATACTTGAATTTTCTAAGTTTATATAATATAATCTTATTAGTGAAATAAATATCATTTATGCAATCTATTTAATTTTTTGTTTAAAGATATTTATTATTTTTTTATACTTTTTTAAGTTAAATAAAGGAGGTAGTAATTATGGATTTAATGGAAATTGTAACTTCCATAAATAAGATTCTTTGGGGACCTGTAATGTTATGTTTACTGCTTGGTACTGGAATTTATTTTTCTTTTAGAATGAAATTTATTCCTATTCGAAAAATAAAACTCGCCATCAAAGAAACTTTTGGATTCCTTTTTGAAAAGGAAAAGAAAGAAAAAGTTAAAGGTGAAGTTTCATCATTTCAATCTCTTGCTACTGCAATTGCAGCTCAAGTTGGTACCGGAAATCTAGCTGGAGTAGCTGGAGCTATTGTTTCAGGAGGCCCTGGCGCTGTATTTTGGATGTGGGTAAGCGGTTTTTTCGGAATGGGAACAATCTTTGCTGAAGCAGTTATTGCCCAAAAATTTGTACAATATAAGGACGGCGAAAAAGTTGGAGGCCCTGCTTATTACATACGCTATGGACTTAACAGCAAATTCTTAGCTGGGTTCTTTGCCGTTGCTATAATTCTAGCACTTGGTCTTATGGGAAACGTGGTACAAGCCAACTCTATTGCTGCCTCTATGAATACTGCGTTTAATATTCCTAAAGTTGCTTCTGGAATTGTGATTATGATACTCGTTATGCTCATTGTAGCTGGTGGAGTGAGTCGAATCAACTCAGTTACTGAAAAAATAGTTCCTTTTATGGCTCTATTTTATATTATAGGAAGTTTAATAATAATTGTTATAAATGGAGATATGATTATTCCTGCCTTTAAAATGATATTTGTAGGAGCCTTTAATCCACAAGCTGTTGGTGGTGGAATAGTTGGTGTGACTATAAAGGAAGCCTTTAGATATGGAGTCGCTAGAGGATTGTTTTCTAATGAAGCGGGAATGGGTTCTACACCACACTCTCACGCACTTGCAAAAGTAGACCATCCTGCAAAGCAAGGACTTACTGCTACGCTAGGAGTTATAATTGATACCGGTATAATATGTACTATGACTGCCCTTGTCATACTTACAACTGGGGCTTTAGAAACTGGTTTTACTGGTGCAGAGCTTACCCAAGCTGCCTTTACTAATGGTTTTGGAGCTTTTGGTACAAAATTTGTAGCTATTTGTCTATTCTTCTTTGCATTTTCTACTATAATTGGATGGTACTTCTTTGGTGAGGCTAATATTAAATATCTATTTGGTAAAAAAGGAATTTTCCCTTATAGAATTCTAGTAAGCACCGTTATAGTGTTTGGTACTGTTATAAATGTACCTCTAGTTTGGGAGCTTGCTGACATGTTTAACGCCCTTATGGTTTTCCCTAACCTTATCGCTCTACTTGGAATGTCTTCACTTGTTGTAAAAATTGCAAATGATTTTGAAGGCAATTTCTTAAAAAATAAAGAATCTGAATTTGAAAATAAAGAAAATAAAAATGTAGGTTAATTTTAAAAAAGCAGCTAAAGTTATTGTATCAATATCTCTAGCTGCTTTTTTATGTTTATTTTAATATAATTTAGAGTATATATCTATCATATCAAACTTATCTATTTCGGTATAATTATTTGCTAATAATCTTTGTTGCGTATCTATTACTATTTCCGAAAAAGATACTATATCTTTTTCATTCATACCATATTCCTTCAAATTTTTCTTTTTTATAAGCTTATCTAGTAATAATTCTAGATTTGAGTATACATCATCATTTTCCCCTAACTCTAAAAATGTTCTAAATAAACTTTCTAAATCCTTTAATTTTCCCATTGGCGCTTTTTCTTTATAAACACTAAGCACTTCTGTAAAAAATTGATAATTCGCTTCTCCATGCGCGACATGATACTTCCCACTTAATGGATATGAAAGTGCATGTACAGCTCCAACTCCAGTATTAGCAAAAGCAATCCCTGCATAAGTGCTTGCGATTAGAAAATCTTCTATAATATCATTCCTATACTCTAAACCTTTATTTACTAAAGTCTTGTAGCCTTCTATTATAATTCTAATTGCATCTACGCTAAATACCTCCGTAAATTTATTAGATTTCGGTGATAAATATGACTCTGTGGCATGAATAAGTGCATCTATCGAGCTATACATAAACGGGTCATGAGGAAGGGATTTAAGCAATTCTGGAATAAGCACGGCATAGTCTGCATAAAGTTCATCAGTAGCAAGTCCCATCTTAGTTTGCTTATCTTTTATCTCTGTAATAGATATATTTGTAACTTCGCTCCCTGTACCGCAGGTTGTCGGTACTATTATTAACTCATTTTCTTTTATAATATCTAGCTTTCTTTCAAATAATAGCTTTGTTGAGGTTACATTTTTTAAAGCAAGTATTTTTGCTATATCTATTATAGACCCGCCTCCAACTGCTATTATTCGCTTTATATTAAATTCCGATTTTTTTAAAAGAATTTGATCGATTATATCATCAGATGGCTCATTAAATTTATAATCATCCTTAAATATATATTTGCTTCCAAATACTATATCCTTAAAAAAAGATTCATATACACGCTTAGTTGTAAATATTAAATCATTTTCTCCTATGTTAAAATGTTCTACAAACTTTTCTATTTTTTCAAATTTAAAAAGTTGTGGTCTTATATCAAGCATTTTCATTTCTTTTTCCTCCTAAATAATTAGTTCCATATAGCTTCATCACTAGGGACTGCAGCCTTTTCATTATACATACCCACTTGAGAAATATTTATTAAATGAATATAATCAAGATTTTCAGAAATACTGTTATTCCCCCATGACCCACACCCTAGGGTTGTAGTAGGAGCAAACGCATTATAAAAACTACCTCCAGCAGATATGGATGATGGCTGATTTACTACAAGTCTACTTACCGTCAAAATTTGTGCAGCATATTCTATATGAGTCATATCATTTGAATGGATTGCACAAGAATGCCCTTTCCCTTCTACTTCTAAATTTTCTTGTGCTATCTTTACAGCTTCTTCAAAAGTATCATATTCAAAAGTAACCATTACCGGACACATTTTTTCTTTACATAAAATATCATTCTCACCAATTCCTCTAGCTTTTAAAAGTATTACCTTCGTATTTTCAGGTACTTGTACTTTAGCTAATTTAGCTATGTAATCAACACTTTGTCCAACTACATGTCTGCTTATTGTCCCATTTTCAAATATTACCTTTGCAAATTTATCTATAATTTCATTATCCTCTGTATAAAATGCCCCACTTTCAACAAATGCATCAATCGTAGTTTTGTATAATTCTTTTGGAGCTATTATGCTCTGCTCCCCTGAACAAATTATGCCGTTATCAAATGTTCTTCCTTTTATTATTTTTTCAGCAGTCTCTCTTAAATCAATATCCCTATCTACTATACACTGAACATTCCCTGCACCTACTCCATATGCTGGTTTTCCGCTACTATATGCCGATTTAACCATAGCCATCCCCCCTGTAGCTATAACTACATCTACATTTTCCATAAGCGCTAAACTTGCATCAATAGAAGGTTCTTCTATCATCTGAATTAAATTTTCTGGTGCTCCCAAAACTTGAATTTCTTTATTAAATAAATCTACTAAGTATTTAGTACATTTTTTAGCTCTTGGATGTGGCGCTATAATTATTGAGTTTCCACCTTTTAGTGCAAACATCGCATTACACATGGGAGTAACAATTGGATTTGTACAAGGTGCCACCGCACCAACAACGCCTTTCGGTTTAGCTACTTTTATTAATTTACGAGCTTCATCATGTTCAATTATACCTATTGATTTTTTATTCTTTAAGTTGTACCATATAGTTTTGGATTTTCCTCTATTTTTAGCAACCTTATCTTCATAAACCCCCATTTGAGTTTCTTCTACTGCCATTTTCGCTAATTCTTCTGCTCTATCATATACTACTTTTGCGATAACTTTTACAATATCATCTATTTTTTCTTGAGAAAGTTTTTCATATTCCCTTTGTGCAGCTTTTGACTTTTCAATTAATTCTTGGATGTATTTTTCATTAATCATATTGTTCTCCTTATATAAATAACATATTATTTTTTACATAAAAAAATCTCTTAACTACATAAACCGTTAAGAGGACATGAGAAACTAAAATACAGTCACAATTTATGAAAATTTACATAAAACTGCATACTTATATAACCAATTAGTTTTATTTTCATCACCCCCTATCTTCCGTAGAGTTTACAGTGCTTAAATAAAGGCAGGTCTTCTGACTCTAGTTCTTCAAAATCTCATGTCTTCCCAACAATTGTCAGTGACTTATATATGAGATTTCTCCCTATTACAGCGGCGGGACCGTGTAGGCGTTTCACCTAACTTCCCTTTTAAACAAAAATTTGTATTTTTGTACCTTTATCTTATATTAAATTTTATCAATTACTATATTTAGTATAGCATTAACTTGATTAAATGTAAAATTATATTTTTATGTATGAAAAAGCACCTCTTTCAAGGTGCTTTTTATATATCAAATATTTCATGAAATATTTTATCTTAAACTAATTCGATTATTGCCATTGGAGCTGCATCTCCACGTCTTGGCATAGTTTTTATAATTCTTGAATATCCACCATTTCTATCAGCATACTTTGGTGCTATTTCATCGAATAGATTTTTTACTACTGTCTCATCTAAGATATATGCAAGAGCTTGTCTTCTAGCATGTAAATCTCCTCTTTTTCCAAGAGTTATCATCTTATCAGCCATTCTCTTTAATTCTTTTGCTCTAGTCTCAGTAGTTGTTATTTTACCGTGCTTTAGCAGATCAGTAGTCATGTTTCTTAGAACAAGGTTTCTATGAGAGCTAACCATTCCAAGTTTTCTATAAGTTGCCATCTATGTCCCTCCTTTTCCTAGTCTTCACTTGATTTTAAACCAAATCCAAGTTCTTCTAGTTTTTGAATTACCTCTTCTAGGGATTTTTTACCTAGATTTCTTACCTTCATCATATCATCGTCTGTCTTTTCTGTAAGCTCTTCAACAGTGTTGATTCCCGCTCTTTTTAGACAGTTATATGATCTTACCGAAAGGTCTAGTTCTTCTATAGTCATCTCTAGAACTTTTTCTTTTTTGCCTTCTTCTTTTTCTACCATTATTTCCATTGAGCTTAAATTTTCGCTCAGGTTAATGAATAGATTCAGATGCTCTACAAGAATTTTAGCAGCTAACGATACTCCTTCTTGTGGATTGATACTTCCATCAGTCCATAATTCAAGCACAAGTTTTTCGAAGTCTGTTCTAGCTCCTACTCTTGTGTTTTCTACAGTATAACTGCATTTATGAACTGGTGTATATATAGAATCTACGGGAATTACTCCTATAGGCATTGATTCAGACTTATTATTTTCTGCAGCAACATAACCTCTGCCTTTATCCACATATATTTCCATATATAAATTTGCATCCTCTGTAAGTGTTGCTATATGAAGGTCTGTGTTTAGTATCTCCACACCTGCTGGACAATATATGTCTCCAGCAGTTATTGTGCCTTCACCCTTATGCTCTATTTTTAAAGTTTTAGGGCCATCACCTTCAATTTTCATTGAAAGCTCTTTCAGAGTTAGTATTAGCTCTGTAACATCTTCTTTTACACCTGGAATCGTTGAGAACTCATGAAGAACTCCTTCAATTTTTATGGATGTAACAGCTGCACCAGGAAGGGATGACAGTAGTAATCTTCTAAGTGAATTTCCTACAGTATGTCCAAAACCTCTTTCAAGAGGCTCTACTGCGAACTTTCCATAATTTTCTTTGAATTCTAATACATGAATATTCGGTTTTTCGATTTCTATCATTTGAATTTAACCCTCCTTGGATTATACAAAATATAATAGTTGCTGTTTTACCGAGGGTACTAAGATATTACTTAGAGTAAAGCTCGACAATAAGGTGTTCTGCTACTTCTAAGTCGATGTCTTCTCTATCTGGAATAGCTACAACTCTTGCTTTCATGTTAGCAAGATCTGTCTCTAACCATTTTGGAGCTGTTCTTGTAGATGCTTCTACTAATGCTTTGAATTTAGCTGATGATCTTGAACCTTCTTTTACTTCTATTACATCGCCTACTTTTACTACTAATGATGGAATATCTACTTTATTTCCATTTAATGTAAAGTGTGCATGAGCAACTAGTTGTCTTGCTTCTTTTCTTGAATTAGCAAGTCCCATTCTGTAAACAGTATTGTCTAGTCTTCTCTCTAAAAGGCTTAGTAAGTTTGTACCTGTAATTCCTGGCATTTTATCAGCCTTTTCAAATAAGTTGTAGAACTGAGTCTCAAGTACTCCATATATTCTCTTAACTTTTTGCTTCTCTCTTAATTGCTCTCCGTAGTTTGAAACTTTTTTTCTATTATTTTGACCATGTTGTCCAGGTGCATATGCTCTTTTTGCCATTGCACATTTGTCTGTATAACATCTGTCTCCTTTTAGGAAAAGTTTCATTCCTTCTCTACGGCATAGTCTGCATGATGCTTCTGTGTATCTTGCCATAACTCTCCTCCTAATTACACTCTTCTTCTCTTTGGTGGTCTACAACCGTTGTGAGGGATTGGAGTTACGTCTTTTATCATTGTAACATCTAATCCAGTAGCTTGTAACGCTCTGATTGCAGCTTCTCTACCTGATCCTGGTCCTTTAACAAATACTTCAACAGATCTCAAACCGTGCTCCATAGCTGCTTTTGTTGCAGATTCTGCTGCCATTTGCGCTGCAAATGGAGTAGCTTTTCTTGAGCCTTTGAAACCTAATTGTCCAGCACTTGCCCATGATAATGCATTACCATGAACGTCAGTTAATGTAACAATTGTATTGTTAAATGTTGACTGTATATGTGCATGACCTTTTTCTATATTTTTACGTTCTCTTCTTCTTACACGAGTAACTTTTTTTGGTTTAGCCATTTTTTTCCCTCCTTACTGATAGATTATTTCTTTTTCTTACGTCCTACTGTTCTCTTAGGTCCTTTTCTTGTTCTTGCGTTTGTCTTAGTCTTTTGACCTCTTACTGGAAGACCTTTTTGATGTCTTATTCCTCTATAGCATCTGATATCTCTTAGTCTCTTGATATTTAGAGCTATTTCTCTTCTTAGATCTCCCTCAACAGTATATTCATCTATTGCTTTTCTAAGATTGTTTACTTCTTCTTCAGTAAGGTCTTTTATTCTTGTATCTGGATTTACTCCTGTGTTAGCAAGAATAGCTTGAGAAGTTACTTTCCCAATTCCATATATATACGTTAGACCAATTTCAACTCTCTTTTCTCTTGGTAAGTCTACACCGGCAATACGAGCCATGTATTTACACCTCCTACTTATTAAGTCTCTATCTTAAATATCTACAATTTTACTTATTAGCCCTGTTTCTGTTTATGTTTAGGATTTTCACAGATAACCATTACTCTTCCTTTTCTTTTGATGATTTTACATTTTTCACAGATAGGCTTAACTGATGGTCTTACTTTCATCGTTCTTACCTCCTTGGTTTATTTCTTTCTCCAAGTTATTCTACCTTTTGTAAGGTCATATGGAGAAAGTTCAACCGTTACTTTATCGCCTGGCAGTATTCTTATGAAGTTCATTCTAAGTTTGCCAGATATGTGAGCTATTATTTCATGATCATTTTCCAATTTCACTTTAAACATAGCGTTTGGAAGAGAATCTAATATCGTTCCTTCAAGTTCTATTACGTCTTTTTTCGACATAAACTATTTTCCTCCATTTCGTTTCCTAGTCTCTTTAATTCTTTCCTGATTGTGGCGTTTAGACTGTTTGGATCTTTTGTTTTTTCATCTATCTGTATACTGGCCACGTGTTTCATATCATCTAAATGCTTTGTATTTTTTAATTTAGGATTCTCTACTTTACGCATATCTCCATCCACTAAATATACATACCCATTTTCAGACAGTTTTGTGACTACGAAGAGTTTATTTTTATCTCTTCCAGAGTTACTTCTGACTATTTGACCGATTCTAAGCTGTTCCATTATTTACTCCTATAGTTTTGTTAAAATATCGGGTCCGTTATCTGTAATGGCTATAGTGTGTTCATAATGGGATGATTTTTTCTTGTCAATTGTAACAACTGTCCAACCATCTTCTAATACCTGTACCTTATATGTCCCCTGATTTATCATCGGCTCTATTGCTAGTACCATGCCGTTCTCGAGTCTAGGTCCTCTATCTGGTGGTCCATAGTTTGGAATTTGAGGATCTTCATGCAAGTCCATTCCTACACCATGGCCTACAAATTCTCTTACTACAGAAAATCCGAAAGCTTCTACGTGCATCTGAATTGCATGAGATATGTCTGATAATCTCTTTCCAACTAATGCTTGTTCGATTCCTTTATAAAAACTTGCTCTTGTTTCTTTAATAAGCCTGATATCTTCCTCTGATACATTCCCTACTGGATGAGTTTTTGCAGCATCTCCGTGATAACCCTTAAATTTAGCGCCTACATCGATGCTTATTATATCTCCATCCCTTAGTATATCAGTTTTTTTCGGTATTCCATGAACTACAACTTCATTTATTGAAGCACATATACTTCCTGAAAAACCTCCATATCCTTTGAAAGATGGTATTGCATTATACTTTCTTATAGTTTTTTCGGCAATCTCGTCTAACTCTAATGTCGATACTCCTGGTTTGATTGCTTCTCTTACCACTTCGTGAGTATACGCTACTATCTTACCGGCTTCTCTAATAAGTTCTATCTCTTTTTTTGACTTTAGTATGATCATTAATTTTCACTTCCCAAAGCCATCTTGATGTCAATAAATACTTTGTCGATGTTTTTATCTCCATCAATCGTTACAATGTTTTCAGCTTTTGTATAGTAGTCAATAAGTGGTTGTGTTTCATCAAGATATACTTGAATTCTTTTTGCTACTGTTTCTTCAACATCATCAGATCTTTGGAATAATTCGCCTTGACAAATATCACAAATTCCAGTATTTTTTGAAGGATTGAATTTTATATGATAAGTTGCACCACAGTTTTTACAGATTCTTCTGCCCACTGCTCTTTCAACTAACTTATTCTTATCCACCTGTATATTTATAACTTTGTCTATTTTACCGTTCATTTCATCAAGAACTTTATCCAGCGCTTCTGCTTGGTTTACTGTTCTTGGAAATCCATCAAGTAAAAAGCCGTCTTTTACATCTTCTTGTTTTAATCTATCTGCTACAAGTTCTACTACTAATTCATCTGGAACAAGTAGACCTTTATCCATATATTCTTTTGCTTTTTTTCCTAGTTCAGTGTTTTCTTTTATATTCTTTCTGAATATATCACCAGTTGAGATGTGAACAGCATTATATTCATTTACTATATTAGCTGCTTGCGTCCCTTTACCTGCCCCTGGAGGTCCAAGTAATATCAGTTTCATTTCAATCATCTCCTTTTAGGATTATTTTAAGAACCCTTGATAATTTCTCATCACTGTTTGAGATTCTAATTGTTTTGCCGTTTCAATTGCAACCCCTACCACTATAAGCAGCGAAGTTCCTCCAAATTTAAATGGCACATTAGTTGCCTGATAAATTATAGTCGGTACCGATGCTATTATAGCCAGGAATATTGCCCCTACAAACGTCAATCTATTTAGTGTTTTTGATATGAAATCTGATGTTGGTTTTCCTGGTCTGATTCCTGGAATAAACCCATTTGAATTTTTCATATTATCTGCAACTTCTACTGGATTGAATGTTATAGAAATATAGAAATATGAGAATCCTATTACAAGTATAAATTGTAATAATGAGAAAATATATATTCCAGGTGCTGCTGTTCCATTGAACCATTTAGCTACAAACTGTGCATAGCTTTGGTTCTTTATGAAAAGCTGAAGCACTTGAGGGAATGCCAATAATGATGATGCAAATATTACTGGGATAACCCCTGCTTGATTTACTTTAAGTGGTATATGCGACTGCTTTCCACCGTAGGTACTTCTTCCTACTGTTCTTTTAGCATACTGTACTGGTATTTTTCTTACTCCTTGTAATACAAGTATTACTCCTACTACTATAAGTAATGACACAAGTATAAATAATGCTATTTGAATGAAATTTATCTGTCCAGCTTTTGCAAGCTCAATTGTATGTTTAACATCTCTAGGAAATCTAGATACTATTCCAAAGAATATTATCATTGACATTCCGTTACCTACACCTTTTTCAGTTATCATTTCACCTAACCACATAAGGAACGATGTTCCTGCAGTAAGTGTAAGTACAACTGCGATTGTAGATATTATTGAGTCTGACATTAGTGCATTTCTAAACATTCCTACACTTAACGCTGTAGCTTGTATTAAAGCTAATATTACAGTTAAATATCTTGTCCAAGATGCAAGTTTTTTTCTTCCTTGCTCTCCTGATTTTTGCATTTCTTCCATTGATGGTATAGCTACTGCAAGTAGCTGTATTATAATGGAAGATGTAATATATGGAGTAACACTAAGTGCAAACAGTGTGAATTGACTTAACGCTCCACCTGCTATTACGTCATATAGTGCAAATGCACCTCCATGTTGATTTATTGCTTCTTTTACCACATTAACGTCAATTCCTGGAACTGGTATTGATGAACCTATACGAAATACTATTAGCATTAGAAATGTGAACACTAATTTTTTTCTAAGTTCTGGAATTTTCAATGCTTTATTAAAAGTATTTAGCAATTAGATCACCTCAGCCTTTCCTCCAGCTGCTTCTATCTTGCTAGCAGCAGATCCTGTAAACTTATTTGCCTTAACAGTAAGTTTTTTCTCCAGATTGCCGCTTCCTAATATTTTTATTCCGTCTTTTTCGATTTTCTTGATTGTCTTTGTTTCTTTTAACAGTTCTGCTGTTATTTCAGTTCCGTCTTCAAATCTATTCAATACGTCTAGGTCTATTACAGAGTATCTAGTTTCGAAATCGAAGTTATTAAAACCTCTTTTAGGAAGTCTTCTCATTAAAGAAGTTTGTCCTCCCTCGAATCCAGGTCTAACACCTCCACCTGAACGCGACCATTGTCCTTTTTGACCTCTACCAGCTGTTTTACCTTGTCCAGTCGCTGTACCTCTACCAATTCTTCTCTTTGGCTTAACTGCACCGCCTTCTGCAGGTCTTAGTTCGTGTAGTCTCAATGCGTACACCTCCTTTATTAAGCTTCTTCTACTGTTACTAAATGACTAACTACATTTATCATTCCTCTTATTTGAGGATTGTCTTGCTTTTCAACTACTTGTTCTCTTTTTGTAAGTCCTAGAGCAAGAAGTGTTTTCTTTTGATTAGGTTTTACACCTATTGAACTTCTAGATAGTTTAATCTTAAGCACTATTCTTTCCTCCTATCCTAAAAGGTCTTCTACTTTTTTACCTCTAAGAGCGGCTACTTCTTCTGCCATTCTTAAGCCTTTTAAGCCTTCCATAGTAGCATTAACCATGTTTCTAGCATTGTTTGTTCCTAAAGATTTTGATCTTACATCTTTAAGTCCTGCTAATTCTAGTACTGATCTTACAGGTCCACCTGCAATAACTCCTGTACCTTCTTTAGCTGGCATTATTAGAACATTTCCTGCTCCGAATCTTCCGTTTATCTGGTGAGGAACTGTTGTTCCTACCATTGGAACTTTTATTAATGATTTTTTAGCATCTTCTTCTGCTTTTCTTATAGCATCAGGTACTTCCATCGCTTTTCCAGTTCCTATGCCAACGTGTCCATTTTTATCTCCAACTACAACTAGTGCAGCAAATCTAAAGTTTCTTCCGCCTTTTACAACTTTTGTTACTCTTCTGATATCAATAACTTTTGTCTCGATATCAAGTTGCTTTGCGTCTATTAGCTTATTTTGCATTTATTTTCCTCCTTATCCTAGAATTCAAGGCCAGCTTCTCTAGCTCCGTTTGCAAGTTCTTGGATTCTTCCGTGGTAGATATATCCACCTCTGTCAAATACTACTTGCTTGATTCCTTTTTCAATTGCTCTTTTAGCAGCTAATTCTCCAACCATTTTAGCAGCCTGCTTATTTCCTGTGTGTGAAACAGCTGACTTGATTTCTTTGTCTAGAGTTGAAGCTGAAGCAAGTGTTACTTTGTTTACGTCGTCTATTAATTGTACATATATGTTATTTGTACTTCTAAACACATTTAATCTCGGTCTTTCAGGAGTTCCAAATACGTTTTTGCGGACTCTTTTGTGTCTTGCTATACGATTTGCGTTTTTATCTATCTTCTTGAACACCTTATCATCACTCCTTTCTTCTGTTTACTATTTCTTACCAGTTTTTCCTTCTTTACGTCTTACAACTTCGCCTGAATATCTGATTCCTTTACCTTTATATGGCTCTGGCTCTCTCCAAGCTCTTATTTTAGCAGCATAGTTTCCTACTACTTGCTTATCTATACCTTTTACTATGATCTCAGTTTGAGTTGGTACTTCTGTTTCGATTCCTTCTGGATCTATCATCTCTACTGGGTGTGAGAATCCTAAGCTTAGGTTAAGAGATTTTCCTTGCTTTGCAGCTCTGTATCCAACCCCTACTACTTCTAATTTCTTAGTATATCCCTCTGTTACACCTGTGATCATGTTACTTAATAATGTTCTTGTTAGTCCGTGTAAAGATTTATGCTTCTTTTGCTCTGTCGGTCTAGAAACTGTTGCTATTCCATCTTCAATTGCGATCTTCATATCTGGGCTAAACTGTTGAGTTAATGTTCCCTTTGGTCCTTTAACTTCACAAAAGTTTTTGTTATCTAACTTTATTTCAACGCCTGCTGGCACTGTTATTGGTTTAAGTCCTATTCTTGACATTTAGGCACCTCCTTTACATATTATTACCAAACGTAGCAGATTACCTCTCCGCCTATTCCAAGCTCTCTAGCTTGCTTGTCTGTTAGTATTCCTTGTGATGTTGAAATTACTGAAATTCCTAGTCCGTTTAATACCTTTGGTACTGAGTGACTATCTGCATATACTCTCATTCCCGGCTTTGAAATTCTTTTTATTCCAGTGATTACTCTTTCACCATTTTTTCCATATTTTAATTGTAGTCTGATAAGCCCTTGCTTTCCATCTTCAATTACATCGTAGCCTTTTATAAATCCTTCTTCAAGAAGTATTCTAGCTAGCTCCTTCTTTATATTCGAAGCAGGTACGTCAACGTTTTCGTGTTTAACTGTGTTAGCATTTCTTACACGTGTCAGCATATCTGCGATTGGATCTGTCATTGTCATGATTTTTTAACCTCCTTCCATTTATTACAATTACCAGCTTGCTTTTCTAACGCCTGGTATTTGTCCTTTATAAGCTAATTCTCTAAAGCATATACGGCATATTCCGAACTTTTTCAGAACTGCATGAGGTCTTCCGCAAAGGCTACATCTTGTATATTCTCTTGTAGAGTACTTTTGCTTTCTTGCTTGTTTTACTACCATAGCTTTTCTTGCCATGCTTTTTACCTCCTTCTACTTCGCAAAAGGCATTCCGTAAAGTTTTAATAACTCTCTTGCCTCTTCGTCTGTTTTTGCTGTAGTAACGAATATTATGTCCATACCTCTTACTACATCTACCTTATCATACTCTATTTCAGGGAAAATTAATTGCTCTTTTATACCCATGGCATAGTTTCCTCTACCATCAAAAGATTTGTTGCTTACTCCTCTGAAGTCTCTAACACGTGGAAGAGATATATTTACTAACTTATCTACAAAGTGTAGCATTTGATCTCCTCTAAGTGTTACTTTAGCTCCGATAGGCATTCCTTCTCTTAGTTTAAAGTTTGCAACTGATTTTCTAGCTTTTGTAACAACAACTTTTTGACCTGCTATTGTTTCTAGCTCTGTTACTGCTGCATCTATAAGTTTAACATTTTCTTTTGCTGAACCAAGTCCCATGTTTATAACTACTTTTTCTAGTTTTGGTATTTCCATTACATTTGAGTAGTTGAATTTCTCCATCATAGCTTTGGCTATTTCATTTGTATATTTTTCTCTAAGTCTTGAAGCCATTTAATTGCCTCCTTTCGTCCTATTTTAAATCTATATCTGCTCGCCTGTTTTTTTCGAAACACGAACTTTTGTGCCATTCACTTCTTTAAATGATACTCTTACGCCTTTTCCAGCCTTTGAGTCATATACCATTACGTTTGAGTTATGAATTGCTGCTTCTTTTTTTAGTAATCCACCCTGTGGATGGTCTTTGCTCGGCTTCTGGTGCTTTGTTACTACATTTACACCTTCAACTAATACTTTATCAGTCTTAGGGAATACTTGCATTACTTTCCCTTTTTTGCCTTTATCTTTTCCACTTATAACTACGACTGTATCTCCGCTTTTTATACGCACTTTTCAACACCTCCTTGAATTATAGTACTTCTGGTGCAAGTGAAATTATCTTCATGAATTGTTTATCTCTAAGTTCTCTAGCTACAGGCCCGAATATACGAGTTCCTACTGGAGACTTGTCATCTTTAATTATTACTGCTGCATTTTCGTCAAACTTAACGTAAGATCCATCTTTTCTTCTTACACCCGTCTTTGTACGAACTATAACTGCCTTAACTACTTTACCTTTTTTAACAACTCCGCCTGGCGTTGTGCTTTTAACTGAACAAACTATAATGTCACCTATGTTTCCTGACTTTCTAGTTGATCCACCTAATACTCTAATACAAAGTAGCTCTTTTGCTCCAGAGTTATCTGCAACTTTAAGACGTGATTCTTGTTGTATCATTGTATCTGCCTCCTTCCTGCCAAAAATTATTCAGCAGCTCTTTCTATTACTTCAACAACTCTCCATCTCTTATCTTTAGAAAGTGGGCGAGTCTCCATTATTTTTACACGGTCACCTTTTTTGCAAGTGTTTTCTTCATCGTGTGCTTTGAACTTTATAGTTCTTTTTACTGCTTTTCCATATAGTGGATGACGCACAAACTCTACTATTGAAACTACAACAGTTTTGTCCATTTTATCAGATGATACGTATCCTATTCTGGTTTTTCTATTTGCTCTTTCCATTATTCCTTAACCTCCCTCCAAACAGTTTTGTTACGCTCTTAGTTTCTCGTTTAAAATAGTTTTTACACGAGCTATTTCTCTTTTAACGAACTTAACTTTTACAGGATTCTCTAGCTGTCCTGTTGCCAGCTGGAATCTAAGGTTGAATAATTCTACTTTAAGCTCTGTTAATTTAGTAGAAAGTTCTTCTTGGGTCATTTCTCTTAAATTCTTAGCCTTCATTCGTGTCACCAACCTTTACTTCAAAATCTGCTTTTGTCACGAATTTGCATTTTATTGGCAATTTGTGACTAGCAAGTCTCATGGCTTCTCTGGCTTTCTCTTCAGAAACACCTGATAATTCAAATAATACTCTACCTGGTTTTACTACTGCTACCCAATACTCTGGAGAACCTTTACCAGCTCCCATACGAGTTTCAGCAGGTTTTTGTGTTACTGGCTTATGTGGGAATATTTTTATCCACACCTTACCGCCTCTTCTTATATATCTGTTAATTGCAATACGCGCAGCTTCTATCTGATTTGCAGTGATCCAAGATGGCTCCATTGCTACAAGTCCAAATTCTCCATATGCTAGAGTGTTTCCTTTTGTTGCTTTTCCTGCCATATGGCCTCTGTGTACTCTACGACGTTTTACTCTTTTTGGCATTAACATAATTGTTTCCTCCTTCCTTTGAATCAGACTTAGTTCTGACCGTCTCTATTAGTAGGTCTTGGACCTCTATTAGCAGGTCTATCGCTTCTCTTAGCGTTTGGATCAAAGTCTCTTCTCTTTGGTTTTCTTCCACCATCTTTTGGAGCTACTACTGGAGCACTAAAGTCTCTTTTTGGTCCTCTTCTTGATGGCAATATTTCTCCGTTACATATCCATACTTTTATTCCTAATTTTCCGTATGTTGTATCTGCTTCAGCAAATCCATAGTCAATATCAGCTCTAAGTGTGTGTAATGGTACGATTCCCTCTGAATATCCTTCAGTTCTCGCCATCTCTGCACCACCAAGTCTTCCTGATGTAGCTACTTTTATTCCTTTAGCGCCTGATTTCATTGCTCTTTGCATAGCTTGTTTCATAGCTCTTCTGAACGCTATTCTACGCTCAAGTGCCATTGCTATACTCTCTGCTACTAGCTGAGCATCTCTTTCTGGCTTAGATACTTCGATTATGTTAACAAATACAGTTTTTCCTTTTGTTAATTTTTCGATATCTTTCTTAAGGTCTTCAATTCCTTGTCCACCTTTTCCGATTACCATTCCTGGCTTTCCAGAGAACACGTTTACTTTAACTTTTTGTCCCTGTCTTTCAATCTCTATTTTAGCTACGCCTGATAGGTATAGCTTCTTTTTTACAAAGTTTCTTATTACAGCGTCTTCTTTGATGAATGCTGCAAAATCACCTTTTCCAGCGAACCATCTTGAATCCCAGTCTTTATTGACTCCGACTCTAAGTCCGTGTGGGTTTACTTTTTGACCCATGCTAACTCCTCCTATCTCTCTTGTACTGTAACTCCTATATGGCTAGTTCTCTTTCTGATACCTGTTGCTCTACCCTGTGCTCTTGGCATAAATCTCTTAAGTGTAGGCCCTTGGTTTGCATATATTTCTGCAACATAAAGTTTTTCTCTATCCATATTGTTGTTGTTTTCAGCATTTGCTGCAGCTGATGCAACTACTTTTGATATTATTTTTGCACTTCTATGAGGCATATATTTTAATAGTGCTATCGCTTCGTCAACGTTTTTTCCTCTAACTAGTGAGCAAACATATCCCGCTTTTCTTGGGGAAGTTCTCACGTATTTCGCTATTGCTTTCGCTTGCATTGTTTCTTACCTCCTTCCTTACTATAAACAGGAATTATTTTCTCTTTGAAGATCTATCGTCGTCCTTATGTCCCTTGAATGTTCTAGTTGGTACAAATTCTCCTAACTTGTGTCCTACCATATCTTCAGTTACATATACAGGAACGTGTTTTCTTCCATCGTGTACTGCTATTGTATGTCCCACGAACTCTGGGAATATAGTTGATGATCTTGACCATACTTTAACTACAGTCTTATCATTAGTTTTATTCATTTCTAATATCTTTTTGTAAAGTCCTTCGTGTACGAAAGGGCCTTTTTTAGATGATCTTCCCACTTATGAAATCCTCCTTTCAAGGCAAATTATTTCTTTCTTCTTGATACTATCATCTTATCTGATGCTTTGTTTTTCTTTCTAGTTTTGTATCCTAGAGCTGGTTTACCCCATGGAGTTACTGGTGATGGTCTTCCTATTGGAGCTCTACCTTCTCCTCCTCCGTGTGGATGGTCATTAGGGTTCATTACTGATCCTCTTACTGTAGGTCTGATACCCATATGTCTTTTTCTTCCGGCTTTACCTATAGTTACGTTTCCGTGCTCTATATTTCCAACTTGTCCAATTGTAGCTTTACAATTAGCGTTTACGTATCTCATTTCACCTGATGGTAATCTTAAAAGTACGTTTTTGTCTTCTTTAGCCATTAGCTGTGCAGATGTTCCTGCTGATCTTACTATCTGTCCACCTTTGCCTTCTTTTAGCTCGATGTTGTGGATAATTGTACCAACTGGCATATCTTTCATTTTTAGACAGTTTCCAACTTTTATGTCTGAATCTGGTCCTGTGTATACCATATCTCCAACTTTTAAACCAACTGGAGCTAAGATATATCTTTTTTCACCATCTACATAGTGAAGTAATGCAATGTTCGCACTTCTGTTTGGATCGTATTCGATTCCTGCAACTTTTGCTGCGATTTGCTCTTTATCTCTTTTAAAGTCTATTATTCTGTATTTTCTCTTAGCACCGCCACCTCTGTGACGAACTGTTATTTTACCTCTTGAATTTCTTCCTGCGTTCTTTTTCAATGTTGCAAGAAGAGTTTTTTCTGGTTCGTGCTTAGTTATCTCATCAGATTTTAGTACTGTTAGAGATCTCAAACCAGGTGATGTAGGTCTATACTTCTTTATAGCCATTTTTTTCCCCTCCTTTTATACACCAAAGAACTCAATTTCTTTGCTCGCTGCTGTCAAGGTTACTACTGCTTTTTTGAAAGATGAAGTTTTTCCTTCATGTTTTCCCATTCTTTTGTTCTTTCCAGCATAGTTCATTGTGTTAACTTTTTCTACTTTAACTTTAAATATCTCTTGTACAGCTTTTTTTATTTCAGTTTTGTTTGCATTTTTCGCAACAATGAAAGTGTACTTTTTATCTTGTGCCTGTGTCATACTTTGCTCAGTTATTACTGGTCTTATTATGATATCTTGTGCTAGCATTATGCGTACACCTCCTCTACTTTTTCAACTGCTTTCTTTGTTAAAACAAGTGTATCACTGTTTGCTATGTCATATACATTTAGCATATTAACAAATGAAACTTTTACTCCTGGAATATTTCTTCCTGATTTAACTACTGTTGGAGCATTATCTGCTGTTACAAATAATGGTTTCTTTCCAGTGTTAAGTGCTGCCATAACTTTCATAAATTCTTTTGTTTTTGGAGAATCCATAACAAGATCATCTACAATTATTATTTTACTTTCAACAGCTTTTGAAGTAAGAACACTCTTCATAGCAAGTCTTTTTACCTTTTTAGGTATAGTGTAGCTATAATCTCTTGGTTTTGGTGCGAATACTACTCCGCCACCTTTCCACTGTGGTGATCTTGTGCTACCTTGTCTTGCTCTACCAGTTCCTTTTTGTCTCCATGGCTTTCTTCCGCCACCACGAACCTCAGCTCTAGTTTTAGTACATTGTGTACCTTGTCTTTGATTCGCTAAATAGTTTTTTATCGCTTCATATACTGCGTGTTCGCTCATTTCGATTCCGAATACGTTTTCTGAAAGCTCTATTTCATCAACTTTTTTTCCATTTAAGTCTAATACGTCAACTTTAGGCATTTTTTATTCCTCCTTTCCTTTGCATTAACCTTTGATAGCTTTCTTTACTACTACTAAGCCCTTCTTAGGTCCAGGAATTGATCCTTTTATTAGTATTAAGTTCTTTTCTACATCTACTCTTACAACTTCAAGATTTTGAATTGTTCTAGTAACTGCTCCCATATGTCCTGCAAGTTTTTTACCTTTGAAAACTCTTGATGGATCAGATGCAGCTCCCATTGATCCAGGTCCTCTGTGATATCTTGAACCGTGGCTCATTGGTCCTCTTGACTGATTATGTCTTTTTATTGGACCTTGGAATCCTTTACCTTTTGAAGTTCCTGTTACATCTACTTTTTGTCCAGCTTCAAACATTGTTACATTAAGTTCTTGAGCTAGTGAGTAGTTCGCAACATCTTCTGATCTGAACTCTCTTACAAATTTTTTAAGGCCTACTCCTGCTTTTGCAAAGTGTCCCTTTTGTGGTTTGTTAAGGCTCTTCTCTTTAGTTTCACCAAAACCTACCTGAACAGCTTGATAACCATCGTTTTCAACTGTCTTTAATTGCGTTACTACCATAGGACCTGCTTCAACTACTGTTACAGGCACCATAACTCCATCTTCATTAAAGATCTGAGTCATTCCTATCTTTTTTCCTAATATTCCATTCATCGTGGAAACCTCCTATTCTTACAGCGGATTGCTAAGCAATCATTCTAAGATAAGGTATCTTTTATTGTATACCTTAACTTCATTACTTGAATTAAAGTTTGATTTCGATATCTACTCCAGCTGGCAGATCTAATCTCATCAATGAATCTACAGTCTTTGGACTTGGATTCGAAATGTCGATTAATCTCTTATGAGTTCTTATTTCAAACTGCTCTCTAGAATCCTTGTACTTGTGTACAGCTCTTAGGATTGTTATTATTTGCTTCTCAGTTGGTAGTGGTATTGGACCTGCTACTGAAGCACCTGTTGATTTTGCAGTTTCTACGATCTTTTCTGCTGATTGATCTAGCATTCTGTGATCATAAGATTTTAATCTGATTCTGATTTTTTGATTCTTAGACATTGTTGTTTTACCTCCTATCGTACGATTCTCGTACGACTCGATCCGTAAACTGTTCCGGGCGTTTCGTAACACCTTATAAAAAAACAGCCTAACCGGCTCTAGTCGCCACATTCTTTGATGTTGCATGCTCCACGGAAATTCCCTGAGTACTTCAGCCACCTTCCGTTTCTACGCAATTCTTATTTAACACACTCAGATATTATATCTCAACTTTTAATGAAATGCAATACTTTTTTTACTTTTTTATAAAAAAAAGAGGATTTTTTTTAAAATCCTCTTTTTTGGTATATTATAATGCTATATTTTCTCCGTCTAATTTAGGACAATTTGGATTTTCTTCAAGATTTGTTAAATTTATAGACTTATATCTCTTAAGTCCTGTTCCTGCTGGAATCAGTTTTCCTATTATAACATTCTCTTTTAATCCGATTAGATTATCTTTACTTCCTTTTATAGCTGCTTCCGTAAGAACTCTTGTTGTTTCCTGGAATGATGCCGCTGAAAGGAATGAATCTGTAGCAAGTGATGCTTTTGTTATTCCTAGAAGCACTTGTCTGTAGGTAGCTGGTTCTTTACCTTCTTCTACAAGTTTTTCATTTGTTCTTCTAACTTCTGCTAAGCTCATAAGTGCGCCTGATAGGAAGGTCGAATCATTTGTTTCTTCTATTTTTACTTTACTTAACATCTGTCTTGCAATTATCTCTATATGCTTATCGTTGATATCAACTCCTTGAAGTCTATAAACTCGTTGTACCTCTTTAACGATATAATCCTGTACTCCGATTACACCAATTACTCTTAAGATGTCATGTGGGTTTATAGAACCTTGTGTAAGCTGATCTCCTGGTTTAACGAAATGGCCATCTTTTACTTTAATCATTGCGCCATATGGTATTTGATATTCATGCTCTTCGCCTGATGTAGTCGTAACTATAATGTCTTTTCGTTTTCCATTTTCTACAAATTTAACAGTTCCTTCTACTTCTGTAATTACAGATAGTCCTTTTGGCTTTCGAGCCTCGAAAAGCTCCTCAACCCTTGGAAGACCCTGAGTTATATCGCCTCCGGCAACTCCTCCAGTATGGAATGTTCTCATTGTAAGCTGTGTTCCTGGCTCTCCGATTGACTGAGCAGCAATTATACCAACCGCTTCTCCTACATTTACGTTTTTACCAGTTGCCAAGTTTCTTCCGTAGCAAGTTGCGCATACTCCATGTTTAGATTTACAGTTAAGCACTGTTCTAAGCACTAATGTTGTTATTCCTGATGCTACTATTTTTTCTGCTACTTCTTCTACTATTTCTTCTCCACGTTTCGCAAGTATTTCTCCTGTTTCTGGATGAAGTACATCCGCTACTGGATATCTTCCTACTATTCTATCGTAAAGATTTTCTATTACTTCATTTCCATCTTTAAACGCACTTACTTCTATACCTTCTGTAGTTCCACAGTCAAGTTCTCTTATTATTACATCTTGTGAAACGTCAACAAGTCTTCTTGTAAGATATCCTGAATCGGCAGTTCTTAGTGCAGTATCGGCAAGTCCTTTTCTAGCACCGTGCGAAGATGTAAAGTACTCAAGTACTGTAAGACCCTCACGGAAGTTAGATTTAACTGGAATCTCAACTGTTTTACCAGAGGCATTCGCCATAAGACCACGCATACCTGCAAGCTGTCTTATCTGGTTCTTAGAACCCCTCGCTCCTGATACTGCCATTATGTTGATGTTGTTAAGTGGCCCAAGATTTTTCATAAGTGCATCTGTTACAAGTTCTGTAGTAGCTGCCCAAGTTTCGATTACTCTTTCGTATCTTTCTTCATCTGACATAAGTCCACGTTTAAAGTTTTTCTCATACTTAGCTACTTTTTCTTCTGCTTCTCTAACTAATTGATGCTTTTCTGCTGGAATTTCCATATCTGCTACAGAAACTGTCATAGCTCCTTTTGTAGAGTATTTAAATCCAAGTTCTTTTATTTTATCTAGCATAAGCGCTGTAGCTGTATTTCCATGTTTTCTAAAACATTTATCTATTACTTTTCCAAGCTGACTTTTTCCTAAGATAAAGTCAACTTCCAAAGAATATTTATCTATAGTTCTATCTACATAACCTAAGTTTTGAGGAATATTATTATTGAATATAAATCTTCCTACTGTAGATTCTACAAGTTGACCTTTGTCATCTTCAGTAAGTTTCATTCTTACTTTTACTCTTGCATGAAGATTTACCGCTTTATTATCATAAGCAAGCATCATCTCATCAAAATCTTTGTATATTGAGCCAGTTCCAGCAACATCGGCTTCTTCCATAGTAAGATAGTATGCCCCAAGTACCATATCCTGTGAAGGTGTCGTTATTGGTGCTCCATCTTTTGGTGCCATGATGTTATTTGGAGAAAGCATTAGGAATCTTCCCTCTGCCTGCGCTTCTACTGAAAGCGGTACGTGAACCGCCATCTGGTCTCCGTCAAAGTCTGCGTTATATGCAGTACATACAAGCGGATGTAGTTTTATTGCTTTTCCTTCTACAAGAACTGGTTCAAATGCTTGAATTCCAAGTCTATGCAGTGTAGGAGCACGGTTAAGAAGTACTGGATGGCCTTTTATAACTTCTTCAAGCACTTCCCAAACTTCTGGCTTAACCTTTTCAACCATACGTTTAGCATTCTTTATATTCTGTGCATATCCTCTTTCAACAAGCCCATTCATTACAAATGGCTTAAATAGCTCAAGTGCCATTTTTTTAGGAAGTCCACACTGGTAGAACTTAAGGTCTGGTCCAACTACGATAACTGAACGACCAGAGTAGTCAACCCTCTTACCTAGAAGGTTCTGACGAAAACGTCCCTGTTTACCTTTTAGCATATCTGAAAGTGATTTTAATGGTCTATTTCCAGGTCCTGTTACCGGTCTTCCTTTTCTACCATTATCTATAAGTGCATCTACCGCTTCTTGCAGCATACGCTTTTCATTTCTTATTATTATGTCAGGCGCTCCAAGTTCAAGAAGCTTCTTTAGTCTGTTATTTCTATTTATAACTCTTCTATAAAGGTCATTTAGGTCAGATGTTGCAAATCTTCCTCCATCAAGCTGAACCATTGGTCTAAGCTCTGGTGGAATTACTGGTATAACATCAAGAATCATCCACGATGGGTCATTTCCTGATTGTTTAAAAGCCTCTACAACTTCTAGTCTTCTTATTGCCTTTATTCTTTTTTGTCCACTCGCATCTTTAAGCTTAAGCTTCAAATCTTTTGAGAGTTTTTCTAAGTCTAAATTTTTAAGCATCTGCTTTACAGCTTCTGCTCCCATCATAGCTGAAAAAGAATCTCTACCATAGTTGTCTATAGCTTCTCTATATTCTTTTTCACTTAATAGTGAATTCTCAGTAAGATTAGTTTCTCCTGGATCCACTACTACATAAGATGCAAAATAAAGTATTTTTTCAAGAAGTCTTGGTGACATGTCAAGTAAAAGTCCCATTCTAGAAGGGATTCCTTTAAAGTACCATATGTGAGACACTGGGGTTGCAAGTTCTATATGCCCCATTCTTTCTCTTCTAACTTTAGCTCTAGTAACTTCAACACCACATTTGTCACATATTACGCCCTTGTGTCTTGCTCTATCTTTCTTGTATTTTCCACAGTGACATTCCCAGTCTTTTTGTGGTCCAAATATAGCTTCACAAAAAAGACCATCTTTCTCTGGTTTTAAAGTTCTATAGTTTATTGTTTCGGGTTTTTTAACTTCTCCAAAAGACCATTCTCTAATCTTCTCTGGTGAAGCTAATCCTATTTTGATCGATTCAAAATTATCTAATTCAAACAAGGAGTGCCGCTCCCTTCTTCTATCTTAATTATTAGAAATATTTAGGTTAACACTTTTAGCGGCAATAAACCATGATACTATCACGGTTTATTGCACAAGTCTATTTAATCAATATCGTCTTCATCAAAGATGAAATCCTCATCAAAATCTTCATCTTCTTCATCTTGATATTCAAGGTCAAAGCTTGAATCATCATCAAGCGCCGATGCATCCTTTGTTATATCTATTTCTATCATATCATCTCGTTCTTCGTCTATATAGATTGAGTTATCCACTATTTCTGGATCATCTATACTTTCTACAACTTCAAGCTCTTGTTCATCTTCTGAAAGAAGTTTTACATCAAGACAAAGTGACTGAAGTTCTTTTATAAGAACCTTGAATGATTCTGGAATTCCTGGTTCTGGAACATTTTCACCTTTAACAATAGCTTCGTATGTTCTTACTCTTCCTACAACGTCATCTGACTTAACTGTAAGAATTTCTTGAAGTGTATGGGCTGCTCCGTATGCCTCAAGTGCCCAAACCTCCATCTCTCCAAATCTCTGTCCTCCGAACTGAGCTTTACCACCAAGTGGCTGCTGAGTTACTAATGAGTACGGTCCTGTAGATCTAGCATGTATCTTATCATCAACAAGGTGATGCAGTTTAAGCATATACATGTATCCTACTGTAACTCTATTGTCAAAGAAATCTCCAGTTCTTCCATCTTGTAGCTGTATCTTTCCATCTTCTGGATATCCTGCTTCGCCAAGCGCTTTGAATATATCATTCTCATTCGCTCCGTCAAATACAGGTGTAGCTACATGCCATCCAAGTTGTTTTGCTGCAAGACCTAAGTGAACCTCAAGTACCTGTCCGATGTTCATACGCGAAGGTACGCCCAGTGGATTTAGTACTATTTCAAGTGGAGTTCCATCTGGCATAAACGGCATATCTTCTTCTGGAAGTATCCTAGAGATAACACCCTTATTACCATGACGTCCCGCCATTTTGTCTCCAACATTTATTTTTCTCTTCTTAGCGATGTAACATCTAACTAATTCATTTACACCTGCTGGAAGTTCGTCACCATTTTCTCTTGTAAAGATTTTTATATCTACGATTATTCCTGACTCTCCATGAGGTACTCTTAATGAAGTATCTCTTACTTCTCTTGCTTTTTCAGCAAATATTGCTCTTAGCAGTCTTTCTTCTGGAGTTATTTCAGTTTCTCCTTTTGGAGTAACCTTTCCAACTAGTATATCTCCTGATTCAACTTCTGCTCCTATACGAACAATCCCTCTGTCATCAAGATTTTTAAGTGCATCATCCCCAACATTTGGAATATCTCTAGTTATTTCTTCTGGTCCAAGCTTCGTATCTCTTGCTTCTGACTCATATTCTTCTATATGAATTGTAGAAAGTCTATCTTCTCTAACAAGTCTTTCATTGATTAGTATAGCATCCTCATAGTTGTAACCTTCCCATGTCATGAATGCTATCAGACAGTTTCTTCCTAATGCTATTTCTCCAAGATCTGTAGAAGGTCCATCTGCAATAACTTCACCTTTTTGCAGTAAATCTCCCTTAGTCACGATTGGAGTTTGATTTATACAAGTTCCCTGATTTGAACGTTTAAACTTTAATAATTTATATGAATCACGTTCGCCTGTTTCTCTTCTTACAACCACTTGATTTGCAGATACTTTCTCAACAGTTCCTGCATATTTTGCTACTACAACTGCGCCTGAGTCTACAGCTGATCTGTACTCTATTGCAGTTCCTATTACTGGCGCTTCTCTTCTAACTAGAGGTACTGCCTGACGTTGCATGTTTGATCCCATTAGGGCACGGTTGGCGTCATCGTTTTCAAGGAATGGTATCATAGCTGTTGCTACGGAAACAACCTGTTTTGGCGAAACGTCCATTACGTCTACATTTTCTCTGTTTATAAGCTGAACTGTACCATTTACGGTTCTACAAGCAACTCTCTCATTTACAAATCTTCCATCTTCAGCAAGAGGCTCATTAGCCTGAGCTCTTATATAAAGGTCTTCTTGATCTGCCGTAAGATATACTATTTCTGAAGTTACTATCCCAGTTTCTTTATCTACTTTTCTATAAGGTGATTCAATAAATCCATATTCATTTATTTTCGCATAAACTGAAAGTGAGTTTATAAGCCCGATATTTGGTCCCTCTGGAGTCTCTATCGGACACATTCTTCCATAATGTGAATAGTGAACGTCTCGCACCTCAAAGCCTGCTCTATCTCTAGATAATCCTCCAGGTCCAAGTGCAGATAATCTTCTCTTGTGCGTAAGTTCTGAAAGCGGATTTGTTTGATCCATGAACTGCGATAGCTGTGATGAACCAAAGAATTCTTTGATTGCTGCTGTAACTGGTCTTATGTTTATAAGCGTGTTAGGAGTAAGTTCCATAGTATCTTGAACAGTCATTCTCTCCTTAACAACTCTTTCCATTCTAGAAAGTCCTATTCTGAACTGATTTTGAAGAAGTTCTCCAACAGATCTTACTCTACGGTTTCCTAAATGGTCTATATCGTCTATATTCCCAATTCCATTAAACAGATTAAACTGATAACTTACAGAAGCCACTATGTCTTCTATAACTATATGTTTAGGTACTAATTGACGTTTATTTTTTGCGATAAGCGCTTTAAGTTCTTGAGGATCATCTGTCTTCTCAAGTAATTCTTTAAGCACAGAATATCTCACTTTTTCTTTTATCTTAAGGTCACTTATATCAAAATTTATATACTTATTTATATTTACAAATTTATTTCCTATTACTTTTACTTCTTTCGATTCTTCACCTAAAAGGTAAACCGATTCTATTCCTGTATCTTCTATTGAATCAGCTTCTTCAAATGTTAATCTGTGGCCTGCTTCAAATAGAATTTCCCCTGTACGAGGATCCGCAACGTCTCTAGCAAGCTTCTTTCCAGTAGCTCTATTTGCAATAGAAAGTTTTTTGTTAAACTTAAATCTTCCTACCTTAGCTAAGTCATATCTCTTAGGATCAAAGAACAGTGAATTTATTAGAGACTCCGCACTTTCAAGTGTAGGTGGTTCACCTGGTCTCAATTTTTTATATATTTCTATTAAAGCTTCTTCTCTTGATGTTGTACTATCTTTTCCAAGAGTTGCTTCTAGTCTTTCATCTTCTCCTATAAGGTCTCTTATAAGTTCATTAGTTCCATAACCAAATGCTCTTAAAAGCATTGTTATTGGTTGTTTTCTATCTCTGTCTATTCTGACTGAAACTATATCATTTGAGTCAGTTTCATATTCAAGCCAAGCTCCTCTATTAGGTATAACTGTAGAAGAAATTAACCTTTTACCAGATTTATCAATTTCTTGTGCATAATAAACCCCTGGTGATCTTACAAGCTGACTTACGATTACTCGCTCCGCTCCATTTATAATGAAGGTTCCTTTATCAGTCATAAGAGGGAAATCTCCTAAGAAGACAGGTTCTCCGCCTTCATTTTTAACTATTTTAGTTCCATCTTCTTCAGGTACTGTTAGTTTAACCTTTACTCTAAGTGGACTAGCGTAGTTTACGTCTCTTTCTTTACTTTCTTCAACATCATACTTTGGCTCGTCTTCTATATAGTAGTCTACGAACTCTAATTTTATATTTCCAGTATAGTCTTCTATTGGAAATACTTCTTCAAATACTTCTCTAAGGCCTTCCTCGATAAACCACTTGTAAGAGTCTAACTGTATCTCTATTAGATTTGGCAGACTTGTTACTTCGTTAATCTTCGAAAAGCTCATTCTCTTTCTTCTCCCGATCTGCACAGGATGTGGATATGGCATTCAGACTTCACCTCTCAATTAATAAAAAGAATTTCTAATTAGACATACGTCCCCATTATTATTCTATAGCATTCTATAAATATATCACATTGGAACACTTTTTGCAAGAGCATTTTTTATATAAATTTATTGACTTTAAATATTTGAGTGTGATAAAATTTAATTATCAAAAATTAATACAAAGTCTTCTAGGGTTCCGCAGTTTTACTGGCTGGTCCAAGAGAAGACGCACAGAATTGTGTACACGGAAGGATAAAAGCCTGGGAGATATTTTTATAATATTTCTTATGGGCTTTTTTTGTTTTATAAAATAAAACCATAAGAAATACTTACATTTTTTTAGGAGGTAATCTATGCAGTGGTTTTACTTGATTTTGGCAGGTTTTTTCGAAGTTGGTTGGGCAGTAGGACTTAAATTTTCTGACGGATTTACAAAAATAATCCCAAGTATATTTACAGTTGTTACAATGGCAGCAAGTTTATATTTCTTATCGCTATCATTAAAAACACTTCCGCTGAGCAGTTCCTATGCTATATGGACTGGAATAGGCACTATAGGCACTGTAATATTGGGTATTATTATTTTTAAAGAACCAGTAAGTGTAGTCCGTATAGTTTGCGTACTGCTTATAGTCGCTGGAATAGTAGGACTTAAGTTAGTTTCTTCAAATTGCTAATACTTTATTTATACTTGAAAGGATTATTTATATGAAAAAATTTATTATTGAAGACGATTTTTGGAATCTATTTCCAAACGCTAAAATAGGTATTGTTATATGTCGTGACATAGACAATTCTATTAATAACGAATCTCATCTTAAAGAAATGCTTTTAGCTTCTGAAAAAGAGTGTTTGAATCATCTTCAAGATTCGGAATTTAGTAACAATGCTGTAATAAAAGTATGGAGAGAAGCTTTTCAAAAATTTAAAACTAAAAAGGGAGCTCGTTCTTCTATAGAAGCGCTACTGAAACGAATTTATAATGGGAATCATCTTGGAAATATAAATCCTTTGGTTGATATATACAACAGTGCATCCTTAAAATATGCACTTCCCTGTGGAGGAGAAGATATTGATACTTTTGTAGGTAATATAAAACTTACCCAAGCTGATGGAAATGAAAATTTCATAACTCTTGGTTCTGACAAAAGCGAGCCTCCTTATGAGGGCGAAATTGTTTATAAAGATGAACTCGGTGCAATCTGTCGTTGCTGGAACTGGAGAGAATCCGTAAGAACTATGTTAACTGAAAATACGAAACATGCATTTTTATGCATAGAATCAGTTGACGAAAAAAGAACTAATACTTTGTATGAAGCTTTGGATTATCTGAAAGAAAATGTAAGTTCAAATTTAGGCGGAACCTGTGAAAGCTTTGTTTTAGATGTAAATAATAAAGAAATAAACTTAGAAAGTTTTTAAGAAAGGATATTATATAATGAAAAGTTTTAGCTATAAAGAAATTTATGTAGAAGATGGCGAAAAAATCTTAGAAATCAATATACTTCCAGATAAATATTGTAATTTTGATTGCATATTCTGTCCCATAGGTCGTTCAAAAAACAAAGTAGATACCCCTCAACATTTCAGCGAATCAGATGCTATACTATCAGAATTAACAGCAGTTATTGAAACTAAAAAACCTGACCTTATTTTTATAAACTCAAAAGGAGAAGCTTTTTTTAATGATAACTTAGATACTATAGTTGATTATATTAAACATAAAGGAATAAAAGTAAAGCTATTTTCAAATGGATATCTTTTAAAAAAGGAAGCATTTAGAAACATAGCCAATAAATGTGATGCTGTTGTTGGAGAAATAAAGGTTATAACCGAAGAATCATTTCAAAAAGTCCAACGACCTATACAAGGATATAATTTAGAAAACTATATCTCAAATATGGCTGAGTTTAGAAATCAATACTCTGGTAAATTTATATTCGAAATTACTATAATAAAAGGTTATAATGACGATGAAGCATCCGTTGCACAATTAGCTTCCATTATAAAGCAATTGCATCCTGACAAAACAATACTGGTTAGAATGGACGAAGAACCTTTTAAAAAGAAATTAGGCATATCTGATGAAAGATTTGCTGAAATTTCAAATATACTTTTAAATATTTAAGCTTAATATCATCTTTATGAAGTAGAAATTCCAAAAAATTATTAGGAATTTCTACTTTTTTTAAATTAACTATTTACAAGTTCTATTTTTGGTGGTATATTATATTTATTAAGAATAATTACTAATAAGAAAAATATAAAAAATAACATTATATGGAGGAAACAATAAAATGGAAAAGAAATTTGTATGTTCAGTATGTGGTTATGTTCACACAGGAGAAAGTGCTCCAGATGTATGTCCAGTATGTAAGGTTGGCGCTGATAAATTCGTAGAGCAATCTGGTGATAGAAGTTGGGCTGATCAACATGTAGTTGGCGTAGCAAAAGATGTAGATGAGAGAATCGTTGAAGGTCTTAAGGCTAACTTCATGGGAGAATGCACTGAGGTTGGAATGTATCTTGCAATGGCAAGAGTTGCTCATAGAGAAGGCTATCCTGAAATAGGAATGTATTATGAAAAAGCAGCTTGGGAAGAAGCAGAGCATGCTGCAAAATTTGCAGAACTTCTTGGTGATGTAGTAACTGACTCAACTAAGAAAAACCTTGAACTTAGAGTAGAAGCTGAAAATGGCGCTTGTGCTGGTAAAAAAGAGCTTGCTACCCTTGCAAAACAACTTAATCTTGATGCAGTTCATGATACAGTTCATGAAATGGCAAAAGATGAAGCTAGACATGGTTGTGCATTTGAAGGTCTTCTAAAAAGATACTTTGGTTAACAATCCCCCAGTTAATATATACTCTATAAGGAAAGGGGCTGTCGGATAATGAAGTTTTTTGACAGCTAAAATCCAAAATTTAAAATCTTAGATTATTCAACACTCATAAAAAAGGTGTTTTTAAAAATAATCTAAGATTTTTTTATGGTTAAAATATTTTTTTGCATTACA